>DJWR01000223.1:21151-23350 GCA_002441055.1 Caulobacteraceae bacterium UBA6225 | reverse complement strand
CGGGCCCCTCAGACAGCTCCACCCGCCCCCCATGGGCCTCGGCCACCGCAGCGACCAGGGACAACCCCAGTCCGGCGCCAGGCAGATTGCGACTGTTTTCCAGGCGCACAAAGCGCTGCACCACCCGCGCCCGATCTTCCTCCGGCACGCCGGGGCCGGTGTCGGTCACGGAGAACTCCACCTCGCCCGAGGAACGCCGACGCACCCGCAGCATGATGGCGCCGCCCTTGGGGGTGTATTTGATGGCGTTGTCCATGAGGTTGGCGAGGGCCTGGGCCATGAACTCCCGATTTGCGCGGATGGTCATGCCCCGGGCGAGCTCAGCCTTGAAGTCGAGACCGTCGTCCTCGCAAAGGGGCTCATAGAGTTCGCAGATGTCGGCGGCGAGATCGGCGGGATCGAACAGAACCGGATCGGGCGCGGCCCCGGCCGCCTGCAGCCGGGCGATGGCCAGCACCGCCCCAAAGGTCTTCAGCACCCCATCGGTGTCGTCCAGGGCCTGGGCGAAGGCCGCCTGAGGATCCCCACGACCGGCCTCCAGATCGAGGTACGAGGCCTCAAGGCGGGCGCGCAGACGGGTCAGGGGTGAGCGCAGGTCATGGGCGATGGCGTCGCCGGTGTGTTTGTGGCCCGCCATGGAGCGTTCGAGCCGGTCGAGCATCTCGTTCAGACCTACGGCCAGTTCGTCCAACTCGTCCCGCGTCCCGCGCACCGGCGCCCGGGCGGTCAGATCGCCGTTGCGCACGGCGTCCACCACATTGGTCAGGCCGGTCATGGAGCGGCTGACATTGCGGCTGACCAGCACCCCGCCAGCCAGGCCCAGGACGATGATCAGGGCGCCGGCGCCCCACAACGCCCGGACGATCTTGACCACATAGGCCTCGTCCTCGGCGATATCGGCGCCGACAAACAGGATCTCTCCCCCCGACAGGCGTTCCTGCAGGCCGCGAGCCGGGCGATTGATCTCACGCCCCTGCACGTCGAATTCGGTCACCTGGAAGCTGGTCCAGGTCGCCTCGCCATTGAACGAGTCCAACGGCGACTCCTCGATGGAGCCCGAAATGCGCTGCCCGTCGGGCTTCATCAGCAGGTAGAGGTAAGGCCGCTCACTGGCCGCCCGTTCAATCAAGGCCTGGTTCAGGGCGTCGGTCCCGGCCCGGCCATAGGCGCTCTGCAGGGTGCGCATCTCCCGGGTGATCAGCTGATCGACCCGCCGCGTCGCCTCACCGGCCGTCGCCACATAGATATAGGCGAGGAANNGTGGTGCGGAAAATGCGCGGCAGGCGCATGCGGACGCCCCTTAAGCGTCGAGCCGGTAGCCCGCGCCGCGCACCGTCTGCAGCATCGGCCGGTCGAAGCCCTTATCGATCTTGGACCGCAGCCGCGAGACGTGGACGTCGATCACATTGGTCTGGGGATCGAAATGATACTCCCAGACCTTCTCCAGCAGCATGGTGCGGGTCACCGCCTGGCCGGCGTGGCGCATCATGAACTCCAACAGCTGGAACTCCCGGGGCTGGAGATCGATCTCCTGGCCCTGGCGATGAACAGTGCGGCCGATCAGGTCCATTTCCAGCTCGCCAACCCGCAGAAGGGTCTGGACCGAGCCGGTCTCCCGTCGTCTCGCCAAGGCCTCCACCCGGGCGATCAGCTCGGCGAAGGCGTAGGGCTTGACCAGATAGTCGTCGCCCCCGGCCTTGAGGCCGTCCACCCGGTCGTTGATCTCGCCAAGGGCCGAGAGAAACAGGACCGGAGTCTGGTCGCCTTCCCGGCGCAGGGTCTCCACCAGGGTGACGCCGTCCATCTTGGGCATCATCCGGTCGACGATCATCACATCGAACTCGCCCCGTTGCGCCTCGGCGAGACCCGCCTCGCCGTCGGCGGCCGAGATGCAGGTGTGACCGCTTTCGGTGAGACCGCGCACCATGACGGCGGCGGCCTCCAGGTCATCCTCAACAATCAGAATCCGCATAGCCGCCCCCGTAACTGTGACGTCAGCCTACTGCGCGATATCCAGGGGAAGGAAGAGGGTGCGGCCATCACGGTTGACCCCGACCAGCACGCTCGGCCGGCCAGCCTTCCGGGCGGCCTCGACCTCGGCGGCGAAATCGGCAGCCGCAGAGACCGCGCGGCTGTTCACCCGCACAATCACATCCCCGCGGCGCAGACCCTTGCGGGCGGCGTCCGAACTGGAGCTCA
>DJWR01000223.1:319-21025 GCA_002441055.1 Caulobacteraceae bacterium UBA6225 | reverse complement strand
GAGGTGCCCACGGCCACGCCGTTCACCGAAATGACCACGTCGCCAGGTTGCAGCCCGGCCCGCGCCGAGGGGCCGCCAGGCACGGTGTCGGAGACGATGGCGCCGCGCTGGTCGCCAAGGCCCTGAGCCTCGGCCATTTCGCGGGTGTAGTTCTGGATGGTCGCGCCGATATAGCCGCGGGTCACGCTGCCGCTGGCGATCAGCTGCTTGGTGATGGAGTCGGCGGTGGCGGCCGGAATCGCAAAGCCGATGCCCACTGAGCCGCCCGACGGCGAGAAGATCGCCGTATTCACCCCGATCACCCGCCCATAGATGTCAAAGGTCGGGCCGCCGGAGTTGCCGCGGTTGATGGGGGCGTCGATCTGGATGAAGTCGACGAAGGTCTCGCCGATGTCCCGGCCATAGGCTGAGACGATGCCAGACGTGGCCGTGGCGGTCAGGCCGAAGGGATTGCCGACGGCGATCACCCAGTCGCCCACCCGCGGAACGGCGTCATTCTCGAAGCTGACAAAGGGATAGTTGCCGCCCTTGACCTTCAGGACCGCAAGATCGGTGGCCTCGTCCCGGCCGACGATCTCGGCGTCAAGCTCGCGCTCGTCCTTGAGGACGACCTTGATCTCCTCGGCGTTCTCCACGACGTGGTTGTTGGTGACGATGTAGCCGTCGGCGGAGATGAAGAAACCAGAGCCGGCCGACATCTGGGTCGGGCCCTCCTGTTCCTCGTCACCGTCCTCGCCGCCGCCAGGGGCGCGGGGGATGATGCCAAAGGGCAGGCCTTCAAAACCAGGGATCTGCCGAAGGGCGCTGGCGTCAGCGCGGGAGGTGACGTTCACCGACACCACCGCAGGCGAGACTTGCTCGAAAATATCAGCGAAGGAAAGCGGCGCGCCCGGGGGCGGCGCGAAGACCGGCGCAGTTGAGGCGCGGATCACCGGCATGGACGGACCTGAGCGATCCGCCAGGTTCAAGCCAACATCAGTGGCCGCCAGGGCGGCGGCGGCGACACCAATACCAGCGACGGCGCCGAGCAGATATCCGGTCTTCTTGGAGGTCATGGGCCTTCGATTCCTTGCGGGCTCTTGGGGACATAGCACACCCCCGCCTTCCCCTAGCTAGGATGGATGCGCCGATGCGCAACCGATCTCAACTTACCAATCCGCAAGCTTTAGCGCAGGTTCACGGCGGCTATGAGGCCGAACCGCGGCCTTGGCCCGGGTCCTCGGACAGCCGCGCCAGGGCGGCGGCCTCCTCAGGGGTGAGCTCAGCTTCCATAGGCGGCGTGCGCCAGCGGCTGATCAGCAGGGCTGCGCCAGCCAGCACAACCAGCAGCGGGAACAGCCAAAGAGCGGCGTTGGCCCAGCTGAAGCGGGGCTTGAGCAGGACATATTCGCCATATCGGTCGGTGAGAAACTGGCGCACCTCGGCGTCGGTGCGGCCCTGGGCGACCTCCTGGCGGACAATGGCCCTAAGGTCCTGGGCCAGTTCGGCGTTGGAGGCGTCGATGGACTCGTTCTGGCAGACCAGGCAGCGCACATCCTTGAAGAGGGCCCGCGCCCGGGCCTCCTGAGCCGGATCGTTCAGCCGCTCTCGGGGATCGGAGGCCGCGCCCAGGCAGAGCACAGCGCAGGCGACCACCAGCCATCGACCAAGGCCGTTCACGCCGCTTCTCCCGCAGGGGCCGAGGCCCCGGCGCGCGCCGGAGCCGCCCGACGCCCAGCCGCCAGTCTCAATCGGCGATCGGAGAGGGACACGACGCCCCCCAGCGCCATGAGGCCCGGACCGAGGAAAATCAGCAAGGCCCAGGGGTTCCAATAGCCGGTCACCAGCCAGACGGGCGCCCCGTCGGCCCCTGTCCGCCGCTCTCCCAACACCACATAGAGGTGGCTGAGACCGCGGGTGCAGATGGCGACCTCCGAAGTGGTCTGGCCTCCGGCGGAATAGAGCCGGCGCTCCGGGCGGGCCATGCAGGCCAGGGTTCCGTTCGGGGCGAAGGCGCGCAAGGAGGCCTGCTCGGCCTCATAGTTGGGGCCCTGGACCGGGGCCACATTGTCGAGGACCACCACATAGCCGGCCACTTCCAGGCGTTGGCCAATGGCGAGCACCTCGGCGGTCTCGGCCTTCCAGGTGGTTTCGAAAACCGCGCCAAGAACAAAGACCCCGAGGCCCGCATGGGCGAGCGTCATGCCCCAGGTCCCCCGGGGCAGACCGCCCAGGCGACGCAGCACCTCGGCCCGGGGAGATCGGAACAGGCGGATACGCTCGGCGACCTCCGTGAGGGATCCGACGATCAGCCAGACCCCAAGCGCCAGGCCCGCGGCGCCGAACAGGCTGCGGGGATCAGCAAGGGCCAGGGTCGCCACCGCCGTCGCAACCGCCAGCAGGGCCGCGACCCACAACCGCTGAACCGCAGCCGCCGCATCGGCCCGCTTCCAGGCCAGGAGAGGCCCGGCCGGCAGCAGCAGCAGCAGAATGAACATCAGCGGCGTGAAGGTGAGATTGAAATAGGGCGGCCCGACGGAGATCGCCTCCCCGGCCATGGCCTCACGGATCAGGGGATAGAGGGTGCCCAGGAGGACCGTCGCGGTGGCCGCCGCCAGCAGGATGTTGTTGAGCACCAGCGCGCTCTCGCGGCTGATGGGGGCGAACAGGCCGCCCCGGGCCATGGCCGGCGCCCGCCAGGCGAACAGGGCAAACCCGAGCCCGGCGGTGACGCCGAGGATGGTCAGCAGCAGCACGCCCCGGGTTGGATCGACGGCGAAGGCGTGGACCGAGGTCAGCACCCCTGAGCGCACCAGGAAGGCGCCCAGCATGGAGAAGGTATAGCCCCCCAGGGCCAGGAAGATGGTCCAGCCAGGCAGAGCGCCTCGGCGCTCGGTGACGACGGCCGAATGCAGCAGGGCCGTGGCGATGAGCCAGGGCATGAAGCTGGCGTTCTCCACCGGATCCCAGAACNNCCCAGTTCGTAATAGGCCCAGAAGGCGCCAAGCGTGATGCCGACGGTCAGCCCGCTCCAGGCGGCCAGAGTCCAGGGTCGCACCCAGCGGGCCCAGGCGGCGTCGGCCCGGCCTTCAACCAGGGCGGCGATGGCCAGGGAGAAGACCACCGACAGGCCCACATAGCCCACATAGAGGAAGGGCGGATGCAGGATCAGGGCGGGGTCCTGCAGCAGGGGATTGAGCGAACGCCCCTCAACGGGCGGATCGGTGAGCCGCCAGAACGGATTAGACGCGAACACCGTATAGGCCAGAAAGGCGATCCCCAGGGCGCCCTGGGTCGCCACGGCCACCGCCTTCAGACTGGAGCTGAGCCCTCGCCCATAGCCGGCCAGCAGCGCGCCGAAGCCGGTGAGGGCCAGGCACCACATGAGCATGGAGCCCTCATGGCTGCCCCACGCCCCGCCGACCCGGTAGAGCAGCGGCTTGGCGCTGTGGGAATTTGTGGCGACGTTGGCGACGCTGAAGTCAGAGACCACAAAGGCGTAGATCAGGGTGGCGAAGGAAACCGCCAGGGTGAAGAAGGCCGCGATGGCCGCCCCCTCGCCCACCGCCGCCAGGACTGGGGCGCGACGAATCCGCGCCATGACCGAAGCGCCGGTCTGTACCACCGACAGGATCAGCGACAGAATAAGGGCGAAAGCCCCGATCTCGACGATCATCGTCCGGCGGCCCCGCCGTAGGGCGCCGGGCCTGCGCCTGGGCTGTCTGTCTCGCGGGGAGCGCCGTCGCCCCGCCATTCGCCCTGCTCCTTCAAAGCGTTCTGAAGGTCGCGGGGCATGTAGGTCTCATCGTGCTTGGCCAGCAGGCGACGGGCCTCAAAGACGCCGTCCTCGCGAAAGGCGCCGGTGGCCACCACCCCCTGCCCTTCGCGGAACAGGTCAGGGGGGTCGCCCTGGAACACGACGGGCGCGGCCGTGATCTGATCGGCGACCACGAATTCCAGCCGCCCATCGGGGTGTTTGACCACGCTGCCGTCCTGGACGAGCCCGCCGAGCTGGATTGTGCGGCCAGCCTCAGGCTTCGTTTCAGCGGCCTGGGCCGGGGTATAAAAGTAGGAGATGGAGTCCGACAGGCCCCAGAGGGTCAGACCGACCGCCAGGGCCAGCACCGGCGCCACCGCCGACAGGACCACCAGCCGACGCCGGGCCTTACGGGACTTGGGCAACCAACCGCTCATCTCATGGGCTCCGCTTCCGCCGCCTGGGCGAGTTCACGCAGTATCTGGGGATTATCGGCATAGCGCGCCTTGGCCTGGGTCAAGGCGGCGTCGCGGCGGACCGCATCGCCCATCACGCTGTAGGACCGGACCAGCCGGACCCAGCCTTCTGGATCGTCAGGCTCGGCGGCCAGCCGTGCGGCCAGCCCCTCGACCATGGCCGCAATCTCGGGCGCGCCAACGGTCCCTGGCGCCACGGGCGGAGGCTGACGGGGGCCTGCGGCCACATCAGCGATAGCCGCCTGCAACACCTGACGTCGTGGATCGGCGGCCGGCAGATCCGCCAGCAGGGCGCGCCATTCCGCAAGACCGGCCTCGACCGCGCCCGCCTCGATCCGACCTCGGGCCAGGTGGAAGCGGGCGGTGGCCGCCTGCGGATCCTGATCGAGGGCACGCTGGAAGGCCGCCGCCGCCTGGGGGGTGACCTCGCCCTCGGCGGCGACCATCAAGGCTTCGCCCAAGGACTCCCACAGATCGGCTCTGTCCGGCGCCAGACGCAGGGCCTCGCGCAGGGCGCGGGCGGCGGCTGGGGCGTCGCCAGAGGCCATCTCGGCTATGGCCAGGAAGCGGAACGGCTCTGGGTCCTGCGGCCGCTCGGCGGTGACCGACCGCAGAACCGCGGCCATCTGCGGCGCGTCCAGCTGAGTCGGCGGCGACGCGCGCCACTGATCCAGGCGCTGCGCATAGGGCTGGTCCCCATAGCCGGGGGAGCCGATCCCCAGATAGAGGCCAAGCGCCGCCACCGGCGCAATCACCGCCATGGCGACAAGCAGCGGGCGGGCCGGGGTTGAGGCGGTCCAGGCCGGGCCTGCGGCGTCCGCAGCCGACAACAGGCGGCGGGCGGCTTCAGCATGCGCGCTGCGACGTTCTTCGGCGGCGATCAGACCCCGATCGGCGAGGTCTTCGATCTCGGACAACTGACGCTGATAGAGGGGCAATGTGGCGTCGGCGTCGACGCTCCCGGCCGCCGCCCGCGCGGCGCGGTGCAGGATGAAACCCGCTACGGCGGCGGACATCACCCCAACCGCAATCCAGAAGACGATCATGGGCCCGCGTGTAGCGCAAAGCCCGCCCCCGCGCGAGGGGTCAACGGACGCCGCGACGCCAGAACGCGCCTTAGACGGCCGCGAGCCTCCGGCGGAGAATATCGGCGGCCTGCCGGTCCCTGGCCAGGGCCACAATCTCGATGGCGGCGGACATCAGGGCGCGGGCGATCTCGGGATCAGGGGCGTCACCCTGTTTGAGGTGGTCCAGGGTGTCTTCGACAAAGAGATCAAGATGATCTTCCAGGGCCTCCATCACCTTTGTCCGCGCCGCGGCGAACCCGCCATAGTTGGCCGCCCCGCGGATTTCCTGCGCGAAGGCCACCAGGGTCTTGGTCTTCTGCAGGGCGGTCGGGTCGGGGGCGGCGGTCAGTCGGGCGGCGTCCTTGGACACCCGTCCAATCCAGACCTGGGTGATCGGCAGGGTCTGGGAGAGCGCCTTGTCGATTTCCCGCAGTCGCGTTTCCACCAGACGCGCCAGGGCGGTCTTCTGCTTGGTCAGCCGCCCCCCCCAGGGCCCCTGACGGCTCAGCTCCACATTGCCTTCGATCTCGGCGATCTGTGCGGTCACCCGGTCGATCGCCTGGGCCGCGGCGCGCACCGCAGTCATCCCGCCGCTGGAGTCGAACTGCTCGATTTCGCGCAGACCCGCATCAATTCCGTCCAGGACCCGCAGGCCGAAATCGGCCAGCTCAGACCCGGCGAGATAGCTCTCGGGCGGCTTGTCCATCACCGCGCTGATCAGACGCAGCACCATCCAGGGATGGGTCAGATGGGCGGCGAGCATTTCGAAGAAGCGCGGCCCCGCATCCTCGGCGATCGCCACGGAGTCCTTGTAGGCGATCCGCGCCAGGGCGGCGTCTTCGTCCGTGACCCGCTGGATCCAGCTGGGAAGGCGCCCCACGGCGGCCCGGACCACCGGCGCCATCTGCAGGCATTCCGCCAGCAACCGCGCGCCGTCGGGCCGGGCGGCGTCAGCCAGGTCAGCGGCGGCGGCGAACTTGGGATGGTTGCGCTCACGCACCCCGCGGGCGGCGCGTCGGGCGAGAATGTCGAAGGGCTCTGGCGAGCTCTGATCGGCCTGGAATTCTTCAAACAGAGCCGCCGCACGACCGACCTCGTGGGTCGCCTGATCACGCAGGCCCCGCCAGACCAGGGCGAAGGCCCGGGCCGGAAAGGTCAGCCGTTCGGTGCGGCCATCGCCGATGCAGAGGGGCACGAGGGGGTGAAGCACGGCGTTGCGCAGCTGGCGGTCCCGGGCCTCGGTCTCCACCAGCATTCGCACGTCGACCAGACCGGAATCGCCGCCGGCCCCGGACAGGGCGCCGCGCAGATCACCGACCACCCGGTCGGGCGCAGACTCGACCATCTGACGCAGGATGGTCAGCTTCTGTTCGGGCAGTCCGCCCATTCGATCCCCTCGACGCCGCAAGCTTGCGCAGGCCTATACTGTCCCCCGCCCGGTTAAGGCTTCCCTTAACCCTGTAGGCCCCCGGCGAGGGGACGGCGGCGGCGTCCTGTGAAGTCTTCGCAGCAGTAAGGAAAACGACCATGGATCGCCGTCAGGCCTGCGCCTTCTGGCTGAAGCCCGACCCGCCCGCACCGACCGACGGCCCGGCTGGCGCGACCAAGGCGCAGCTGCGGGCGGCCTATCAGGCGCTGCAGCGGCGCTATCACGGATTGCAGCATATCGCCGACTGCCTTCAGGATCTGGCGGCTGTTCCTGGACTAGCCGACGAGCCGCGACTGCGGCTGGCCTACGCGGTCTGGTGGCACAACGTAGTCTATGACCCCACCCGCAACGACAATGAGGCCGCCAGCGCCGATCTGGCGCGACGCGACCTAGCGGCTTTGGGCGAGACCTCGGAGACCTGCGCCGAGGTCGCCCGACTGATCACCCTGACCGCCGGCCATCAGGTAGGGGCGAACGACCCGGAAGGCGCGCTGCTGGTGTCCATTGATCTGGCTGTCCTTGGCCGGCCGCCAGAGGCCTATGACGCCTATGCCCGGGCCATCCGGGAGGAGTACGCCCACGTTCCCGACGCCTTCTTTCGTCCAGGGCGGGCGGGAGTTCTCAAGCGAATGCTAGAGGCGCAGTCGCTCTATCCCGACCCTGGCTACCGCGCGCGGCTGGAGCAGCAGGCACGCGCCAACCTAGAGCGCGAGATTGCGGCCTTGAGCTGAACCTCAGGTCTCAGCCCGGGGCAGGTCGATCACCACCGAAAGGCCCCCCAGCTTGGCGGCGTCCAGGCGCAGGTCGCCCCCATAGGCCCTGGCCAGTTCGTCGATAATGGAAAGGCCAAGTCCGGACCCCGGCGCGCTCTCATCCAGACGAGCGCCCCGGCGCAGGACCTCAGGCCGGCGCTCCGGCGGCAGCCCAGGGCCATCGTCGTCGATGGTCACCCGCAGGCGCTCGGCGCTGAGCGGCGTCGCGCGCACCCGCACCCGACCACGGCACCATTGGGCGGCGTTCTCCATGGCGTTGCCGACGATCTCCAGCAGGTCCTGTCGCTCCCCCTGGAAGACCAGGTCCTCATCACTGTCCCAGTCGATGTCGACGCCCTTGTCCTGGAAGATGCGGGCCAGGGTGCGGGCCAGTTCGTCGAGCACCTCGGCCACATCAGTGCGCTCGCCCCGGCCGGGGGTGCGGGCGGCGGCCCGGGCGCGGCGCAGATGGTGGTCCACCTGCTGGCGCATCACCTCGGCCTGCTGTTCGACGATCTCCGACAGGGGGCCCGGGGTCTGACGCGCCTCAGTCAGCATGACCGAGAGCGGCGTCTTCAGGGCGTGGGCCAGATTGCCCACATGGGTCCGCTGGCGCTCGACGACCTCCTGGTTGTGGCTGACCAGGGCGTTCAGCTCCTCGGCCAGGGGCTCAAGCTCCACCGGATAGGCGCCGGCGATCCGTTCAGCCTTGCCGCGGCGGACAGACGCCACCTCCCGGCGCAGGGCGAACAGAGGGCGCAGGCCAAAGCGGACCTGGAACACCACAGCCCCGACGAGCCCGATCCCCAGGAGGAGGAAGGCAAACGCAGTGGCGGTGATGAAGCCGCGCACGTCCCGGTCGATGGGGGAGCGATCCTCGGCCGCCATGAAGATCAGCGGCGCCTCGCGTCCCGGCAGGGTGGCGCGACTGGCGCGGGCGCGCAGCGGCTGGTTCAGGGGGCCGGCGGTCTGATAGGTCACCGGCTGACCCGGTTCAGCCTCCAGCCGTGGGACCAGATCCTCGGGCGCGGCCAGTTCAGCATCCCAAAGGGAGCGGGAGCGGACAATGATCCGCCACTGTCCATTGGGCAGGGGCTCCACCACCTGCCAGTAGCGGCCAGAATAGGCCCGCAGGGCGCGCAGGTCGGTCAAAGCCGGGGCCAGGACCTGGCCGGTCGCGTCCACGGTGGCGCCGGCCAGCAGATTGTCGATCAGCTCGGCCAGCCCCTGATCGAACCGCCGCAGGGCCGCCTGCTGGAACAGCAGCGACAGCACCACTGCGGAGATCAACAGGACTGTGAGGCTCCAACCGGCCGCCAGAATCACCAGGCGTCGGACGAGGGAGGCGCTCTGCAAGGCCGCCAGCTTCACGGCCGTGACGGGGCCCGGCTCAAGAGGCGCTCGCCTCGACTTCGTCCGCCGGGCAGCTCAGCCGATAGCCAAGCCCCCGAACCGTCTCGATCCGGTCAGAGCCGATCTTCTTTCGGATGCGGCCGACGAACACCTCGATGGTGTTGGAATCCCGGTCAAAATCCTGGTCGTAGAGGTGCTCGACCAGCTCGGTGCGGCTGATCACCCGGCCCTGATGCATCATCAGATAATGCAGCAGCCGGTATTCCAGCGAGGTCAGCCGCAGGGGCTCGCCATTCACCGAGGCCCGGGCCGCCCGCGGGTCCAGCCGCAGGCCGCCGCAGGTCAGGTTGGGCGCCGCATGGCCGGCGGAGCGGCGCAGCAGGGCGCGCAGGCGGGCCAACAGTTCCTCGGTATGGAAAGGCTTGGTCAGATAGTCGTCAGCGCCGGCGTCGAAGCCGGCCACCTTCTCGCTCCAGGCGCCCCGGGCGGTGAGGATCAGGACCGGCGTGGCCACCTCGCCACGGCGCCAGCGCTCCAGCACGGAAACCCCGTCGACCTTGGGCAAGCCCAGGTCAAGGATCACCGCGTCATAGGGTTCGGTCTCCCCCAGGAACTGGGCCTCTTCGCCATCGGGCGCGTGATCGACGGCATAGCCGGCGTCAGCCAGGGCGCCCTTGAGCTGGCGGGCCAGGTCCGGATCATCTTCCACCAGCAGGATGCGCATGGCTCTGCCCTCCCTTGATCAGTCTGTTCAGCCGCCCTGGCGGCCGATGATGGCGCCGGATTCGGCGTCGGCGATGAAGATGATCACCCTGCCGTCGGGAGTCTGCCACTGGACGAAGTAGGCCGCACGGCCCCCGTGGGTCCCCTGGGTCGTGTTCAGATGGCGGCCAGGCGTGCGTTGGGCGATGGCCGACAGCACCTGGGACAGGGGCGCCTGACGTCCGGCCCGCACCGCAGCGCGGGCATTGTCCTGATCTCCACGCCCCGCCCCGAAGGAGGACCGCAAATCGGCGCCATATTGAGCCTGGGCGACCCCGGGGGCGCCGATGGCCAACAGCGCAGCGATGAGCACAAGGTGTTTCATGTCTGCCGATCTAGGCCTGGGCGACTGAACCGCGGCTGAACGTTTCGCTTATGAAGCGGCCAGGGGCCCCTGTCACCAGGAGCCTCGCCCGCCCGCTCAGGCGCCGCGACGGGGAGCGGGCTTCGGCGGATAGGGTCGCTTCGCCTTCCAGGTTTCAGCAAACGCGGTCAATTCGCTGTCGGGCTTGTCAGGCAGGGTGATCACCAGTCGGGCGAGAAGATCCCCGCGCTGTCCGGCCGCGTCAGGCAGGCCGCGTCCTTTGAGACGAAGCATGGCCCCGGCGTTGGCGCCCTTCGGCACGGTGAGCGTCACAGGTCCGTCCGGGGTCGGCGCCTCGACCTTGCCGCCCAGAACCGCGTCATAGACGGTGACCGGCAGATCCATGACGAGACGGTCGCCCTCCCGATGGAAAACCGGGTGCGGCCGCACGGTCAGTTCGATGAAGGCGTCGCCAGGCCCCGCCCGGCCGGGCGCCCCCTGGCCCTTGAGCCGCAGGGTCTGCCCCTCGCCGGCGCCCTTGGGGATGGTGACGTCGATGGTGCGGCCGTCGGAAAAGGCGATCCGCTTCTTGCCGCCGGCGATGGCCTCCTCCAGGTCGATCTCCAGCTTGGCGCGGACATCGGCCCCACGGGCGAAGCCGCCGCCAAACCCGGCGCCAGGACCCCGCGCGCCGCTTCCGCCGCCGCCCCGGGCGCCAAACATCTCGCCCAGAATGTCGCCCAGATCGACCCCGTCAAAGGTCTCAGCCCGGGTATGGCCCCGCCGACCGCCGTCGAAGCCCCCCGGACTCCAGCCGCCGCCGAAGCCCCGGCCCGTCTCATGACCGTCGGCGTCGATCTCGCCGGCATCGAACTTCTTGCGCTTGTCGGGGTCGCCCAGAATGTCGAAGGCCGCGCTGACGCGCTTGAAACGCTCCTCAGCCGCCTTGTCGCCGGGATTGGCGTCGGGGTGGTGTTTCTTGGCGAGGTTGCGGAAGGCCTTGCGGATCTCGTCCTCGCCTGCGCCGCGGGGAACGCCCAGTTCCTGATAGGGGTCGCGCGCCAAGGGGATGAACCTCTTCTGTCGTCCGGTGATCTCTATGGGCTCTAGATTGTGCGAGCCGCCAAGTCACGCAAGTGGCCATGTGACAATTTCGCCACACCTCTGTGGCGGCGAGCGGCGGACGCCCTAATCCCCGCTGCGATCCTCAAGCAGGTCCCAGGCCGCGTAGGACCAGGCGTCCTCCGGGTCGGCGAGCTCATCCTCGTTCAGGGTCTGGCCGCGAATTGACACCCCCGCCTCGTGGACGCTCTCCGGGTCGCCCGTGACCAGGGGGTGCCAGGGGGGCAGGTCCTTACCCTCATGCAGCCGCCGGTAGGCGCAGCTGAGTGGCATCCAAGGCAGCTTGGCGATATTGCCCGGCGTCAGCTTGATGCAGTCGGGCACATGCTTTCGGCGCTCGGCGTAGTTCGAACAGGCGCAGGTCTCAGGATCAAACAGTCGGCAATGCACGCGAGTGGGGATAACCTGGCCGCTATCCTCGTCCTCGAAGCGAACGAGACAGCAAAGCCCACAGCCATCGCATAGGCTCTCCCACTCGTGAGCCGTCATCTGTTCGAGGGTCTTAGCGCGCCAAAAGGGTTTGTGCCTGCTCACAGGACCGTCCTAAACCCAAAGCGCCGCCACCGCCAACCAAGCTGACGCCCCTCGCCCGCCCAGAACCCCCCGGCAGATGTGAACGACTGGACCCTGGACCCCTACCAATTCCCGGATGATGAGCCCGGCCGGCCGCGTAAGCCGCGCCAGAGCCCGTCGCGCGAAACCGTGTCCGGACCCGGGCCGCAGGACGGATCATCGGCCGCGCCCACGCCCGTGGCCCCCAAGACGGCGGCTGATGAGGACGGGTTCGGCCGGCGGCCGCTGCCCCCGCCCATCGTCCCGCGCCCCGGCCGCAGCGGCGGCGGCGGCGATGGCGACGACCCCGGCGGGCCCTTCGTCCTGTCCCAGGAGCCCAAGCGGCGGCGGCGCTGGGGCTGGGTCTGGAAGACCCTGGCGGTGCTGGCCCTGCTACTGGTTGCGGCGGTCATCGGCGGCGGCGTCTATCTGCAGCAACGCTTCCTGCAGGACATCCCTCAGCTCCCGCCGCGGGAGCAGCTCTATGCGTTCAACCGGGCCCCGGGGATCAAGTTTTTCGACCGCAACGGAGAGCTGATCGCCGCCCGCGGGCCGCGCTATGGCGACCGGGTCCGGCTGGCCGACCTGCCCGATCACGTGCCCTTGGCCTTCATGGCCGCGGAGGACCACCGTTTCTATCAGCATGGGCCGATCGACCTGCAGGCCATCGCCCGGGCCACCTATGTCAACTGGCGGGCGGGGCGCGTGGTGCAGGGGGGATCGACCCTGTCACAGCAGATCGCCAAGAGCCTGTTCCTCACCCCCGACCAGACCCTCGAACGCAAGCTGCAGGAGGCGGCGCTCGCCTGGCGGCTGGAGCGGATGCTCACCAAGGACGAGGTGCTCGAGCTCTATCTCAACCGCATCTTTTTCGGGGCTAACACCTTTGGCGTGGACGGGGCGGCGCGCACCTATTTCGGCAAGCCGGCCAGCCAGCTGACCCTCGCGGAATCGGCCCTGCTGGCGGCCCTGCCCAAGGCGCCCTCGCGACTGGCCCTCACCAATGACATGTCTGCGGCTCTGGCCCGGTCACGGTGGGTTCTCCAGCGTATGCACGATACGGGCTGGATCACCCGCGAAGAGATGGTGATCGCCCAGGGGCAGACGCCGGCCCTGGCGCCGACGGCCACCTCCACCGACGGACCCTATGGCTACCTGCTCGATCACGCCACGACCGAGGTGCTCAGCCGGATCGGCCCCAATTCCCCCGACCTGCTGGTGCGGCTGTCCATCGACCCCGTGCTGCAGGATCAGGCGGCGGAAATCCTGAAGCAGGTGATGGCCACAGACGGGGTCACCGCAGGCGCCGAGCAGGCCGCCCTGGTGACCCTGGGGCCCGATGGATCGGTCCGCGCCATGGTCGGCGGAGTGGACTACGCCCGCAGCGTCTTCAACCGCGCCACCCAGGCCAAGCGTCAGCCAGGCTCCACCTTTAAACCCTTCGTCTATGCCGCGGCCCTGGAGAAGGGCGTCCTGCCGAGTGACGTGCGCGTCGATGGGCCCGTGAAGTTCGGCGATTGGAGCCCGGGCAACTATGGCGGCGGCTATCGCGGCCCGGTGACAGTGGAGACGGCCCTTTCGCGTTCGATCAACACGGTGGCCGTCAAGCTGGGAGCCGAGGCTGGCGGCCCGGCGCTGGGAGATATCGCCCAGCGGTTCGGCCTGACCTCGATCCCGCGCAATCCTGATCTTTCGGTGACGCTGGGGGCCTATGAGGTCAACCTGCTGGAGCTGACCAGCGGCTTCCAGGTGTTTCAGCAGGCTGGCGGTCGCCGCCCGCCCTCGATCATTGAGGATATCCGCACGATCGATGGCCAGGAGGTCTATTCCAGAGTCCCCTCGGCCCCCCTGCCCGCCCTCGACATCAGCCACGCCAGCATGATGGTCAAGATGATGACCAAGGTGCTGGGGCCTGGCGGCACCGGCGCACGGGCGGCCTTCGACTGGCCAGCCGCTGGCAAGACGGGCACCAGCCAGAACTGGCGTGACGCCTGGTTCATTGGTTTCACAGCCGAATATGTTACGGGCGTCTGGGTGGGAAATGACGACGACACGCCCATGAACCGGGTGACTGGCGGCGCGATCCCCGCTCAGATCTGGCGACGACTGATGATCGAAGCCCACAAGGACCTCGAGATTCGCGACTTCGACTGGCTGCTGCCAGATCCGGAGCCGATGTTCGACGAGGACCCGCGCAACGCCTTCTATCAGGGCTTGGCCGGAGAATTTGGCGACGCCGCCGTCCGCGCCGAGCCGCCACCCCTGCCGCCGGCCCCCAGCCAGCCCCAGCCTCGGGACGAGGTGGACGCCAGCCGCCCCCTGCCTGAGGACAATATTCCCTTCTGAGACGGCCAAACGCCCCAGCGAGCCGTCAGCGCGGGTCAGAGCCCGCCTTCCGCCTCAGTTCAGCGGACGGGCGAACTGGATCAGCAACTCGGGAATCCGGGAGGCGACCACGGGCTTTGTGATCCAGCCCAGGGGGCGCGCCTCGGCCGCTCTTCGCCTGACCTCGCTATCGTCGTGGGCGCTGACGAAGACCGAGGGGATGTCATAGAGGCTGCGGGCGTCCCGCGCCGCCTCAATACCGTCTCGGTCGCCGAGCAGGCGGATATCCATCAGAATGAGATCCGGCGTCTCCTGCGCGCAGAGATCAAGCGCCTCCGCTGCTGACGCGGCCACGCCCACCACCGTATAGCCGGCGTCTTCGAGGGCCGCCCGCCACTCACCCGCCACCAGCCAGTTATCCTCGGTGATCAGGACCCGTCGGCCAAACGGGAAGTCGGAGGCTGGCCAACCGTCCCCCGAAAAGATCCCATGGGGCCCGTCGCCAGAACCACGGGACTGGAAGCGGATGGGATCAGGATAGGCCATGGGTCGGTTCCGAAAGCGGGAAGGTGACGACGGCCACCGCGCCGCCATCAGAATGAATTTCGAGATGTCCGCCAATCTGGCGGCAGAGCCCGCGCACCAGCCCAAGACCAGACGATGAGGGACCCGAGGCCGCCGGTGCAAAGCCTGGGCCATTGTCCCGCACCGTCAGGACCGCCTCTCCCGCCGAATGGACGAAATCCAGGGTGACCGCCGCCTCCGGTCCAGCGGCGTATTTCACCGCATTTGTGAGCAGCTCGTTGGCGATCAGCGCCAGCGGAAAGGCGAGATCGTTAGGGGCGATAACAGGTTCAGCGCGGACCTCGATGGCGATTCGAACCCCCGCCAGTGACCGCACCGTTTCAGCCAGGGCGCAGAGCATCTGGTCGACCCGCAGCCCCTCCGTCGAGTCCTCCGAGTACATGAGCCGCTGGGCGTCAAAGAGCGCCGAAAGCTTGGACTGCAACATCGCCACAAACTGCTTGCGGCCTGGATCATCGCTCTCGCGCCCAGCGGTGGACACCAGGGCCAGGATCATCTGCAGGTGATTTTTCACCCGGTGCTGCAATTCGCGATACAGCACCTTGTTGTGCGCCAGGGCCTCCTCGAGCTCGGCTTGAATCCGCCGGCGAACGAGCACCTCGCTGTTGAGTTCGCGAACCTGGGCCGTCAGGGCGGGGAACTGATCGCCGATGGCGTCCCTGACCTTGATCGCATAGCCCATCTCTTCGCCGTCCCGCAGCGCCAGGGCCTCGACCTTCGCGTCGGGCTCAGATGGCGTAGCCCCAGCCAGCCGGAGGGCGCCAAGCACGGGGTCCGATGTGCCCGAGGCCCGTTCGAGCAGAGCTTGCAGGTCCGGCAGGTCGGCGAACACATGACGCCAGCTGTCGGCCGTCTGGCCAAACCTGCTGCGGGCTGGACGGTTCATGTCGATGACCCGTCCGTCGCCAGCGAAAATCACCACCGGCTCGCGGATGAATTTTGCGATGGGATCCATCGTCAGCCTTCGGTCAGGTCCGGTCGGACGCGCCGGAAATACTCCCGAGCCTCGCCGCCATCTTCCCGCGGGGTAAGATAGACCGTGACATGACAGCCCGGGTCGCCCCGAGCGATGGCCTTGTCGATCTGCACCCGGGCATAGCCGAGGTTCTCGCCCGTCACATGGCCAAACACGTTGGAGGTCATCATGCAGAGCGCGGGACGTCCGGCGACGAACTCGCCGAACGGACACGAATTGCTGGCGAAAACAATTCGGTCCTCGCGCTGTTCCACCACATAGAAGTCGCCCTTGATCCGCTGTTTGCGGTCGACCAGCACCTGGGCGACCTGTTCGGCAGACAGGCGGTCGACGGCCAGGGCCGCGCGGTATTTCTGGTCGAGGGCCTTGCCCACGGCCGCGCCCACAACGCTGATATAGCCCGAGGCTTCCTACAGGCCGACGACGTCCTGCAGAGCCCCCGACAACTCGCCTAGGAGGGTCCTCAGGAAGAGGTCCCGCTCGAGATCAATCTCAAGATGATCCAGTGACACTGGGCCCTCCAGCCACGATCAGGTTGTAAATCTCAACAGGCGGAAACCTATAGATTGTCCCATCGCTGGCCTAAAAGCGCTTTTCCTGGTCAAGCTTGAACGACCTCACACAGGCTGGTCCTTGACGCGCCGCTCCAATCAGGGGCCGGGAAAGGGATGGCGAGAGAAACCGTACACATCCTCCAGGCCTATGTGGCCGGCCGCGGCAAGGCCCTGAAGGCCGAGCAACAGGTCGGTTGCGCCAGCGCGGAGGAGGCCCGCCGCAAGGCCGAGCGGCTGGCGCCCCTGCGGGTCGCGGTGGTCGCCTTCTCCGTCTCAGCCGACACCGAGATGGGCGACTATGACGAGAACCCGGTGATCCTGTTCCGATCGGGCCCGCTTCCGCCGCCCTTCGACGAGGCGTGATCGGCGGGTTTGTCGCCTGCGCCCTTGCGGGGGCGCCAAAGCGCGCTATGTGCCTAGCCCCATGAAGCCCCCCGTCCTCGCGCTCAAGAATGTCCGTCTCGCCGACGGGCCCCGTATGCTGTTCGACGGCGTCGATCTGGCCCTAGAGCCCCGCAGCCGCGCAGCCCTCGTCGGGCGCAATGGGGCCGGCAAGTCGACCTTGATGCGCATCCTGGCGGGCCTGACCGAGGCTGATGACGGCGAGCGCGCTGTCACCCCGGGAACCAGGGTCGCCTATGTGCTGCAGGAGCCCCTGATCGAGGGCGAGACCCTGCTCGACCACGCCACCGCCGGGGGCGCTGCGCCCCACGAGGCCGCCGCGGCCCTGGAGAGCTTCGGCCTAGACCCCAGCAAGGCCGCCACCGGCCTGTCGGGCGGCGAAACCCGCCGGGTCGCCCTGGCCCGGGCCCTGGCCGAGGATCCTGACGTCCTGCTGCTGGACGAGCCCACCAACCACCTGGACATCCTGGCCATCGAGACCCTGGAAGGCGCCATCGCCGCCAGTCGGGCCAGCGTGCTGATCGTCAGCCACGATCGGGCGTTCCTGGAGCGGGTGACCCAGCGCTGCTTCTGGCTGGAGAACCGCAAGGTCCGCAAACTTGACCGGGGCTTCGCCGCCTTCGACGCCTGGGTGGAGCAGCTCACCGCCGCCGAGGCCGACGAGGCGCGGCGCCTGGACAAGGCCCTGGAGCGCGAGACCCACTGGCTGGCCCGCGGCGTCACTGGCCGGCGCGCCCGCAATGAGGGTCGCCGGCGCCGCTTGATGGAGATGCGGGCGACCAAGGCCGAACGCCTGCGCGACACCCGGGGCGCCATGTCCATGGGTGTGGCCACCGCCGGGACCTCCGGCCAGCGGGTGGTCGAGGTGAAGGGGCTCTCAAAGAAGTTTGGGGACCGGGTGATCCTGGAGGACTTTTCCACCCGCATCCTGCGCGGCGACCGGATCGCCGTGGTGGGCCCCAACGGGGCGGGCAAGACCACGCTCGTCAAGCTGCTGCTGGGCGAACTGCCGGCCGACTCCGGCCAGGTGACCCTCGGGACCAATCTGGAGGTGGCCTATATCGATCAGGCCCGGGCCGACCTGAAGGACGACATGCTGCTGAAGGACGCCCTCGCGCCGCTCGGCGGCGACCAGATCATGGTCCGCGGCGCGCCCAAGCATGTGGCCGCCTACGCCAAGGAATTCCTGTTCACCGACGCCCAGATCCGCCAGCCGGTCCGCAGTCTGTCCGGCGGCGAGCGCAACCGTCTGCTGCTGGCCCGGGCGCTTGCCCAGCCGGCCAACCTCATGGTGCTGGACGAGCCCACCAACGACCTGGACATGGAGACCCTCGACCTCCTGGAGGAGATGCTTTCCGATTATGAGGGCACGCTGATCCTGGTCAGCCACGACCGCGATTTCGTCGACCGGCTGGCCACCTCGACCATCGGCCTCAATGGCCGCGGCCAGGTGGTGGAGACGCCGGGCGGCTGGCTGGACTTCCTGAGCCAGAATCCCGGCTTCTTCGGCGTATCACCGGCCAAGGCGCCTGGAGGCCGGCGCGGCGAGACGTCACAGCGGGGGGCGGTCGCACCCGCCGCGCCAGCCCCGGCCAAAGCCGCAAAGCTGTCCTACAAGGAGCAGCGCCGGCTTGAGGAACTGAACAGTCTGATCGCCGAAATGCCCGGCAAGATCGCGCTCCTTGAGGGCCAGCTTGCTGACCCAGAGCTCTACAGCCGTGATCCGGCAGCCTTTGACCGCTATGGCAAGGCCCTGGCGGCCGCCCGGGAAAAGCTGGAAGCCGCCGAAATGGAATGGTTGGAGCTGGAAGAGCGCCGCGAGGCGTTGGAGGCCGGGCGCTGACACCCCACGCCTGCGAACACTTCCTGCGCCTGCGCCACCCGCGAGTCATGCTCACCAGGCGTGCAGACACCGCAGCCAACAGCCGCGCTTAACGATTTGGCGCCAACCCGTGGGTCAGATTGGACAGGCTCAAGGGGATTTCAAACATGGCGAGGGGACGACTGCTTCAGCGGGACACGGCGCTTGGGCTGACGATCAGCGTCGCCTTCGCCAGCGCCGCCTTGCTGAGCGTAGCCCTGACCCGGGACGCCAACAGCGTCGCCGCCCTTTGGCTGGCCAATGGGGTCCTGGCCGCGGGCCTTCTGCTTCTGCCCTTGCGCAAGGCCGTCGTCCTGGCCGCCGCCTGCGCCGCTATCAGCCTGTCCATCAATCTGATCACGGGCGCGCCGCCGGAGGTGGCCCCGGTGTTCACCGCGTTGAACATCGTCGAGGCGTTGATCGCCGCCCTGATGGTCCGCCGCTTCTGTGGCGCCAGGCATCGGATCGCCAACCTGCCGCAGTTGCTTAAGATCGCGCTGCTGGCCATCGCGCCGGCGGCGGGTCTCGCCGCTCTGCTGGCGGCCTCGGCGCTGTCGGCCATGGGGCGCCCCTTCCAGGACGTCCTGATCGGATGGTTTGTGGCGCACGCCCTGAGCATGGTGATCACCCTGCCGGCAGTCCTGTTGCTGGTGGATCGTCGCGCCGGCTCAGAACAGCGCCGGGGGCGCCTGACGGAGATCGCCGTCTATGGCCTGGTCATCCTGGTGAGCGCGGCGGCCTACCTGCCCTGGACCTTTCCCGCGCCGCTGCTGATCACCCCGACCCTGGTGGTGGCCGCCTTCACCCTTGGGCCGCGCGCTTCAGCCCTGTCGGCGGTGATCATGGCGGTGATCTGCACCATCGTTCTCACGCTTGGGCCGGTCGGCGGCGTTGCAGAGATGTGGTCGCAGGCGCAACGCATCCACAACCTGCAGTTCGTCATCGCCAGCGCCTTTTTCACCAGCCTGTCGGTGGCCCTGATCCTGGCCGAACAGGCGCGCACCCGCCGTCTGCTGGCCATGCGCACCCGGGCGGCCAAGCGGGCCCAGACGAGGGCCCAAGTGGCCGGCGCGGCCAAGGGCGAATTCCTGGCCACCATGAGCCATGAAATCCGCACGCCGATGAACTCCATCCTCGGCTTCACCCAGACCCTGCGTCGACGCCAGGATCTGCCAGATGAAGCCCAGCGCCAGCTGGAGCTGATCCACCGGGCCGGCGGCTCCCTGCTGGCCGTGGTCAACGACATTCTCGACTATTCCCGCCTGGAGACCGGCGAGGTGGAGCTGTCCCTCGCCCCGCAGACCCCGCAGTCCATCGCCCTAGACGCCCTGGAGATCATTGCTCCGTCGGCGGAAGCCAAGGGCCTGGAGGTCCTGCTGGAGGAGACGGGGCCCACAGAACGGCCGGTCTTGCTGGACGACCTGCGGGTGCGTCAGATCCTGCTGAACCTGCTCAGCAATGCGGTGAAGTTCACGGCGACGGGTCAGGTCCGGCTGAAGGTGATCGCCCGCGATCAGGGGCCCGATGTCCTGGTGCGGTTTGAAGTGCAGGATACGGGCGTCGGAATCCCCCGTGAGTTGATGCACCGTCTTTTCCGCCGCTTCTCCCAGGCGGACTCCTCTGTCAGCCGGGCGTTTGGCGGCTCGGGCCTGGGCCTGGCCATCTGCAAGGGCCTTGTGGAGGCCATGGGCGGCCTGATCGGCGTCAAGAGTCAGCCGGGCGCAGGGTCGGTCTTCTGGTTCGAGATCATCGCCGACCACGCGGCCAGCGCCGCCATAGAGGCCGAAACCGCAAGCCCCGACGCCCTGCGTCGGATCAGGGTGCTGCTGGTGGACGATCACGCCATGAACCGGGACCTGGGCGCCACCGTGCTCGATCTGCTGGGTTGTGACGTCGCCCAGGCCTGCGACGGGGCTGAAGCCCTGGAGGCCGCCCGCCAGGGGGGCTTTGACGCCATTCTGATGGACATCCACATGCCGGTGATGGACGGCGTGGAGGCCACCCGCCAGATCCGCGCCCTCGACGGCGCGCCTGGTCAGGTTCCGATCATCGCCATGAGCGCCGACGTCATGCCAGAAATGGTC
This sequence comes from Caulobacteraceae bacterium UBA6225, assembly GCA_002441055.1. Classification (GTDB taxonomy): domain Bacteria; phylum Pseudomonadota; class Alphaproteobacteria; order Caulobacterales; family Caulobacteraceae; genus Phenylobacterium. The sequence continues at coordinate 685 of DJWR01000223.1, read as the reverse complement.
GAACGCTGCCGCCGGGCCGGCATGTCCGACACCGTGGGCAAGCCGATCCAGATCGAGGCCCTGCACGCCACCCTGGCCCGCTGGACCCAGTCGGCCCCCGCGGTCGGAGCGGACGGATTGTCCGAAGTCGCCTGATCCGCCGACGTCATGGCGTGTAAGCGTCTTGGCGCGGGGACGGCGGAGCCCTACCTATAGGGCGGGCTCATTCCCGGGGGAATTCATGGGACTTCTGCGCCATCTGGGCATTGCTATGGCCGCCCTGGTCTGCGCCTGTGCGCCGGCCACCGACACCGATGAGGCCACCGGCGCCGAGGGGCTGACGACCATCCGTTTCGCCACCGACTGGCGGGCCCAGGCCGAGCAGGG
>DJWR01000223.1:0-160 GCA_002441055.1 Caulobacteraceae bacterium UBA6225 | reverse complement strand
GTCACCGCCTTCTGGGTCTGGCTCAGGGCCAAGTACGGCTTCACCGATGATCAGGTGCGCAAGTACACCTTCAATTCGGCCCCATTCCTGTCGGACAAGCGGGTGGCCCAGCAGGGCTATGTGACGTCTGAGCCTTACACGATCGAGAAGGAGGCCGGCT
>DJWR01000186.1:3622-18619 GCA_002441055.1 Caulobacteraceae bacterium UBA6225 | reverse complement strand
GTCTCGGCCAGCCACTCCTCATAGGGCTTGGCGCTGGCGAGCGAGGCCTTGATCTCCTCGTCCTCGATGATGCGCCCCTCCTCCATGTCGATGAGGAGCATCTTGCCTGGCTGCAGGCGCCACTTGCGGACGATACGCTCGTCCTCGACGGGCAGCACGCCGACCTCCGAGGCCATGATCACATGGTCCTGGTCGGTAATGACGAAGCGAGCGGGACGCAGGCCGTTACGGTCGAGGGTGGCGCCGATCTGGCGGCCATCGGTGAAGGCCACTGCAGCGGGGCCATCCCAGGGCTCCATCAGGGCCGCGTGGTACTCGTAGAAAGCCTTGCGCTTGGAATCCATCAGCGGATTGCCAGCCCAGGCTTCGGGAATGAGCATCATCACCGCGTGGGCCAGGGAGTAGCCGCCGGCCAGCAGCAGCTCCAAGGCGTTGTCGAGGCAGGCGGTGTCGGACTGACCGTGCGGGATCAGCGGCCACATCTTGTCGAGGTCGGCGCCGAGCAGCTCGGATTCCATGCCCCGACGACGGGCGTTCATCCAGTTCACATTACCGCGGACGGTGTTGATCTCACCGTTATGGGCCATGAACCGGTAGGGGTGCGCCAACCGCCAGGATGGGAAGGTGTTGGTGGAGAAGCGCTGGTGCACAAGGGCGAGCGCGGACTCCGCCAGGGGATTGGCGAGGTCTTCGTAGAAGGTCCCCACCTGGCCAGCCAACAGCAGACCCTTATAGACCACCGTCCGGGTCGACAGGGACGGCAGATAGAGGTCCTTCAGGCCCGGAAGGCCCTTCTTCTCGGCCAGTTGGGCGATCGGGTTCTGGATCTGCTTGCGCACCGCCAGCAGCTTCCGCTCGTGGGCGTCCTGATCCTTGATGGTCGGGCCGCGGCCGATAAAGGCCTGGCGGATCACCGGCATGGCGTCGAGCACGGCCTGGCCGATGCCGTCCAGGTTCACCGGCACGTCGCGCCAGCCGAGAACCGGCTGCTTTTCGACCTTCATGAAGTGTTCGAACTGGGCCACGGCGACCTCGCGCGCGGCCTCGGCAGCCGGCAGGAAGCACATGGCCACGGCGTATTCGCCGGCCGGCGGCAGATCGACGCCGTTGTCCTTGGCCCAGGCGCGGTACAGCCCGTCGGGGATCTGAATCAGAATCCCGGCGCCGTCGCCGACCAGGGGGTCAGCGCCCACCGCGCCGCGGTGATCCAGATTGACCAGAATCTGCAGACCCGCCTGCACGACTTCATGCGATTTGCGGCCTTTAATATTGGCTACAAACCCTACGCCGCACGCATCATGCTCGTTACGCGGATCATACAATCCTTGCCGCTCTGGCGCCCCCATACGGACTCCCTTCCACTTGCTACGGGCGCACGCCTGCGCGGCCCCGAAGGGCCGTTTTGGACGCGCGTTGGAACCGCGCATTTACCCGGCAAGAACAGCCCTTGTCGATGGGGCAGACGCACTGGAATTGAAATGTTCTTCCAAGCCGCGCCTTTGGGAGCCCGCAATCGGCCCCAAACCGGCCCAACCGCGCCCGGAAGAGGCGCGATCACTTTTCAGAGAGAGGGGCGGAGACCGTCGGCGCCGAGCCCCGGCGATGGCCCTGCCGCCCCCAATGCGCTGGACGACTTGCAATTCCTTTGCGGATGCGATTGGAGACCGGCTCGTTCCTGCGCTATTTTCCCGCCACCGAACTTGAGGAGTGCCTGATGACCGACCAGATCGAACGGCCCTGGGCCCTGATGCGCCATCACGCCGGTTGGGCCGACGTCTTCCATATTGAAAAGGAAGCCGGGGACTCCGTGACGGGCTTCTATCCCGACCGGGAAACCGTCGGCCCGCCGGTGAGCTATTCGGTGCGCGCCGTGCTCGCCCGCTTCCCGACAATGGAGGCCGCCCGCGCCGCCCGCGAGGGCGCGGTGGCCGAATGGCGCAAGCACGATGCTGGCGTCCAGGAAGCCGAGGAAAAGCTGCGCGCCGCCGAGAAGGCCCGCGAAGACGCCTGGCTGGGCTGCCTGCGGGAAGCCGCCGACCGCTCGGTCGGCTGAGGGCTGCGGGATCTGCCCCGAATATCTGCCCCGTCGCCTTCGGGCGGCGGGGTTCTTCATGGGATGAAGGTCGGGCCGCCGACTCAGTCTTCCGCGCGATAGGCCGTGTGGCAGGTCTTGCACGCGGCGCCCACCTGAACAGCCTGCTTGCGCACCGCGCCCAGGTCGCCATCACGGGTCAGAGCGTTCAGGCGGCTGGCCTGCGCCTTCAGATTGGCCGCCGCATCCGCAAAGCCGGCCGCATCGGCCCACACGGTCGCCCTGGCCTTGGTCTTGGCCCCAGACTCAGGACCGCTTCCCCGCGGAAACCAGGTCGGGAGTTGAGCCGCATGACTTTCCAACCGGGCGGCCGCAGCCGCGAGGGCGGCCATGTCAGGCTTGCCGGCCCGCAACTCGTCGTTCACAGCCTTGAAGGCGGCGCCAATCTGCTTGAAGCCAGCCTGGCGGGCGTCCACCGCCCGCGCTGCCGGGCTTTCCGACGCCGCAGGCGAGGCGCCCGCCAAAACCACAAGGGAAGCCAGGGTGATCATGAGGCCGCGGGCGGCGGGTCTGGTCGTCATGGGGTGTCCCGATGGGTCGTGGGGGATCGAGTGTTGCGACGGCCCTTGGCCGGCGTCAATCAGAGGCCAGCGCCCAGACCGGCTCAGGCGCTCAGTGGGACACGCCTCGAGCCGCCACGGCTGCGCGCAGGGTGACGAGAATGATGCGGATGTCGAAGATCAGGCTCTGTCGGGCGGCGTACTCGGCGTCTAGACGCACCTTCTCCGGGATGGGCAGATCGTCCCGACCATTGATCTGAGCCCAGCCGGTGACGCCGGGGCGAAGCCGATGGACTCCAGCTTCTGTCCGCAGGGCGATCAGGTCATCCTGATTGAACAGGGCGGGCCTGGGCCCGACCAGGCTCATCTGCCCCGTCAGCACGCTCCAAAGTTGCGGAAATTCATCCAGGCTGGTCCGTCGCAGGAACCGCCCCAGGGGCGTGATCCACCGCTGTGGATCATCGAGCAGATGGGTGGCGACATCAGGGGTGTCGATCCGCATGCTGCGAAACTTGGGCATCAGGAAGATGCCGTTGTTACGGCCGATCCGCCGCGACCAATGGATCGCCGGTCCTGGCGAGTCCAGACGCACCGCGACCGCGATGATGAGCAGGACGGGCCATAGCAGGGCCAGCCCCACCAGCGCCCCGCCGAGATCGAAGACCCGTTTGAGCATGCCGCCGCTCACCCCGCAGGCCAGACCTGGGCCTTGCCGCCCTGCGCCCCAGCGACCACCGCCTCGCAGATCGCCTGCAGCACCGGCTGGGCTCCAGGGGGCGGATTGACCAGGGCCAGGGCGCAACCATTCATCTTCATGGGATCCCCAAGCGGCCGCATCCGCGCCTCGGCGATCAGAAGGGGCGCCGGCTCGCAGGCGTCCTCCAGATCTCGAACGAAGACGTCCAGGGTATGCAGGTCCTTGAGCGGCAGCCAGATCAGGAGGGTCGTCGCCGGGTCGCGACCAAGGGCCTCGGCGGCCAGGTCGCAGCTGCGCTCGTAGTCGTCGGCCCGCTCAAATGGCGGATCGATGAGCACCAGTCGCCGGGCGGCGGTTCCCATCACGCCCGCCGCGCCTGCAAAGCCGTCAGCACAGTTGGTTGTCACACCGGGCCGTCCGGCCATCAGCTCCGAGAGCCGGGCATGCTCGTCGGGCTGCATCTCAAAGACGTCGTATCGATCGCCCACCCGAAGGGTTCGGGCGATCAGCCAGGGCGACCCCGGATAGAGGATGGTCTCCTTGCCCCCGTTCGCCTCCGCCACTGCTGCGATCAGAGCGGCCATCTCCGGAGCGGGAGCCGTCTGCGCCAACAGGCGCATGAGACCGGCCTCAGCCTCGCCAGAGCGTCTGGCCTCTGGCCCGCGCAGGTCATAGAGGCCCGCCCCGCCATGGGTGTCGATCACCTGCAGCGACCGCTCGTCGCCCTGCATCTGGGCCAGCAGCCAGAGGAGCGCGGCATGCTTGACCAGGTCAGCAAAGTTTCCAGCGTGGAAGGCGTGGCGGTAGTTCAAGAGGCACCGGCGGCGTGATTGAGGACGCGGCGCGCTTCCTACCACGTTGATCGATACGAAGGGCACGACCAATCCGGTGGCGGTCGCCGCCGACCTCTGGCAACATGGGTCGCGAAGTGCTCCGCCTCGTTTTCCAAACGCCACCAGGATGACCTAGATGTCGCTAACGCTCTATTCGGGGGACCTGAGCCCCTATTCCGCCCGCGTGCGGATGCAGATCTACGCCAAGGGCATCACCGATATCGAGATCGCCCGTCCGGCCACCTTCGGGACGCCGCAGTTCCGCAAAGACTATCCCATCGGCCGCATTCCCGTGCTGGAGGGAGACGGCGAGCCCATGGTGGAGTCCGAGGTCATCGCTGAGTATCTTGAGGAACGCTATCCCGAGCCCTCGATGCTGGGGGCCACGTCCCGGGAAACGGCCCAGATTCGGACCCTCGCCCGGATCGGCGACATCTACATCATGAACAACATGTTCATGCTCTCGCCCCAGTCCCGGGCCGACACCCGTAACCAGGGGATCGTTGATCTGCTTGGCGGCCAGGTGGTGCGCAACATCAAGGCCCTGGACAAGATGATAGGCGAAGATGGCTTCGCCTGCGCAGGCCGCCTGACCCTGGCCGACTGCGCCATCGTGCCGGGCCTCTTCCTGGTGGACAACGTCCTGCCATCGGTGGGCATGGACAATCCCATCCCCTCCACACCCAAGGTCGCCGCCTACTGGGCCGCAATCCAGCAACAGGCGCCGGCCGCCAAGGTGCTGGAAGAACTGCACCGGGGCCTGGAGGAACGGCGTGAACTGATCCGCAGCGGCGTCTTCCAGAAGATGATGGCGAAAGCCGCCGCAGACATGGCCGCGGCAGAGGCGGACCAGGCCTAGGTCCCTTTAGCAGGTCGCAGGCCTGCCCCTCAGGCGACGTAAAAAACTTCGTTGCCTGAGGGATATCTTGGCGGGTTTCCGTCGGAAACGTGACGATTTGGCCCATCTTGGGCGCTGGCGCTGACGCACTGGTTCGTGATGCGAATTATCCGGCGCCTCGACGGGCTGCCGGTCTGTCGTCACCCGAAAAGGACACCAGACATGCGCAAGACGCTCCCCCTCCTCGCCGCCTCCGCCATGATCGCCGCCCTTGGCGCGACCGCCGTTCAGGCTCAGGAGACCGCCCCGGCTCAGGCGCCGCAGGAACAGGCCGCCCCGCAGGAGTCGTCCGAAATCACCGACGAAATGATCAACAGCTTCACCCTGGCGATGAACCAGGTGACCAGCCTGAACGAGAAATACAGCCCCCAGATCGAGGCGGCGACCGACGATGCGGCCCGCACCGAGCTCCAGCGGCAGGCGGCCACCGAAATGGGTCAGGCCGTGCAGCAGGCAGGCCTCACCCCGCAGCAATACAATCTGATCGCCCAGGCCGCTCAGAACGACGAGGCGCTCCGGCTGCGGATCGGCCAGGCGATGCAGGCCAATGGCGTCGCGGCGGGCGCCAACTAAGGTCTGACTAGCATACGAACACGGGTGTGATCGCTGAGCCGCTCGGCTTCGGTGATCACACCCGCCAGACCTTAGCGCCGCAGGCTGTAGCCGATCCGAACCATGCGGGGGGCGGCTAGAGTCACCAAACTATCACCGCTGATACCGGCCTGGATATCTGCATCGAACAGGTTGTCACCCGCCAAGTAGACCTCCGCGTCGGGTCCAGTTTTCCAAGCGACCCGGAGGTCCAGTGTCGTTGCGGCAGCCAGGGTGCGGCTGTTGAGGTCATCCTCATAGCGCTGGCCTTCATGCCGGACCTGACCTGACACGCGCAGGCGCTCGCTGGCCGCCCAGTCTAGCCCCAGGGTGGCGGCGATTTCCGGGGTCTGGGCCGGGCGCAGGCCGTCCAGCTGTGGCGCCACAGACCCGCCATCCACCTCGGCCCGCGTGGCCACCGCATCGAAGCGCAACGTCCAGGCGCCAAAGTCGCGATCAGCCGAAACCTCCAACCCCCAAGCCTCAATGGCGCCGGCGTTCTGGCGTTGGCGCAGCACCCCACCGGCTGGCACGAAACCCGCTATGGGGAAGGTCCCTGGCCCCTGTCCAATGGTCACATTGGTGATCGGGTCCTCCAGACGGTTGAAGAAGACACCCGCCGACCACGCGAACGCCCCCTGCCCGCCGATAGCCGCCTCGACTCCAAACAGTTGTTCCGGCTCCAGGGCGGGGTTGGCCTCGGTGATGTCATTGCCCACCCGGAAAGGGCGATGCAGTTCGTTGAGGGTGGGAGGCCGAAAACCGGAATAGGCCGCTCCACGAATATAGGTGGCCTCGTTCAGCTCATAGCGAGCGCCAAGACGGCCCGTGGGCGTCGTGCCGCTGCGGTCGGGCGCGCGGACGTCTAACAGGGTTGTGCCGCCGTTCAGGTCGCGCTCGATGCGCCGAGCTTCGCTGGCCTCCCAGCCGTCCAGCCGCAGGCCGCCGGTGAGCAGCAGCCGCTCCCCTGCCCGGGTGGCCTCGCCGTAGACACCGCCCACCTGAGTGCGCCCACCGGCCACGCGGCCGCGGGTGAAGCCTGCGCCCAGATTGCGGAAGTGCTCGCGGGTCTCCCCGTCGGCGACCCTCAGGTCGGCGCCGACCTCCCAGGTCCAGGGACCGTTCACCGCCCGCCAGGCGGCGTTCAGGCCATAGCCCAGGGCCGGGGTCGCCAGCTGTTCGGCGGCCGGGCGGCTGGCCGAACGATCGGCCTCCACCGCGGCGAAGCGGTTCTTCAGGTCGCTAGTGCGCAGCCAGGCCTGCAGTCGCCAGCCGCCGGCGTCGGTAGCCGAAGGTTGAGCCAGGGACAGGGTCGCCGCACCGCCGCTGGCCTCGGAATCCACGCCCTCAACACCGCCGCCCCGGCGCTCTTCGAAGGCGGTAAGACGGAAAGCGGCGTTGATCCCCGCCACCTGGCCTTGCAGCCGTGCGGCGGCGGAAACCTGATCAAGGCCTGCGGCCTGGTCCACCACACCGCGGCCCGCCCCTCGGACGGGCACATAGCCGTCCTGAGTGAGACCTGAGACCACCACCGCCAGGTGTTCGCCGCCGAAGGCTGCGGCGCCCCGATAGGTCCCATACTCGCCGGCCGAGAGGTCGAGCGCCGAAAGCCCCGACCGCGGCTCACGCTCCTGCAAAGCCACCACGCCGGTCAGGGCGCCCGCCCCATAGGGTCCAGCGCCGGCCCCCTTGATGATGTCGGCGCCCGCCAGCCCCTCTGGCGGAAGAGCCGACCAGATCACCCAGCCGCCAAAGGGATCATTCTGTGGCGCGCCATCCAGGGTCACCAGGGCCCGGCCGGCGCCCGAGGGGGCGATCGCCCGCAGCGACAGGCCCTGGATGGTCGGGTTGGCGACCTCGCTGCCTGTGCGTCGAAAGAGGGAGACCCCAGGCTCGGCCCGCAGGGCCTCGTCCAGGCGCGGACTGTTGGCCAGATCCTCCCGTCCTACCCGCGCGATGGAAAAGCCGAGGTCCGCAGGGCTGGGCGCCAGGCGCGGCGCGGTGACCTGGACCTCGGAAACCATCGGGGGCGGCATGTCGGGCATCAGCGTCTCATGGGGTTGGTGCGGGGGTCACTTCCAGGTGACCAGACCGGGCTATTAGCACTTCGTTACGGGCTTGCGCCCGATCCTAGGCTATTGAAGTCGTTCTCTATCTCAGCGCGAGAGCGTTCATGGCCGCCCCCGACGCCAGCAGTATTGTCGCCAGCCTGCTCACCGCCACCCGGTGGTGGGGCGGCTCGACCATCACCTACAGCATCCCGCGGGAAGGTTCGACCTGGCCCGGCTATGACGCCGGCGAGGAGCCCACCGTGACCGGCTATGGCGTGCTCAACAGCGCCCAGAGCCTGAGGTTTTCCGCCGCGGTCGACACCTGGGACCGGCTGATCGCCAGCCGGTTCGTGCAGACAGACGACGTCACCACGCCTGGTCAGATCCGGGTGGCCTTCACCGATGTGGCGGCCGTGGACGACGAGGTGGATGGCGACCCCTCCTGGGGCTTCGCCTACTATCCCGCAAGCTATGGCGGCGCTGGCCAACCCTATATGGGCGACATCTGGATCAGCCACGAGGAGGCTGAGTCCAGCTTCAACATGGGCGGCTTTGACTTCGGCGCCACGATCCATGAGCTCGGCCACGCCATTGGGCTGAAGCACCCGTTCGAGGAGGGGACCACCCTTCCGACCGCCTATGACTCCAAGCGCTATACGGTGATGTCCTACACCGAGCCGGTGGACAGCCTGCACTGGCAGGCGGTCGCCACTTCGACAGGTGTGCAGATCAACCCCACGCGGGTGGCGCCCGAGACGCCGATGGTCTTCGACATCCTGGCCATTCAGACCCGCTATGGCGCTGATCCGGCCACCGGGGCTGGCGACACCACCTACAGTTGGGATCAGAGCCGCCCCTTCTTCCAGGCCATCTATGACGCCGGCGGCGTCGACACCTTCGACCTGTCGGGTCACACCCGCGGTTCGGTGATCGATCTGGCGCCCGGGGCCTATTCCTCCATCGCCCAGTTCACCGCCCAGGCCCAGATCGCCGAGATGCTGGTTCGCTTTCCCTGGGCGCAGGACTTCTTCAACGAGCACATCCTGAAGCCGGAGACCTACACCTGGACCGACAATCTGGGGCTTGCCTACAACACGGTGATTGAGAACGTCATCGCCGGGCCGGGCGCTGACACCATCCTGGGCAACAGCGCCGACAACCTGATCCGCGGCGGGGACGGCCGCAGCTATCTGCGCGGCATGGATGGGGCTGACCAGATCTGGGGCGGCGCGGACTTCGATGATCTCCACGGCAATGTCGGGGCTGACACCCTGTGGGGCGCAGGGGGCGGCGACTGGGTGGTCGGCGGCAAGGACAATGATCTGCTGCATGGCGAGGCCGGCGATGACATCGTCTATGGCAATCTCGGCGCCGACACCGGCCATGGGGGCGACGGAAACGACCTGATCCGCGGCGGCCAGGGGGAGGACCAGCTGTTTGGCGGACCTGGAAACGACTGGATTTCCGGCGACCGGGGCGATGACACGATCAGCGGCGGCGCAGGCGCCGACATTTTCAACACCTTCGGCGACGCCGGCGTCGACCGTGTGCTGGACTTCAACAGCGCCGAAGGCGACCGGGTGCGCTTTGACCCGGGCACGACCTGGACCCTGGCCGCCTCAGGCGCCGATACGGTGATCAGCATGGCAGGCGGCGCTCAGATGATCCTGGTGGGGGTCGCGTCTTCCGCATTGGGAGACTGGATGCTGGCCTGAGGGCCTTAAGCGGCGGCGCGCATGTGCTACATATGTTCCGATGTCCGTTCCTGAATCAGTCTCCGCCGTCCCCATCCCGAAGATCAGCGACCTCGCCCGCGTCGGCGGGCCTGGTCATGCGCCCGACTACCTGCAGGGCCTGAACCCCGAGCAGCGGGAAGCCGTCGAGACGGTGGAGGGTCCTGTCCTGGTCCTGGCCGGCGCTGGCACCGGAAAGACCCGGGTGCTGACCACCCGGCTGGCGCACATCCTGGCCACCGGCCGCGCCAAGCCCTGGGAGTTGCTGGCTGTCACCTTCACCAACAAGGCCGCCCGGGAGATGCGTGAGCGGATCGCCGCCATCATCGGGCCTGAGGCCGAGGGCCTGCGGTGGCTGGGCACCTTCCACTCCGTCGCCGCCCAGATTCTGCGTCGCCACGCCGAGCTGGTGGGGCTGAAGTCCAGCTACACCATCCTCGACACCGACGATCAGGAGCGGCTGCTCAAGCAGTTGCTTGAGGCTGAGAACATCGATTCCAAGCGCTGGACCGCCAAGGCCCTGGCAGGGCTGATCGACCACTGGAAGAACCGCGGCTGGACGCCGGACCGGCTACCGCCGGCCGAGGGCGCGGCCTTCGCCAACAATCGCGGCCAGGCGCTCTACCGGCTCTATCAGGAGCGGCTGCGGGTGCTGAACGCCTGCGACTTCGGCGACCTCTTGCTGCACAACATCACCATCTTCACCTCGCAGCCCGACGTGCTGGCCGAGTATCACGACCGCTTCAAATTCATCCTGGTGGACGAGTACCAGGACACCAATGTCGCCCAGTATCTGTGGCTGCGCCTGCTGGCCCAGAAGCGGCAGAACGTCTGCTGCGTCGGCGACGACNNATGGCTGGCGCGGCGCCGAGGTGGATAACATCCTGCGTTTCGAGCGGGACTTCCCCGGCGCCAAGGTCATCCGGCTGGAGCGCAACTACCGCTCCACCAGCCATATCCTGGGGGCGGCCTCAGGCCTTATCGCGACCAACAAATCGCGCCTGGGCAAGACCCTGTGGACCGAGGCAGATGGCGGCGAGAAGGTGGTGGTCCGCGGGGTCTGGGACGGCGAGGCCGAGAGCCGGCTGATCGCCGACGAAATCGAGCGCGCCCGCAAGGGAACCACCGAGCGCGATCCCCGCCCCTACAAGCACATGGCCATCCTGGTGCGCGCCTCCTTCCAGATGCGCGCCTTTGAAGAGCGCTTCGTCCTGCTCCAGATCCCCTACACCGTGGTGGGGGGACCGCGCTTCTTCGAGCGGGCCGAGATCCGCGACGCCCACGCCTATCTACGACTGATCCAGTCCGAGGATGACGACCTGGCCTTTGAGCGGATCGTCAACGTGCCCAAGCGCGGGATCGGCGAGACCACCGTCCAGAAACTGCTGCAGATCGCCCGGCTGAACGGCGTTTCGGCCGCGACGGCGGCGCGCCAGATTGTGCTCACTGATGAACTGGCCGCGCGCACCCGCACATCCCTGGCCAACTTCCTGCGCGACCTGGACCGTTGGCGCGCGCAGGCCGAGACCCAGCATCACAGCCGGCTGACCGAGATGGTGCTGGAGGAGAGCGGCTATACCGACGCGCTGCGCCTGGACAAGACGCCGACGGCCCAGACACGGCTGGAGAACCTCAAGGAACTCGTCCAGTCCATGGGCAATTTCGAGACCTTGGGCGCCTACCTGGAGCACGTCTCCCTGGTCATGGACCTGGACCGCGGGGCTGGCGAGGACGCCGTGCAGATCATGACCCTGCACTCGGCCAAGGGCCTGGAGTTTCCCCTGGTCTTCCTGCCCGGCTGGGAGGAAGGGGTCTTCCCCTCGCAGCGCTCCATGGACGAGAGTGGCGAGAAGGGCCTCGAGGAGGAACGGCGCCTGGCCTATGTGGGCATCACCCGCGCCCGGGAGCAGGCCCATGTCTCCTTCGCCGCCAATCGCCAGGTCTATGGCCGCTGGACCAGCCAGCTGCCGTCGCGCTTCGTCGACGAACTGCCCATCGCCCATGTGGAGGCCGCCTCAGACACTGGCTATTACGGCGGCGGCCCGGGCATGCAGCAGCACGGCAGCCGCTGGGATGAGAGCCCCAGCTTCGGCTCCGGCTACTCGTCGCCCGGCTGGCGGCGCGCCCAGGATCGTGGCTACCAGGGCAGTCATCCCGGACGGCAGCAGGTGATCGAGGGCGAGGGTCGTCTGGTGGCCGTCTCCGATCCGTCGGCCTCCAGCAGCGCCTTTGCCCGCGGCGACCGGGTGTTCCACCAGAAGTTCGGCTATGGCCAGGTCCGCGCCATTGAGGGCAATAAGCTGACGGTCGCCTTCGAAAAGGCCGGCGACAAGAAGGTGATCGACTCCTTCGTGGAGAAGGCGCCCGCTATCTGACTCAGCGCCAGGGCTCGCCTTTGCGCCGCGCCAAGAACCCTGCAAGCAGCGCCACGCCCCCGGCCAGCAGGGCGGCGGCCCCCCCGAGGACGGCGGTCGGCAGAACGCGCTTCATCGATGACCCGGTCTTGGCCTCGGGAGCGGCCTCCGTCTCGGCCTCGGCGGCGGGCGCGACAGGGCTGGCCAAGGCTCCGGCGTCCCGGCCAAAGACCACGGTCTGCGCCGCACGGTCCAGGTCTAGCACTCGCCAACCGGGTTCGGTCCAGGCGCTGTGGTGCGGTTTCTCCCCGCCCAACCACCAGGCGTTCTGGTCCCGCGCGCTCTTGGGCAGCGGAAAACCCAGGACCTCCTCCAGTTCAGCGAAACTGGCCGTCCAGCGGTCGGCCTTGGCCTGAGCCAGGTGGTCTGACAGGGGCTTGTATTTGCTCATCAGTCTCCTCCTTCGGTGGAAGCCTAACACGCCAGTCCCAGCTTGGGGCCCTCTGCGCCGCCGTCGGGCGATCTGTCGCCCGATCACAACCGATGAAACCGTCTCCGCCCTGGCGCGCTATTGCACCGCAAGGAGGCGCAGATGAAGGCGTTGTTTCATGGCATCACCCTGGCGGCCGCGAGCGGCCTGCTGCTGGGGGCGATCTTCAAGCCGGACATCACCTTTGGTGAGACGGTCCTGGGGCCACAGATTCAATATGTCGGCGCCACAGCCCCAATCCAACGCGCGCCGGTCGAGGTCGCCGCCCTGGACGCTTCCTAGGCCTTGCCCCTCGCCATCTGGGCTTTGCGCCTCTAGAGGAGGCGCATGACCCACGACGCTGTTCAGATCATCGCCCGGGGACCGCGAAAGGTCGCCGAGTCCGCCGCCGAGGCCATCGACGCCCATCTGGGCCTGGAGGCCGTCACCTACTCCATTCTGGAGGAGGACGAAGACCGCGACGTCTGGCGCATAGACGCCTTTCCGACTGAACAGGCTGAGGCCGACACCCTGCGCCAGGTGCTGGAGGATCACGGCGGCCTGACCGTCTCCACCGAGGTGCTGGCCGACGCCGACTGGCTGGCCATGGCTCTGTCGGGCCTGCCGCCGGTGCGGGCTGGACGCTTCTTCATCTATGGCGCGCACGACCGGGGCCTCGCGCCCCCCAATGCGGTCAATCTGCGGATCGAGGCTGGGGCGGCGTTCGGCACCGGGCACCATGGCACCACGGTGGGCTGCCTGTTGGCCTATGACGCCCTGCTCAAGCGCGGCCGGTTCAACCGCGTGCTTGACGTGGGCGCGGGCACCGGCGTCCTGGCCATCGCTGCGGCCAAGACCGGCACACCCGTGGCGGTGGGCACCGACATCGATCGGCCTTCCGTGCGCATCGCCCGGGAGAACGCCATTCTCAACCAGGCCCGCGCCAGGTTCGTCCATGCCTCGGGTCTGGGCCACCGACTGGTCCGGGCCCACGCCCCTTATGATCTGGTCTTCGCCAACATCCTGGCCGCCCCCCTCGTTATGCTGTCCCAGGACATCAAGGGCGCCTTGCGCCCCGGCGGCGTGGCCATCCTCTCAGGCCTGCTCCGCTCCCAGGCCCGCCGGGTCCTGGCGGCCTACCGCTCCCGCGGATTTGTCCTGGTCACGCGCCTCAACCGCGACGCCTGGTCGACCCTGGTGCTCAGGCGGAGCTGACCAAGCGGAACTGGCATCATCAACCGGCGTTCTCTCCCAGAACCAGACACGGCCTGGCCGGTCTGACCTGAGGAGAGAAGCCAATGACCTACGATCCCAATACCGAACGTCGCGATCCCCCGGTCCAGCGGGAAGTCGTCCAGAAGAGCGGCGGGTCCGCCGGCTGGTGGGTGGCCGGCATCGTGGCTATCGTCGCCCTGGTGGGGATGTTCTTCATCTTTGGTGGCGCGAACACCGATGAAGCCGATCTGGAGATGGCCCGCGACACCGGGCGCGCCGAGGCCATGATCGAGAACGCCGCCGCCAGCGCCCAGACTGCTGCGGCCGAAGCCGCCGAGAGCTCGCGTGCTGCGGCCGATAGCGTGGCTGACAGCGCCGCCGCCGCGGCCGCAGCCACCGAAGAGGCTGCCGCCAACACGGCCGACGCCGCGCAGGACGCCGCCGACCGCAACGGCATGTAAGGCTGAATTCGCCACCGAAACCGAGGGACGGTCCGCAAGGGCCGCCCCTTTTTCGCGCCCAGGAAGGCTGGTCGCCGCTGGAATATCGGCATCCCTCAGCGCCCCGAGGCCGTACCATGGACTGATAGCCTGACGGCGCAATCTTCGGAGACCCAGACGTGACCCCGCCTGATCTGATGACCCTGAGCCGCCGCAGCCTTCTGGCCGCAGGCCTTGGGACCCTGGCTGCGCCGGCCGCCTTCGCCGCTGCGCCCGCCAATGGCCGGCTGGCCTTCGCCGTCTATCGCGGCAAGGACAAGGTGGGCGAGCACGTGATGCGGTTCACCCGGACAGGCGGCGGCCTGAGCGTCAGCACCGAGGTGGAGATGCGGGTCAAGCTCGGTCCAGTGCCGGTCTTCCGCTACGCCCATACTGCGACGGAGCGATGGCGGGGGGACGATTTCGCCAGCCTGGCCACCCGCACGGAGACGAACGGCAAGGTGGAGCAGGTCCGGGCCGAAGCAGCCGCCGGCGGGGTTGCGATCGAGGGACCAGGCGGACGCCTCACCGCGCCCGCCTCCGCCGCCCCCCTGACCCATTGGAACACCGCGGCCTTCAACCGCCCCCTGTTCAATCCGCAACTGGGCAAGCTGATGCGCATCCGCGCCGCCCGGGCGGGCCAGGACAGCGTCCAGCTGGCCAATGGCCAGTCGCTGCCGGCCACCCGCTGGACCCTGCGCGGCGAGGCCGAGATCGACAACTGGTATGACTCCAGCGGCGCCTGGGCCGGGCTTCGGGGCAAGTTGGAGGACGGCTCGACCATGATCTACCGGCGCCTGTAGGGCGCAGATCACTCTGCATGATCCCCATAGCGCTCGGAGGCTGGCGGGCTTATTTCTAGGCTATGCGCCAGACCTTTGATGAGACCACCGAGCGCGCCTTTGGCGCCCGCCACCTGCCCCTGATCCGCCAGGCCATGGCCGACCAGAAGCTGGACGGCTTTCTTGTCCCGCACGAGGACGAGCACCAGAACGAATATCTGCCCGAGGCCAACGACCGGCTGGCCTGGGCCACCGGCTTCACCGGCTCGGCCGGGGCCGCGGTGATCCTGAAGGACAAGGCCG
>DJWR01000186.1:0-3570 GCA_002441055.1 Caulobacteraceae bacterium UBA6225 | reverse complement strand
ATCGGCTATGACCCCCGCCTGCACAGCCCCGATGGCCTGGCCCGGGTGCGCGCGGCCGTGGAGAAGGCCGGCGCCGAGCTGAAGCCCGTCGAGCGGAACCCCCTGGACGCGGCCTGGGGCGCGGCCCGTCCGGCCCAGCCCCAGGCGCCGGTCGTTCCCCATCCTCTGGACTATTCGGGCGAAGACTCCGCCGAGAAGCGCGCTCGGGTCGGTCAGGCCCTGGCGGCCAAGGACGCGCAGGCCGCCGTCATCACCGCGCCGGCCTCAATCGCCTGGCTGTTCAATGTGCGGGGCGGCGACGTGATCCGCAGCCCCCTGCCGCTGGCCCAGGCCATCCTGGACGCCAGCGGCCGGGCGCGGCTGTTCCTCGATCCGGCCAAGGTCAGCGCCGAGCTGCCGGCCTGGCTCGGCAATGAGGTGAGCCTGGAGACGCCGGATGACCTGCCCGGCGCCCTGGCGGACCTGAAGGGCCAGAAGGTGCTCGTCGACCCGGCCCAGTCCTCGGCCTGGTATTTCGACGCGCTGGAGACCGCCGGCGCCCAGACGATCCGCGCCGATGACCCCTGCGCCCTGCCCCGGGCCTGCAAGAACCCCGTTGAGATCGAAGGCGCGCGCAAGGCCCATGTGCGTGACGGGGGCGCGCTTGCTCGTTTTCTCCACTGGCTGGCGACAGAGGCCCAAACGAACCTGCCCGACGAAAAGACCGTTGTGCAGACCTTGGAGGGCTTCCGTGAGGCTACCGGCGCACTGAAGGACCTATCCTTTGACACCATTGCTGGCGCCGCCTCGAACGGCGCCATCGTCCACTACCGGCCCACCGAACGGCTGAACAAGCGCACCGAGGCTGGCTCCCTGCTGCTGGTGGATTCTGGCGGCCAGTATCTGGACGGCACCACAGATGTGACCCGCACCGTGGCCATCGGCGAGCCCAGCCGGGAGATGGCCGAGCGTTTCACCCTGGTGCTGAAGGGTCATCTGGCCCTGGCCCATATCCGCTTCCCGGCCGGAACCACCGGCTCAGCCCTGGACGTCCTGGCCCGCGCGCCGCTCTGGATGGCTGGCCTCGACTATGACCACGGCACCGGTCACGGGGTAGGCAGTTATCTCGGCGTCCATGAAGGCCCGCAGCGGATATCCAAGGCGCCCAACAATGTCGCCCTGCAGCCGGGCATGATCGTCTCCAATGAGCCGGGCTACTACAAGACCGGCGCCTATGGCATTCGCATCGAAAACCTGCAGGTGGTCACCACCGCCGCCGAGATCGAGGGTGGCGAGCGGCCCATGCTCGGCTTCGAGACCTTGACGCTCGCGCCCATCGACCGCCGGCTGATCGTGGTCGAGATGCTGACCGCCGAGGAGCGCGCCCAGATGGACGCCTATCACGCCCGGGTCCTGCGCGAGATCGGGCCGCTGGTGGACGCCGAGGTGAAAGCCTGGCTGGAAGAGGTCTGCGCGCCGCTTTAGGGCGCTCTCCTAAAGCGGCGTCATCCTGGGCCTTGTGCCCAGGATCCCACGCGCAGCTTGCGCCCGCCCTCGACAGGGACCCTCGGGACAGGCCCGAGGGTGACGTGTTGAGGTGTGGCTCGCCCCCTACCCCTGCCCCACCAGCTTCAGCCAGTCGTCCTCGCTGATGACCTCGATGCCGAGGTCGGTGGCGGTCTTGAGTTTCGAGCCCGCCCCAGGGCCGGCGACAACCAGGCTTGTCTTCTTCGACACGGAGCCGGAGACCTTGGCGCCCAGGGCCTCGGCCTGGGCCTTGGCCTCGTCGCGGGTCATCTTTTCAAGCGCGCCGGTGAAGACGATGGTCTTGCCGGCTACGGCGGTGTCGGTCTTGGGGCGCTCGGCGGCCTGGACTTGAAGCTCGGCCAGCAGGTTTTCGACGGTGGCGTTGTTGTGATCCTCGCCGAAGAACTCGGCGATCATCCGGGCCGCCACCGGGCCGACGCCGTCCACCGCGGCCAGTTCGCCGAAGTCGTCCCCGGGACGCTGAACAGCTGCGGCGCGGGCGGCGGCCTCGAAGGCCGTCCAATCCTCGAAGCGGCGTTCCAGGGCCTCTCGCGCGGTCTTGTTGAGCTTGAGCACACTGGCCTTCAGACGCGCCTCGAAACTGGCGCCGTCGGGCAGCAGCACCTCATGCGGCGCGGCCGCCCAGGTCAGAATCGCATCCACTGCGGTGGGGCCGACCCCGTCCAACTGCGCGAAGGCCTCATATTCCGGGCCGGCCCGTTGGTCGGCGGCCGCGCGGGCGGCGGTCAGGAAAGCCTCCACGGTCTCGAAGTGGCGGGCGAGCGCCAGGGACGTGGTCTCACCAATGTGGCGGATTCCCAGGCCATAGATGAAGCGGTCCAGGGGAATGGCCCGCTTGGCGTCGATCCCAGCCTTCAGGTTGGTGACGCTGGTCTCGCCATAGCCATCGGCCCCGCGCAGCTCATCCAGCTTGGCCTCATCCCCGGCCAGCCGGAAGATATCCGCTGGTTCCTTGACCCAGCCCCTGTCGAAAAAGGCCTGGAGCTGTTTCTCCCCCAGGCCCTCGATGTCAAAGGCCCGGCGGGAGACGAAGTGCTTGAGGTGTTCGATTCGCTGGAACGGACAGGCGAGTTCCCCGGTGCAGCGACGCACCACCGTCTCGGCGCCCGAGGCTGTGGTCTCCCGCGCGAGCGGCGTCCTCAGCGGACAGGGACAGGTTTCGGGGAAGACGAAGGGCTTGGCGCCTGCGGGGCGTTCCTCCAGCACCGGCCCGACCACCTGGGGGATCACATCGCCGGCCCGCTGGACGATGACCGTGTCGCCAATCCGCACGTCCTTGCGGGCGATCTCGTCGCCATTGTGCAGGGTGGCGTTCTCCACCACCACGCCGCCCACCGTGACAGGGGCCAGCCGCGCAACCGGGGTGACGGCGCCCGTGCGGCCGACCTGCAGGTCGATGGCGTTCAGAATGGTGCGCGCCTGCTCGGCGGGGAACTTCCGAGCGATGGCCCAGCGCGGCGAGCGTGAGACGAAGCCCAGGCGCTGCTGCCAGTCCAGGCGGTCGACCTTGTAGACCACCCCGTCGATGTCGAAGCCCAGGCGCGGCCGCAGCTGCTCCATCTCGCGATAGGCCTCCAGAAGGCCATCCGCCCCCTCGACCCGCCGCGACTGCGGATTGGTCTGGAAGCCCCAGGCCTTCAGGGCCGCCAGCGCCTCCCACTGGGTCTCAGCGAAGGGACTGCTCACCAGGCCCCAGGCATAGGCGAAGAAGCGCAGGGGCCGCTGGGCGGTGATCTTGGGGTCGATCTGGCGCAGCGATCCGGCCGCGGCGTTGCGGGGATTGGCGTAGGTCTTCTGGCCGGCGGCCTCGGCCGCGGCGTTCAGCGCCTTGAAGCCCTCATGCTCCAGATAGACCTCGCCGCGGACCTCGATGACCTCGGGCCAGCCGGAGCCGGCCAGGCGTTCGGGAATGTCGGCCAGGGTTCGCAGATTGGCGGTGACGTCCTCCCCCACCCGGCCGTCGCCGCGGGTTGCGCCCCGGACGAGCCTGCCGTTTTCGTAGCGGATCGAGGCTGACAGCCCATCGATCTTGGGCTCGGCCGT
>DJWR01000188.1:8125-13428 GCA_002441055.1 Caulobacteraceae bacterium UBA6225 | reverse complement strand
GCCCATCGATCTTGGGCTCGGCCGTGTAGGCGATCGCTATGTCGTCCAGGCGCAGGAAGCGGCGCACCCGGGCTTCGAACTCGATGGCCTCCTCGTCGGAAAAGGCGTTATCGAGGCTGAGCATGGGCACGCCATGCTCCACCGGCGAGAACTGGGCCGACGCCGCCGCGCCCACCTTCAGGCTGGGGGAGTTCTCGCGAACAAGATCTGGAAACACCGCCTCGATCTCGGCGTTGCGGCGCTTGAGCGCGTCGTACTCGGCGTCGGAAACCTTGGGCGCGTCGTCCTGATAATAGGCGATGTCATGGGCCGCCATGGTGTCGGCGAGCCAGGTCAGCTCTTGGGCGGCCTCGACCTCGGTGAGGTCGGCGGCCGGCTTGGCGCTCGGAAAATCAGGCATCCATCAAGGCTCGCGCGGCGGCGCGGGCCGCATCGGTGATCTGGGCGCCGGCCAGCATACGGGCGATCTCTTCCTCGCGATCGGGCAAGGAGAGCACCTCCACGGCGGTGCGCACCATCTCCGCGTCGCCGGCCTTGGATATCCGCCAGTGGGCGTCAGCCCGGGCGGCCACCTGCGGGCTGTGGGTCACCACCAGGACCTGGGCGGCGGACGCCAGGCGACGCAGGCGCAGGCCCACGGCGTCGGCCACGGCGCCGCCGACCCCCTGATCCACCTCGTCGAAGATCATCAGCGGCTGGGCGCCCTCGGCGCGACCGGCCAGGGCCGCCTTCAGCGCCAGGGCCAGGCGCGCGAGTTCGCCGCCCGAAGCAATCTGGCCCAGCTCGCCAAAGGGCGCGCCGGGGTTGGTGGAGATTTCGAAGGCGACCCGGTCCTGGCCCTGCGGCCCGGCCTTTTCAGGCGGCAACGTCTCGACCGTCGTACGGAACCGCGCCTTGTCCAGTTTCAGGGGGCCAAGCTCAGCCATCACCGCCTGGGCCAGCCGTTCGCCGGCCACCTGGCGTTGGGCGCTGAGCTGCTCGGCGGCGGACAGATAGTTGGAGCGGGCCGCAGCCAGGGCGGCCTCGGCGGCCTTCAGGTCCTCGCTGGACGTCTCGGCGGCCCGCAGCCGCTCGGCGAAGCGGACCCGCAGGATCGGCAGCTCCTCAACGCTGACATTGAGCTTTCGAGCCATGCCGCGCAGCTCGAAGAGCCGCTCCTCGGTCTTTTCCAGTCGGTCGGGGTCGAAGTCGAAGGCCTCGGCGGCGCCGTCGATGGCGGCCTCGGCCTCCTGGGCCTCCACCAGGGCGCGGTCGATGGCGCTGGTGGCCGCCGCAAGGCGCGTCACTGTCGGTCCCGTCTCGGCCGCCCCCGCATGGACAGCGCGTTCCCGGGCGCGGTCCAGGGCGCGGACGGCCTGGGCCATGCGCGGGGAAAGGCCGTCGAAGGCCTCGCGGGCCGAGGCGATGTCGGCCAGCGCCTTTTCGGCGGCGCCCAGCATGGCGCGGCTTTCGGCGAGGTCGGCCTCCTCCCCCTCCCGGGGCTCCAGGCGATCAAGCTCGGAGAGCCGCAGGCTAAGCTCCTCCATCTCGGCGGCGGCCTGCTCGGCGGCGGCGGCCAGATCATCCCGACGGGCCAGGGCGCCACGCCAGGCCTTCCAGGCCTCGCCGACCTTGGCCAACGGCGCGGCCAGCTGGCCGAAGGAGTCGAGCAGAGGCCGATGGGTGCGGGTGTCCAGCAGACCCACGGTCTCGTGCTGGCCGTGGATCTCCATCAGCACGGCGCCCAGTTCGCGGAGCACGCCGACGCTGGTGGCCTGGTCGTTGACGAAGGCGCGGCTACGGCCATCGGCGCTGACCGTACGGCGCAAAACGAGATCTTCGCTGGGGTCGTAGGCCAGGCCCTTCTCATCCAGCAGCGCCCAGGCTGGATGATCAGGCGATGGGGCGAAGAGCGCGGTGGCTTGGGCCAGGGTCGCGCCCTGACGCACAAGGGCCGCCTCAGCCCGCGCACCGGTGGCCAAGCCCAGGGCGTCGAGGATGATCGACTTGCCCGCCCCCGTCTCCCCGGTCAGGGCGGTGAGCCCCGGCCCGATGGGCAGGTCGAGCGCCTCGATCAGCACCACGTCGCGGATCCACAGTCCGATCAGCATGGGGTGCAAGATTGCCTGGAATCACCTCGGACGGAAGCCCGCCCGTTCGCCTTAGGTTCTATTCGCTCGCCGGGGGCCGGAGGGTCGCGCCCTTGTCCTGCTCCAGCTCTCCAGAGTCCCGACCGCCCACGAGGGGCAGGCGCGAGAAGAAGCCGCCGCCAGAGCGCGATTCCGGCGCATTGGCCGGCCGCAGGCCGCGGCTGTTCAGGAGTTCGAAGGCGTCGCGATACCAGATGCTGCCCGGATAGTTGAAGCCGAGGACCGCGCCGTTGCGCTTGGCCTCCTCGGCCAACCCCAAGGTCAGATAGGCCTCCACCAGCCGGTAGAGCGCCTCAGGCGTATGGCTGGTGGTTTCGTAGCGCTCGATCACCGTGTTGAAACGACCGATGGCCGCCAGAACGTCGCCATCGCGCAGATAATAGCGGCCGACGGTCATTTCCTTACCGGCCAGCTGATCGCGGACCATGTCGATCTTCAGCCGAGCGTCCTTGGCGTATTCGCTGTCGGGATAGCGCTGAACGACCTCTTGAAGGGCGGCCAGGGCCTGGCCGGTGGCGGCCTGATCGCGACCCACATCGACGATCTGTTCGAAGTAGCAGATCGCCTTGAGGTAATAGGCATAGACCGCCGCCGGATTGCCCGGGGCCTGGGTCAGGAAGCGGTCGGCGCTGGCGATCGCTTCGGCATAATCATTGGCCTGATACTGGGCGTAGGCCGTCATCAGGATCGAGCGACGGGCCCAGACCGAATAGGGATGCTGCCGCTCGACTTCGGCGAAATAGTCCACGGCCTGAGTCCAAAGGCCGCGGTCCAGACGATTGGCGCCGGTGTTGTAGAGCAGCTCGACGGGCCGCTCTTCATAGGCCAGCCGCGGACGCTCCTCGCGTCCGGCGCAGGCCGTCAGGGCCAGGGCGGCGACCATGGTCGCCAGGGCGGGACCCCGAAGGGAATTGTGAAGCAGAGACACCTTCACCTCAAAAGGACCAACGCGCGCCCCCGCGCCGCGAGCCCTCGCTTCTACACCACGCGGGCGCCGGCGCAAACGGAAGCTCAGACCGCGAGGGCCAGCTCAGGCGCAAAGGTGCGAATCCGCCAGGCGTCCGGTTGGGCCACCAGGGCGCGAACCAGCTGGTTATTGATCCCGTGGCCAGCCAGACGGCCCTCAAAACGGCCCAGGATCGGCGCGCCAAGCACGTAAAGGTCGCCAATGGCGTCCAGGGCCTTGTGGCGCACGAACTCATCAGGACGACGCAGGCCCTCAGGATTGAGGATTCGGTCGCCCTCGATCACGACGGCGTTCTCCAGCGAGCCGCCCCGGGCCAGGCCCATGGCGCGCAGGGCTTCAACCTCGTGAGCAAAGCCGAAGGTCCGGCAGTTGGCCAGTTCCGAGCGGAAGGCGTCCTCATTCATCACCAGGTCGACGGCCTGGCGGCCAATGACGGGCGAATCAAACACGATCTCGAAGGCCACTTCAAACTGGCTGCTGGGCAGCAGCCTGGCGCTCTTGTCGCCATCCACAACCTCGATGGGGGCCAGGATTTCAATATAGCGACGCGGCGCGTCCTGCTGACGCAGGCCCGTCTGATCCAGGATCTGCACGAAGGGCTCAGACGAGCCGTCCATGATCGGCATCTCCGGACCATCGAGTTCGACCACCGCATTGTCGACGCCGAGNNTCCTGATCGGTGATATCGGTGCGCACAAAGACGATGCCCGCATCGGCCGGCGCCGGCCGAACAGCGACGCGCACGTGAGCGCCGGTGTGAACACCGATCCCGGCGAAGATGGCCGGACCCAGCACCGTGTGCTGCAGGAGGGATTTGGTGGGCGCGTTGGCTGCGGGCACGAACAGAACCTTGGTTGACCGAACTTCAGAGACGCAGGCGCGTAAAACGACCGCGATTGGCCCCATGAGACGGTTAAAACCTGCACTGCTGCGCCGCAACACAAGTCCTGTTTCCGAATGTTTCGCCTGAGCGAGGGGGCGAATTCCGCGGCCGTCCCCGTCACTTAGCGTCGTTCCCCCGGCCAAAGAACAACGGCCGGATCCTCTCGGAACCGGCCGTCGAATGGCAAACGGTGAGGCTGTGAGCCCCCGTAAGCTCTCTAGTTGGCGAGGCGCCGCAGGAAAGATGGGATCTCGAGATCCTCACCGCCGTCCCGCTCGGGTTCAGCATAGTCCGCCGGCTGGGCGCCGCCACGGCTGGGTGCTGCGCCTCGGGCCGGAGCGGGCGCGGGCGCGGGAGCGTCATAACGTGGGCGGCCGCCAAACAGGCTCAAGAAGCCGCCGCGCTGACGGCGATCGTCGGTGAAGGCGCCTTCGCCAAACAGCGGCTCATCCTCGTCATCGGCCACCATGGGATCGACGATCCGCGTCACCGGACGCTCTACGGCGGGCTCAGGCGCCGGCGCAGGCTCAGGGCGGGCATAGAGGTCAGGTTGCGGCGCCGGGGCCTCATAGGCGGGGGTCGGCTGCGGCTCGGGCGCCCGGGCTTGCGGCTGAGGCGGCGGAGCGTAGGCCTGCGGGGCCGGCTCGGCTGCCCGGGGCGCGGGCTCCGGCGAATAGGCGGCGGGCGCCGCGGGGCGCTCGGCATAGGTCGGTTGCGGCGGAGCGGCCTGCCGAACGGGTTCGACCTGACGCGCTGGATTGTGCAGCGGCTGGTGAGCGGGCTGGGCCGGCGCCTGCGGGCGACGGACCTCGGCCTTGGGCTCAATGGCGGCGATGGAGGCGCCGTCCATGCCGGTGGCCACCACCGAAACGCGGATCATGCCGTCCAGGGACGGGTCGAAGGCCGCGCCGAAGATGATGTTGGCCTCGGCGTCCACCTGCTCGGAGATGGCGTTGGCTGCTTCGTCGACCTCCAGCAGGGTCATGTCGAGACCGCCGGTGACGTTGACCAGAACGGCCTTGGCGCCCTTCAGCGAAACTTCGTCCAACAGCGGGTTCTGGATGGCGTTCTGGGCCGCCATCAAGGCTCGGTCGTCGCCTGAAGCTTCGCCGGTGCCCATCATCGCCTTGCCCATCTCGGTCATCACCGTGCGGACGTCGGCGAAGTCGAGATTGATCAGGCCAGGCAGCACCATCAGATCGGTGATGGAGCGAACGCCCGAATGCAGCACCTGGTCGGCCATGCCGAAGGCTTCGGAGAATGTGGTGCGCTCGTTGGCCACCCGGAACAGGTTCTGGTTCGGAATGACGATCAGAGTGTCGAC
>DJWR01000188.1:0-8077 GCA_002441055.1 Caulobacteraceae bacterium UBA6225 | reverse complement strand
CCGCCGCCCATGCCGGCGGTGATGAAGATCATGTGGGCGCCGTCGAGGTGCTCGCCGATCTCGGGGATGGATTCTTCGGCTGCGCTCATGCCGACCTCGGGATGGGCGCCGGCGCCCAGGCCCTGGGTCACGGTCGCGCCCAGCTGGATGCGCCGATCCGTCTTCGAGAACGCCAGCTGCTGGGCGTCTGTGTTGGCGACCACGAACTCCACGCCTTCGAGGTGCGCCTCGATCATGTTGTTCACGGCGTTACCGCCTGCGCCGCCGACGCCAAAGACCACGATACGCGGCTTCAGTTCGGTCTCGCGCGGCGCCGTCAATGCAATAGCCATAGGACCCACCGTCCTCCGCAAATCTGTTGAAGCGTTCACGACCCGCCCGCGACACGCTCCGATTGGGATGCGGTTAACTTAACGACCATCATCCTTAATCGAACGTAAACCGCTTACATTGAGTCGGAAGCCCGTCGACCCAGCGCCTGCGCATTTTTTTGTTGCGCCATAAGGCTTAACTGCAGGTCTTTGGCGAGGTTGAGGCCTATCTGAGGGTGACGGTGCGGCGGCATGGCGCAGGCCCCGGCCACAGAACACCGGGACCTGGTTAACCTTGACCTGAGGTCGCCTAGACTTGGCCCTAAAGGTTTTCCCGCAGCCAGGCGGCGGCCTTGGTCACCGGATTGGCTCGCGGGTCGAGATTTTCCCTGCGAATCCGCGCGCCGGACATCGCCTTGGCGGACACCGCCTCCCGGGGTCCGAAGGCCGCCCGGTGCAGAACCCCGGCGGCCGCGCAGAAGGCGGGCCCAGAGGCGGCGTCAGCCAGGTGGGGCACCCGCCGGGGGCGACCCAGACGGACCGGACGATCGAACACGCGCACAGCGACTTCACGCACCCCCGCCAGCTGGCTCGCGCCGCCAGTCAGGACGAGGCTTGCGCCCGGCTCAACTGGGGCCCCAGAGGCCTTGAGCCGGTCACGAAGCAGTTCCAGCGTCTCCTCAACCCGGGGGGCGATGATCCCCTTGAGCAGGGAGCGCGGCGCAATAACCGGACCTGCGCCGGCGTCGTCGCCCCTGGGGGGGGCTTCGATCATCTCGCGATCCTCATTGGCCGAAGCGATGGCCGAGCCATGCAGGGTCTTGATGCGCTCGGCGCCGGCCATGGACGTGGACAGTCCCCGGGCGATGTCGGCGGTCACATGCTGGCCGCCCACCGGTAGCGTCTCCACATGCACCAGGCTGCCAGCGGTGAAGACCGCGGCCGAGGTGGAGCCCCCGCCCATGTCGATACAGACAGCGCCCAGGTCCATCTCATCCTCCTCCAGGGCCGCCAGGGCCGAGGCGAAGGGGGCGGCGACCACGCCTTCGAACTGCAGATGGGCCCGCTCGACGCAGGCGCCCAGGGTCTGGAAGGCTGTCTCGCTGACCGAGACCACAAGAAGCTCCACAGCCAGGCTACGGCCGAACATGGCGCGCGGGTCTCGGACGCCGCTCTGACCGTCCACCCGCCAGGCGATGGGCAGAATGTGGACCGGACGACGCTCGGGCAGCTTCACAGGCGTCAGGGCCGATTGAATCGCGCGGACCAAGTCGTGGTCGGAAATCGGTCGGGCGCCGAGGCTCACGCGCCCGGAGATCCGGTGACTGGCCAGCTGGCCGCCGGCCATGGCGACCGTAACCCCCTGGACGTTGACGCCGGCCACGTTCTCGGCCCGCTCCACGGCCTGGGCGATGGCGTCAGACGCCTCATCCAGATTGACGATGGCCCCGCCGCGAATACCCCGCGATTGCACATAACCCACGCCAGCAGCCGTGAGGGTGCGATCCCCCCGGCGCACGCCGTCAGGCTTCATGATGAAGCAGGACACCTTTGAGGCCCCCAGGTCCACCGCCGCCACCAGGGGCTGGCGGCCGAGGGCGGCCTTTAGGCTTTCGCGGCTGCTGTTGCGATCGACCATTTTGGTCCCGAACGGCAAGGTTCTTCCTTCCACCACCTAGAGCGCGTTCCGATAAGTGGAACCGGTTATCGGAGCAAACGCGCTCAAGTCCTTAAGTTTAGAGCCTGATTCAACGATCAGACGGCCCCGTCTGATCGCATCAGGCTCTAGGCTCCGTCAGCGACCAGGCCGCTGGAGCGAACCTGATCACGCGGCCGCACCGCCACCATCGTCGGATCGCGCAGGTCGATCCGTGCAAATCCGAGCTCGAGAATGCGCGAGCGCTGGTCGAGCTGTTCCAGCGCAATCAGGGCCGCTTCTTCGTCGACCGCCGGCAATTGAACCAAAGACCCATCCTTCAGCCGCAGGTCCCAACGTCGATCGTCGACCCGCACCAGGGCCTCCACCCGGCTCATCAGCCTGGGCCGGGCGGCGATGCGCGGCAGGATATCGGCGGCATGCTGGTCAGCACCCTGGCCGACCACCAGGGGCAGGCTGGCTGACCGCAACGGATTAGCCTCAGGGATGACCTGGCCGTCGGCGTCGATCACCCGACTGGTCCCATTGTGCTGCCACACGGCCAGCTGGCGACGTTCGGAGATGGCGATGATCAGGGTGTCGGGCAGAAGACGCACGACCCGTGCCTCCTCGACCCAGCCCACAGCCTCGACCCGGTTACGCAGCGCCTCCAGATCCAGGCCCAGCACCGGCTGGTCCTTATAGACCCCTGCTGCGCTCAGAATATCGGCGGTGGCCGCCGGGGAGGCGCCCTGGACGTGGACGGCGTTGAGGCGGAAGCCGAGGCCGGCGAACTGTTGACCGATCGCCGCCTTTGTCCCGGACCCGAGCCGCTCGGCCCGGTCGCCGGTGGCCAGGGCGACAACGGCCATCGCCGCCAGCACGCCGCCGGCCGCGATCATGGCATGGGTCGGAGACAGGCCGACACGGCCCGCCGCCCCCAGCTTGGCCGGGGCGTAGCCCGCCTTCGCCTTGGAGGGACCGCGGGACTTTCGAGGACTGGCGGGCGCTTTGGCCCGGGGCTTCGCCTTAGACTGCGCTCCCCCCCGCAATGCCGCGGGCATAGGCGTCCTCCGTAATCCAAAGCACCAGTTGGTCGAAATCCACCCCGAGCTTTGCCGCCTGCTCGGGGACGAGCGAGGTCGGCGTCATGCCGGGCTGGGTATTGACCTCCAAGAGGACCAGAATGTCGTTAATGTCGTCATAACGAAGGTCCGACCGGGTCACCCCGCGACAACCCAGGGCTGCGTGGGCCCGTTCACTGAGCTCCATCGCCTTTTCAAAGACATGCGGCGGAATATCGGCCGGGATGACGTGGTCTGAGCCGCCCTCGCCATACTTGGCCTCATAGTCATAGAAACCCGTCTTGGGGACGATGTCGGTCACGGTCATGGCCTTGCCGGCCATAACGCCGCAGGCGAGCTCCTTTCCGCGGATATAGGGCTCGATCATCACCTCCTCGCCGAAGGTCCAGCTGGGGGCGACCAGTTCCTGCGGCGGGCGATTCGCCCCTTCGAAGACCAGGAAGACGCCCACCGACGAACCCTGGCTGTTGGGCTTGACCACATAGGGCGGGGCCATGACGTGATCGGCGGCGGCCTCGAAGCGGTTGAACAGCCCGCCGCCCGGCACCGTGACGCCGGCCGCGGCCAGAACGGCCTTGGCCTTGGCCTTGTCCATGGCCAGAGCAGAGGCCAGAACGCCGGAATGGGTGTAGGGCAATCCCAGGGTCTCCAGCACGCCCTGGACGCAGCCGTCCTCCCCCCATTCCCCATGCAGGGCGTTGAAGCAGACGTCGGGCTTCAGCTCGGTGAGGCGCTGAGCCAGGTCGCGGCCGGCGTCGACCCGGCTGACCCGGGCGCCCAGCCGCTCCAGAGCGTCGGCGCAGGCGGCGCCAGAGACCAAGCTGACATCCCGCTCGGGCGACAGGCCCCCCAGGAGGACGGCGACGTGTTTACCGGCGATGGAAAAGGCCATGGGGCTCTCTGGCTGCGACGGGGTGCAAGCCTCCCCCTTCGTCGGCCCGTCCCCTCGCGTCAAGCGCCCTCGCCCATTCAGACGATGGGCGCGCTCGCGGTCAGCACCGAGTCCTCGGCGACCTCCGGCTCACGCTCCCCCCGCGACAGGAGCCAGTACATGACCGGGGTGGCGACCCGCGAGAGCACAGTGGAGGTGACCAGACCGCCGATGATGGCGATGGCCAGGGGCGAATAGAGGCCCGAATTCTCCAGGGCCAGCGGGGTCAGGCCCGCGATGGCGGTGACCGAGGTGAGCAGCACCGGCAGGAATCGCACCTCGCCTGCCCGCTCGATGGCCGGCCGCAGGGCCATGCCAGTCCGCCGCAGCTGCTCGGTGAAGTCCACCAGCAGGATCGAGTTCTTAATCTCGATGCCGATCAGGGCGATCATGCCGATGGTGGCTGTGAACGACATGGAGTTGCCGGTCAGCCAAAGAGCGGCCACGGCGCCGAACAAGCCCAGCGGAATGATGCCGGCCACCACCAGGGCCGTCTTGAACTTGCCGAACTCCAGGACCAGCACCGCCAGGATGCCGAACACCGCGATCAGCACAGCCGCGCCAAGGCCAGCGAAACTGTCAGACTGGGCCTCGGCCTGACCGCCCAGCTGCAGGCTGTAGCCCGGCGGCAGGGCGAGCTCGGCCTCCAGGCGCTCGACAGCTTCAGCCGTCACGGCGGAGGTCAGGAAGCCTGTTCCCACATAGGCGGTGATGGTCACGGTGCGCTGCCGGTCCACCCGGTCGATCCGGGCGGGGCTAGAGGTCAGGACCGGGGTGGAGACCGCGCCCATGGGGACGGTCTGGCCGCTGATGGTGGGCAGATAGATGTCCTGCAGGGCGGCGATCTCGTTGCGGGCCTCCATGGGCAGGCGAACATTGACGGCGTAGTCGTCGCCATCGGGGTCGCGGAACCGGGCAACGCCTTCCCCGGACAGGGCCAGGCGGGTGATACGACGCCCCGCGCCGGCCGGCACCCCAAGGGCTGCGGCCTTGCCCTCGTCCAGGCCAAGGTCGAGATCGGTGCGATCCAGGCGCATGGGATTGGACACGTCGCGGGCGCCGGGCGTGGCCTTCAAGATCGCCTCAGCCTCGGCCGCCAGAGCCTTGAGAACATTGAGGTCCTGGCCCTGCAGACGAACGGCGATCGGGGCCTCGATGGGCGGGCCGTTTTCGAAGACGATGACCCGGATGCGGGCGCCGGGATAGCGGTCGAAGTCGGCGCGCAGCTCGTCGAGCAGAGCCGGGCTTTCCGCCGGGTTCCAGGCCTCAAGCGAGGCGTAGACCTCCGCATAGTTGGGCTGCGGCTCGGCCTGGTTCACATTGTAGAAGATCTGCGGATTGCCGCGGCCGAGATTTGCGGCCCGCCAGACGATGGCCTCTTCCTGGGCGAGCCTGCCTTCCACATAGCGCAGGGCCTCGTCGGTCTTGGCGAGCGATGTCCCCTGCTGGGTCTCGATGCGCACCAGGAACTGCGGCGTCTCGGCCGGCGGGAACAGGGAGGAGCCGATGGCCCCCAGCATCGGAATGGTGGTGGCGCAGATACCCAGGATGATCGCCAGCGCCAGCCACGGCCGCGCCAGGGCCCGATGCAGGATCGGGCTGTAGATGCGGTGAATGCCCCCATTGATGGCCCGCAGCAGGGCGTTGCCCTCCGGGTCCTCGTGCCGCGACAGAATGCGACTGGCCAGGAAGGGAATGATGGTCAGGGAGACAAGCAGGGAGGCCGCCACCGTGGTCAGCACCGCCACCGGCAGGGAGCGGATATAGGCGCCCGAGCCCTCCGGCAGGAACATCAGCGGCAGGAAGGCCAGCATCAGGGTCGCCGTACAGCCCAGCACCGCCAGTGAGATCTGGCGCGTGCCGTTGACCGCCGCCGTCACCCGGTCCTCCCCGTCCCTCAGGCGCCTGGCGATGTTCTCGGTGACGACGATGGAGTCGTCCACCAGCAGGCCAAGGCTCAGCACGAAGCCGGCGATGGCCAGCTGATTCAGGGTGAAGCCCAGCCCCTGCATCACCGACAGGCCGATCAGCAGAGACAGCGGAATGGACATCATCACCACCACGCCGGCCCGGAAGCCCAGGGGCAGAAGGGTGATGAGCACCAGGGTGAGCGCCAGGCCGAAGTCGCGGAACAGACGGTTGAGCCTGTGCTTCACATTTTCCGACTGCTGGAAGCCACGCTCCAGCTTCACGCCCGACGGCAGGGTCCTTTCGAACTCGTCCAAGGCGGCGTTCACCGCCGTGGTCAGTCGGGCGACGTCAGCGCCGTCCTTCTGCTTGACCGTGACATAGACCGCCCGGGCGCCGTTGAACCGGGCCAGGTGGGTGGGCTCAGTCTCCGCCCAGGCCACATCGGCCACGTCCTGCACCCGGACCACCCGACCGTCCACCGAGCGTACGGGCGTGAGCCTGATGGTCTCCAGGTCGCGGAAGGCGCCGCCGGCCTTGAGGTTGAAGCGCCGCTCGCCGGCATGGACCGCCCCCAGGGGCGCCTCGGCGCCGGCCGCAGCCAGGGCGTCGGCCACGGCGGTGGCCGGCAACTGCAGGGCCGCCAGTCGCGCCAGGTCGAGGGAGACCCGCACCTCGGACGGCGGCGCGCCCCAGTATTCGGCCTGGCGCACCCCAGGCGCTCGGGCCAGCCGCTCGCGCAGCCGGTCAGCGACCTTTTCCAGGCGGCGCATGGGCAGGTGCTCGCTGACCAGGGCGACCTGGATGACCGCCACCTCCGTGGTCCGCGCCCGGCGGACCTCCAGCAGGGCCAGGCCGTCCGGCAGGCGGGGGCGCAGGGCGTTCACCTCGCGGACCACCTCGTCATACTTGCGGTCGGTGTCCACATCCCAGTTGAACAGCACCTGGATGACCGCAGCGCCGTCCTGGCTGGTGGAGCGGATCTCGTCCACATCGTCGAGGCCGTCGAGGACGTCCTCCAGCGGATCGGCGATCAGCTGCTCCATCTCGGTGGGCTCGGCGCCGGGCAGGACGGCGCGGACGATCATGATCGGGATGGGAAAGTGCGGGTCTTCCGACCGCGGCGTGCTGAAAAAGGCGTTCAGTCCCAGCATGGTCAGCAGCGCAAAGGCCACCAGGGTGAACTGCCAGCGGCGGACCGCGAAACCTGCGGGATCAAAGCTCATGGCTCGGCGCTCTCAGCCGGGTCGACCTTCGGCGCCGGGGTGCCGGCCTTGGCGACCAGGGCCGTGGGGTCGATCACCTGCACCTTGTCCCCGTCGCCGACGAAGCCGCCGCCGGCGGTGATGACGCGAGCATCCGGCGCCAGGCCCGCCACCAGGGCGTCATCGCCGTCGAAGCCGCCAAAGCTCACCGAGGTGCGCCGGGCCACGTCACCGTCCAGGCGCAGGACGAAGGCGCGGCCGTTCTGCGCCTCCTGAATCGCCTCGACCGGAATGCGGGAGTAGCCGTCGGCGGTGGCGGGCGGCGCGGCGGTGATCTGGGCCCGGCCCACCTGCCCGCTGCGCAGGCCAGGGGCGGCGGCGATCTCGATCTCCACATCCACCGTGCCGGCGCCGGCGGCGCTGGCCCCGCCGATCAGGATGACCCGGCCCGGCAGGGTCTGGTCGGCGACCTCCACCTGGGCTGGCGCGCCTTGCGCGATCCGTGTCGCCTGACGGTCGGGGACCGGGACCCTCAGGACGAAGGGCGAGCCGGCGTCGGCGATGGTCACCACCGTCTGGCCCGGCTGCACCACCTGTCCGGCCGCGACGGCCATGGCCAGCACCACGCCGGCGCTCGGCGCCGACAGGGTCGCCCAGCGACGGTCGAAGGCGGCCGCGGCATAGGCGGCTTCAGCTGCGTCGAGCGCGGTGCGGCGATCATCGATCCGCTGGCGGCTGACAAAGCCCTTGTCGAACAGGGCCTGATCCCGCTCCAGGTCCCGTCGCGCCCGGTCGAGCGCCGCCTTGGCCTGCTGGCGGCCGGCCTCGACGGCGGTGGGGTCAAGCTGGGCGATCACCTGGCCGGCCCGGACCACGTCGCCCTCGTCCACGGACAGGCTGGTGATGACGCCGGGCACGCGGAAGGCCAGCTGCGCCTCACGCTGGCGGGCGAGCGCCCCGGTGGCGGTGATCAGCGTCTCGGCGCTGGCGGCCCGGACGGC
>DJWR01000127.1 GCA_002441055.1 Caulobacteraceae bacterium UBA6225 | reverse complement strand
GACCCGAGGGTCCATGCGCCCCGGCGCGAGCGGGTGTTCATGGATGGTGGGGTCAAGCCCGACCATGGCGACGGTGAAGCTCTGCGACCGCCCTCGTCCTTCGAGGCCCTGCTGGCGCAGGGCGCCTCAGGATGAGGACGGAATGAGACGTAATGACCCACCTCCCTCATCCTGAGGTGCGAGCGAAGCGAGCCTCGAAGGACGCAAGGCCCAGCCCCTGTTTCACGTGAAACGTCAGCTGGTCGGGGGGACGTAATCCCTCGGCCACTTGATGAAGGCCACCACCCACAGCATCACCAGGTTCACCACGGGCACGACGGTCAGGAAGGCCACGGCCCAGGGGATGCCCATGCGCGAGAGGATCTTCCCGATCGGAAAGATGATCAGGAAGAGCCACACCGCCACGAGCAGCCAGTGCCAGAGGGAAAAGCTTTCCACGTCTTGCGTCCTTTGGAGCGGGTTTAGGGGATGAGCAGGGAGGCGCCGACGGTCTCGCGACCCTCCATGGCCTCGTGCGCCGCCCGAGCCTCGGCCAGGGGGAAGGTCTGGCCAATATCGATACGGACCTGACCCTTGGCGATCACGTCGAACAGGGCCGAGGCGCTGGCGTCCAGGTCCTCGGTGGTGGCCACATAGTCGAACAGGGTCGGCCGCGTCAGGAACACCGAGCCCAGCTGGGACAGGCGCGCGGGCAGGATGGCCGGCGCGGGCCCTGAGGCGTTGCCGTAGGACACAAGCATGCCCCGGCGGGCGAGGCTCTTCAGGCTGGCCTCGAAGGTCGCCGCGCCCACGGAGTCGTAAACGATAGGGACCCCGACGCCGTCGGTGATCCTGCGGACCTCGACGGAGACATCCTGGTCCCGGTAGAGGATGGTGTGGTCGGCGCCCAGCTCGTGGGCTCGGGCGGCCTTGTCCGCCGATCCCACCGTGCCGATCACCACGGCCCCGAGGGCCTTGGCCCACTGAACAAGGATCGAGCCCACGCCCCCGGCGGCGGCATGAACCAGGATGGTCTGGCCCGGCTGGACTGGGAAACAGCGGCGCAGAAGGAACTCTGCGGTCATCCCTTTCAGCAAGGCGGCTGCCGCCACCTGGGCCGTCAGACCGGCCGGCGGCTTCACCGCGCGCTCAGCCTTCACCACGTGAAACTCGGCATAGGCGCCGATAGGGCCAGAGGCATAGGCGGCCAGGTCGCCGGCCTGAAAGCGGGTGACACCCTCGCCGACCTCAACCACCTCGCCGGCACCCTCCATTCCCAGGCCCGAGGGGAGCTTCACGGGATAGAGGCCGGTGCGGTGGTAGGTGTCGATGAAGTTGAGGCCGATGGCCTGGTTGCGGACCAGGATTTCCCCCGGGCCGGGGCGCAGGGGTTCGATCTCGACGGTTTCCAGGACCTCTGGGCCGCCGGTGCGGCTGATGCGGATGGCGCGCATCAGGCGAGGTTCGCTCTGAAGAAGGAGAGCGTCCGCTCGTTGGCGAGCTTGGCGTCGGCCGCGTCATAGTGCTCGCCCCCCTTGCGGGCGAAGGCGTGATCGCGGCCGGCATAGGTGTGAATCTGCACCTGGGGATGGTTCTTCAGGGCGCCCATGATCAGCTCCTGCGCCGCCTTGGGCACGAACTGATCCTGTTCGGCGATGTGCATCATCAGCGGTCCGGCAAGCCGCTCTGCCTCGCCAGTGCGCTGCTCGATGCCCACCCCGTAATAGGAGACGCTGGCGTCGGCGTCGGTGCGGGTGGCGGTCAGGAAGGCCATGAGGCCGCCCAGGCAGAAGCCCACCGCGCCGACCTTCCCACTGCAGTCGCCGTGAGCGCGAACCGTGTCGATCACCACGCGGATGTCGCGGACCCCCTGGTCGGGATCAAAGGCGTTCATCAGCTCAAACGCCTTTTTCCACTCGGCCTCGGACTGGTCGGTGATGTCGACCCCTGGCTCGATCCGCCAGAACAGATCGGGGCAGACTGCCAGATAGCCCTGGGCGGCGTAGTCATCGCAGATGTCGCGCATCACCTGATTGACGCCGAAGATCTCCTGGATCACGAGGATGGCTGGCGCAGGCGTCTGGGCCGGCTTGGCCACATAGGCTGAAAAGGCGCCGTCGGCGGTCTGAATCTCTAGGGTTTGCCCGGCCATGATCTGCTCCCGTTGGTTTCATCGGCATATAGGGTCAGGATGCGGCGAGCCGAACCCTGGGCGCCGAACCTAACAAGCCCACGCAACAATGTCGCCACAACGCCCGGCAGCGGGCAGGGAGACTCCCATGAAGATGACCGTCGAAGTGGACTGCACCCCGGCCGAGGCTAGGGCCTTCCTCGGCCTGCCGGACGTCACGGACCTGAACGACCGGCTGGTCAAGGAGATGCAGAGCCGGATGGAAGCCAATATGGCCATGGCCTCGCCCGATGAGCTGGTAAAGGCCTGGACCGCCTTCGGGGTCGGCGCTCAGGAGCAGTTTCGCAAGCTGATGACGGCGGCGGCCGAGGGCGCCATGAGCGGCGGCGCCCGGCCCAAATGACCGACACCATCTTTGCCCCGGCCACGGCGCCGGGGCGGGCGGCTGTGGCGGTGGTGCGTATATCAGGCCCGGCGGCCGGCCCGGCGCTTGCGCAGATCGCCGGCCGTCTGCCAGCGCCGCGCCGGGCGGCGCTGCGTCGCCTGCAGGACGAAGGCGGCGCGATCCTCGACGAAGCCTTGGTCCTCTGGATGCCCGGCCCGGCCAGCTATACCGGCGAGGACAGTGTGGAGCTGCACCTGCATGGGGGCCCCGCCGTGGTGGCCGGCGTGCTGGACGCCCTTGCCGCCCAGGGCCTGCGGCTGGCCGAGGCGGGGGAGTTCACCCGCCGGGCCTTCGAGCACGGGCGGCTCGATCTCGCCCAGGCCGAGGGGGTGGCCGATCTGATCGAGGCCGAGACCCAGGCGCAGCGGCGACAGGCCCTGGACCAGCTGGGCGGACGCCTGAGCGGCGCGCAGGACCGTTGGCGCGAGGCGCTGGTGGAGGCCCTTGCGGTGTTTGAGGCCGCCGTGGATTTTCCGGACGAAGAGATCCCCGCCGATGTGGCCAACCGCGCCGCCCCGATCCTGACGGCGCTGATCGCCGAGCTGCGCACCGCCGCGGCGGAGAGCGAGCGGGGCGAACGGGTGCGGTCCGGCTATCGCATCGCGCTGATGGGGGCGCCCAATGCGGGCAAGAGCACCCTGCTCAACGCCCTGGCCCGGCGGGAGGCGGCCATCGTCACCGCCACCGCCGGCACCACCCGGGACATTATCGAGGTTCCCCTGGTCCTGGCCGGCTACAAGGTGATCCTGGCCGATACGGCGGGCCTGCGGGACACCGCCGACGAGATTGAGGCCGAGGGGGTGCGCCGGGCCCAGGCCTGGGGCGCCCAGGCCGACCTGCGGATCTGGCTTAGGGATGGGACGGTGAGCGACGGCGACCTGCCTGTGACCCCGGAACCCGACGACCTCATTCTGCTGACCAAGCGTGACCTGGGTGTTCAGGCCCCTGAAGTCGAGGGCCGGCCGTTTACGGCGCTGTCAGGGGACGACCTGGCCTGGCTCGCGGAGACCCTGGCCTTGCGGGTCAGCGGCGCCCTGGGGGGTGGGGAGCCACCCACGGCCACACGACTGCGGCATCGGGAGCTGTTGGTGGAGGCGATCGAGCGCCTATCCCGAGCTGCGGATCCGGGGGTGGAGCCGGAGCTGGCGGCGGAGGATGTGCGCCTCGCCGCCAGGGCCCTGGACCGGGTGACCGGCCGCATCGGGGCGGAGGATGTGCTGGACCGCGTGTTCGCCAGCTTCTGTATCGGCAAATGATGTTTCACGTGAAACGGTGGGGCCCAAGCTTCACCGTGTGTTCCACGTGAAACATCGCCGTGCTTCGCCGGTAGGGCCAGGTCTGGCCTGGAAAGCCGGTCTGCGGCGTTGATGCGACGGCGGGGCCCGTCGACCTTTTCCCCGCCATCGCCTATATAGATCGCCTCGCCCCCGCCCGCGCGGGGGTGTCTTTGCTTCAAGGCGACGGCGTGATCCCCAACCCCCAAAACTCTCAGCCCTGGGACGTGATCGTGATTGGCGGCGGCCATGCAGGGTGCGAGGCCGCGACCGCCGCCGCACGGGTGGGCGCCCGGACCCTGCTGCTGACCCACAAGCTCGAGACCATCGGCGAGATGTCCTGTAACCCGGCCATCGGCGGTCTGGGCAAGGGGCACCTGGTCCGGGAGATCGACGCCCTGGACGGGGTGATGGGCCGCATGGCCGACCAGGCCGGCATCCAGTACCGATTGCTGAACCGCTCCAAGGGCGCTGCCGTGCGCGGTCCCCGGGCCCAGATCGACCGGAAGCTCTATCGGCAGGCCATGCAGGCTGAGCTCGCCGCAACCCCCAACCTGACCCTGATGGGCGAGGCGGTTGAGGACCTGGTGGTGGACGGTGGGCGGATCACCGGCGTTGTGGGCGCCTCGGGGCAGGTCTATGCCGCGGGCCGGGTGGTGCTGACCACGGGCACCTTCCTGAAGGGTCTGATCCATCTGGGCGACCGCCGCATTCCCGCGGGCCGGGCTGGCGAGGCGCCGGCCATTGGTCTCGCCGATCGGCTCTATGACAGCGGCCTTGCCATGGGACGGCTGAAGACCGGCACGCCGGCGCGGCTGGATGGAACCACCATCGCCTGGGACCGGCTGGAGATGCAGCAGGCCGACGCCGAGCCCGTCCCCTTCTCCTTCCTGACCTCAGCCATCACCACGCCGCAGATCGCCTGCGGCATCACCTATACGACTGAGGCCACCCACAGGATCATCGCCGAGCGCCTGTCGGAATCGGCGGTCTATGGCGGACGGATCAGCGGCCGGGGGCCGCGCTACTGCCCCTCCATCGAGGACAAGGTGGTCCGCTTCGCTGACAAGACCAGCCACCAGATCTTCCTGGAGCCGGAAGGTCTGGACGATGACACCGTCTATCCCAACGGCATCTCGACCTCGGTCTCGGAAGAGACCCAGGACCTCTTCCTGCGCACCATTCCTGGCCTGGAGCAGGTCAAGGTGCGCCGGTATGGCTACGCCATCGAGTATGACTATGTGGACCCCCGGGAGCTATACCCGACCCTGGAGGTCAAGCGCCTGCCGGGCCTCTATCTGGCCGGCCAGATCAACGGCACCACGGGCTATGAGGAGGCCGGGGCGCAGGGCCTGGTGGCCGGGCTGAATGCGGCGCGGGCCGCGGGGGGGTCTGACCCCCATGTCTTCGCCCGGGACGAGGCCTATATCGGGGTGCTGATCGACGACCTGGTCACCCGCGGTGTGACCGAGCCCTACCGCATGTTCACCAGCCGCGCGGAGTTCCGTCTGATCCTGCGGGCCGACAACGCCGACCAGCGGCTCACCGCCAAGGGTGTTGAGCTCGGGGTCGTGGGGACGCTGCGCGCTGATGCATTTGGCGCCAAGGCCGCCGCCCTGGCCGAGGCGCGCGACACCGCCGCCCGCCTGACCCTGTCGCCCGCCAAGGCCGCCCAGGCGGGTCTGCCGGTCAAGGCTGACGGTGTGGTCCGCAACGTGACGGAGCTGCTGGCCTATCCGACTATCAGCTTTGAAGACCTCTGCGCTGTCTGGCCGGAGCTGAAAAGCTGGGCGCCTGAAATCCGCGAGCAGGTGGAGATCGACGCCAGCTATGCCGGCTACCTGGATCGCCAGGCCGCTGACGTGGCCGCCTTCCGTCGTGACGAGGATCTACGCCTGCCCGCCGATCTCGACTACGGCGCCGTGGGCGGGCTCTCCAACGAGGTGCGGGAAAAGCTGGCGACGATCCGCCCCCTGACCCTGGGTCAGGCCGCACGGATCGAAGGCGTGACGCCCGGCTCGCTCACCGCCCTGCTGGCCCATGTCCGGCGCAAGGTGGCGGCATGAGCGAGACACCGTCGGTCGCTGAAACCGCTGAAAACAGCCCCGAAAAAATCGCCCCTGTGGCGCACAGCGCCGTACCCCACATCGACGAGGCCGAATTTGTGCGCCTGAGCGGCGCCTCGCCGGCGCAAATCGAGGCCCTCAGAACCTATCGCGACCTGCTAACTAACTGGAATCAAAGGATGAATCTGGTCGGCCCGGCCACCTTGCCCGACTTCTGGGGAAGGCATGCCTGGGACTCCGCCCAGCTCATTTCCTTGGCGCCCGACGCCGTCACCTGGGCGGATCTGGGCGCCGGCGCCGGACTGCCTGGAATCGTGCTGGCGATCCTCGGGAAAGGCCGCGAGGGCTTTGAGGTCCATCTGGTGGAGAGCATGGCCAAGCGGTGCCGCTTCCTGGAGGCGGTGGTCGAGGCCCTCGATCTGCCGGCGGTGATTCACAACGACCGTGCGGAAAACCTGTCGTGGGATGTGGATATCGTCACCGCGCGGGCTTGCGCCCCGATGACCCGCCTGCTGGGCTATGCCAAGCCTTGGCTGACGGGCGCCAACCAGGCCCTCTTCCTGAAAGGCCAGGATGTGGCCGCCGAGATTGAGGCGGCCCGGGACGCCTGGCGGTTCGAGGCCGAGCTTCTGCCCAGCACCAGCGACCCCCGCGGCCGCATCGTTCGTCTGAGGAACAAGATCCATGCCCGCCGAAGCTGAGGTCCAGGAGGTCCGGCCCGCCGCTGCGCCGATCAGCCGCGCCCGCGTCCTGGTGATCGCCAATCAGAAGGGCGGCGTGGGCAAGACCACCACGGCGATCAATCTGGGCACGGCGCTGGCCGCCGTCGGCGAGAAGGTGCTGCTGATCGATTCCGATCCCCAGGGCAATGCCTCCACCGGCCTCGGTGTCGCCCGGGCCAAGCGCAAGACCACCCTCTATGACGTGCTGATGGGTGAGAAGCCCGCCACCGAGGCGGTGGTGGCCACCGACCTGCCGGGCCTGTTCCTGATCCCGGCCGATCCGGACCTGTCCGGCGTCGAGCTGGAGCTGGGCAATCAGAGCCGGCGCTCGTTCAAGCTGCGGGACGCCCTGGACCAGATCCGCCGGGAAGGAGATTTCACCTATGTGCTGATCGACTGCCCGCCGTCGCTCAACCTGCTGACCGTCAACGCCATGACCGCCGCCGACGCCGTGCTGGTGCCCCTGCAGTGCGAGTTCTTCGCGCTCGAAGGCCTGACCCAGCTGATGCGCACTGTCGAGCTGGTGCGGGGCAGTCTGAACCCGGCCCTGGAGATCCAAGGCGTGGTGCTGACCATGTACGACAAACGCAACAGCCTGTCCGAACAGGTGGCCAGCGATGTGCGGGGCCATTTCGGGAAGACGGTCTATGACACGGTGATCCCGCGCAATGTGCGGGTGTCCGAGGCGCCGTCCTTCGGCAAGCCGGTGCTGGTCTATGATCTGAAATGCGCCGGCAGCCAGGCCTATCTGAAGCTCGCCCGCGAGGTTGTGGTCCGCGAGCGCCAGCGCCGCAAGACTGCGGCCAGCAAGCAGGAAGTCTGAACATGGCGGAGAACCGCAGGGGTCTGGGCCGGGGTCTGTCGGCCCTGCTGGGCGAGGCCGAGGATGAGAACATCGCCGATGCGGCGGCCGCCGCCGAGGCCGCCGAAGCCGGCGCGCCGGTGCGGGCTCAGTCGCCCATGCGCGACTTGCCCATCGACCTGATTGATCCCAACGCCTCTCAGCCCCGGGCCGTGTTCCATGACGAGGACATGGAGGAGCTGACCAACTCCATCCGCGAACGCGGCGTGCTGCAGCCGATCCTGGTGCGCCCTCTGCCCAATGGCCGGTTTGAGATCGTCGCCGGCGAGCGCCGCTGGCGGGCCAGCCAGAAGGTCGGGCTGCACACCGTGCCCGCCGTGGTGCGGGAGCTGGACGACCTGCAGGTGATGGAAATCGCCATCGTTGAAAACGTCCAGCGGGCAGATCTCAGCGCCATTGAAGAGGCGCGCGGCTATGAGGTGCTGATCGCCCGGTTCGGCCGCACCCAGGAGCTGGTGGCCCAGGTGGTGGGCAAGAGCCGCAGCCATGTGGCCAACATGCTGCGCCTGCTGACCCTGCCCGGCTCCGTCCAGAACCTGGTGGTGGAGAACAAGCTCTCGGCCGGCCACGCCCGGGCCCTGATCACCGCCGACAACCCCGAAGCTTTGGCCGAACAGGTCATGGCCAAGGGCCTGTCGGTGCGCGAGACCGAGGCCCTGGTGCGCAAGGGCGCGGCGCCTGCGGCCCGGGGCGGCGGCGGCCGCAGTGGCGGCGGTTCCGGCGCCGAAAAGGACACCGACACGCTCGCCCTGGAAAACGATCTGGCCGAGGTGCTCGGCCTGTCGGTGCAGATCGCCGACCGAGGCGGCGCCGGCGAGCTGAAGATCAGCTACCAGACCCTCGAACAGCTGGACGACCTCTGCCGCCGGCTGTCGCGCACGGGGTGAGCTTGGGCGCGGAGCGCCAGGGAGTTCAACCACAAAGGGCACTAAGGACACGAAGGCGCCGCGGCGCCTTGGTGATCTTCGTGCGCTTTGTGGTTTCTCTCCTTCTGCGCCGGCGGCGCGCGGGTCGGCGGTCGGCAGCCCTTCCGCCGGATGCCGTCATGGCCCGGCTTGACCGGGCCATCCATGAACACCGGCAAACGGCTGTGAGCATAGGCCCTCGGATCAAGTCCGAGGGCGACGGCGGTGGGGGGTGTGCGTCGCCCTACAGCCCCATCCGCCTGGCGCGGGCGGCGATGGTCAGGGCCAGGCGTTCGGCGATCAGGCGGTCGGGGCTGCCGGTGGTTTTGCAGGCCCGGTCGGCGGCCAGGACCTCGGGTTGGACCGCATCCAGGGTCTCCAGGCTCCAGGCCCGGGCCTGGCGCAGGAATTCCCGCTCATTCTTCCAGAACACCCCGGACGCCTTGGCGGCTTCGGGCAGGCCAGCCCCGTTCCTGACCAGGGTAAGGGTGCGGCGCAGCTTGGCCAGGTGCTGGCTGATGGCTCGGACGGCGGCGGGGCCGGCCTCACCCTCGGCTGCGGCCCGTCGCAGGCCGCTCTGGGCCTCGGCGATGCGGCCGCCAAAGGCGTCTGATGCCGCGTCGGCCAGGGAGGCCTCGGGCTCGACGCCTAAGAAGTCCTCCAGATCCTTGGGCCCGGCGGTGATCCCGCTGCGGGGGCCAAGATAGAGGATCAGCCGCTCGATCTCCTGACGGGCCACCCCCCGGTCCTTGGGCAGGCGGGCCACGAACAGGGCCAGCGCATCGGCGTTAAGGCCCACCCCTTCGGCGTTCAGGGCTTCGCGCACCAGGCGGGCCATGTCCCCGGGCTCGTCCTCGTAGCAGGGGATGACGGCGATGGCGGCCGCCTTCTCGGCGATCTTCCGCAGGGTCGAGTCCCGCCCCAGATTGCCGGCCTCGATCAGGAAGAAGGCCTCAGGGTTGAAGGCGCCCTCGTCGTGACCCTTCGCCGCCTCGGCGGCCA
This sequence comes from Caulobacteraceae bacterium UBA6225, assembly GCA_002441055.1. Classification (GTDB taxonomy): domain Bacteria; phylum Pseudomonadota; class Alphaproteobacteria; order Caulobacterales; family Caulobacteraceae; genus Phenylobacterium. Next base: position 848 of record DJWR01000127.1, on the reverse strand, counting down.
TCTTGTCGAGGCTCGCCTTCTCGCTGGAGAGTTTCAGCCGAACCAGGCGTCGGCCGCCCATGAGGGACTGAGAGGCCAGTTCATTATCCAGACGGCCGGCGTCCCCGTCGATGTCTCCGTCGGTGAGCAGGGCCACGTCGAAGGGATCGTCGGGATTGGCCACGGCCTTGGCCGCCAGCTGGTTGGCCCGCTCGCGGACCACGCCGATATCGCGGCCATAGATCAGCGCCCCGCGAATGTCGGGGTCAGGGCGCGCCAGGAAACGCTCGATGTCAGGCCGGCGGCTGAGGATCATGCCGGCGGACGCCTCAATCCTGGCCCTGCTCGGCGAACCAGGCGGCGAGCTCCAGCTGGATACGGCGGGCGGCCTCTTCGGCGGCGCGCTCCTGGGCGTCCTGCTGGGCGGCCACGGAGGCATAGGGCTGGTCGGCGGAATCGTAGGTCAGCTCCACCCGCACCCGGCCGACCTTGGCCGGGACGTCGGTGGCCACGTCGCGCAGGGTGTAGGCGGCGATCAGCACATATTCATAGCGGGTCGCCACATTATCCACCCGCAGACCCCGGGGGAAACGTTGCTCTGACAGATCAAGGTTCAGTCGCCAGGCCGGGGCGCCGGCCCCCGACCCCATGGCGTCGCCCAGAGCCTCACCTACCAGATATCCCGCCCGGCCGCCTGGGGCGACCACCTGGACCGCCGACAACCCGGGGGTCACGCCCGGCTGGGCATACAGGGGCCGGAAACCGCAGGCGCTAAGGCTCAGGGCGGCGCAGGCCAGGACCAGGGCTGTGGCGAGGCGGGGGGACATGATCATCACATTCCAAATCTAGAGCATTTTCCGATAAGTGTG
>DJWR01000179.1:3722-28651 GCA_002441055.1 Caulobacteraceae bacterium UBA6225 | reverse complement strand
CGGGCCCGTTTGAGCGTACAATTGGCCGCACCAACGCACGCCTTCCCTTAGGCGATGGGCCTTGGCGCCGGTGCGACGACGTGGCATCGGTCGCCGCACAAACGTCTTGTGGTCTGGTCTTTCGACGCTTCGCCCATCCAAATGGGGACGCGCTCGGGCGGGGTCGCACGGCGATCTCTTTGATATTGCTAGGTTCGCCGGTTTAGCTCAGCTGGTAGAGCAGCGGTTTTGTAAACCGAAGGTCGCGGGTTCGAGTCCTGCAACCGGCACCATTTCTTCGTCCCCAGGCGATATCAGACAGAGGACGCCCGCGCCGACCGGCGCTGGCTCACCACCGGAAAGAGGATTCCGATGTCATTTCCCGCCACGCACCCGGCGCTCAGCCGGGCGCTCGAGGCGCAAGGCTATGCGACCCCGACTCCCGTCCAGGCCGCCGTCCTTGACGCGCCTGAAGGCCGCGACCTGCTGGTCTCGGCTCAGACTGGCTCTGGTAAGACGGTCGCCTTCGGGCTGGCCGCCGCCAGCACCCTGCTGGGGCAAGCCGAGCACATCGAATACGCCGCCGCCCCCCTGGCCCTGGTCATCGCCCCGACCCGCGAACTGGCCCTGCAAGTCAGCCGCGAACTGGAGTGGCTCTACGCCCACGCCAAGGCCCGTGTCGTCACCTGCGTCGGCGGCATGGACGCCCGGCGCGAGCAGCGGGCGCTGGCCGCCGGCTGCCACATCGTCGTCGGCACTCCTGGACGCCTGCGCGACCACCTGGAGCGCGGCAATCTCGACCTGTCGGCCCTGAAGGTCGCCGTCCTCGACGAGGCCGACGAGATGCTCGACCTGGGCTTCCGCGACGATCTGGAGGAGATCCTGGACTCCACCCCGGTGGAGCGCCAGACCCTGCTGTTCTCGGCGACCCTGGCCAAGGATATCGTGGCGCTCGCCCGCCGATATCAGCGCGAGGCGACCCGGATCGACACCATCCGGCGCGATGAGGCCCATGGAGACATCAGCTATCGCGCCGTCCGAGTGGCCCCGAACGAGGTCGAAAAGGCGGTCGTCAACCTGCTGCGCTACTACGAGTCCCCCGGCGCCCTGATCTTCTGCGCCACCCGTGAGGCGGTGCGTCATCTCTATGGCGCCCTTCGCGAGCGCGGCTTCTCGGCCGTGCAGCTGTCGGGCGAGCTGAGCCAGAAGGAACGGGCCGACGCCCTGCAGTCCCTGCGCGACGGCCATGCCCGGGCCTGCGTGGCCACCGATGTGGCCGCCCGTGGCCTGGACCTGCCCGATCTTGGCCTGGTCATCCATGCCGAACTGCCGGTGAACAAGGCCGGCCTCCTGCACCGCAGCGGCCGCACCGGCCGGGCCGGGCGCAAGGGCGTCTCCGTGCTGGTCGTGCCCTACACCCGTCGCCGCAAGGCCGAGCAGTTGCTGGCCTCGGCGGGCGTCGAGGCCGAATGGGTTGGGCCGCCGTCGGGTGAGGAAATCCGCCTGCGCGATCAGGAACGCCTGCTGGCCGACCCGATGCTCAACGAAGCCCTCACGGGCGAAGACCTGACGCTGGCCCAGAAGCTGCTGGCTGAACGCGGCGCAGAAGCCGTGGCTGCGGCCCTGGTGCGCCTGCACCGGGCGCGGATGCCGGCGCCGGAAGAACTGTTCGACGATGTCCGCGATCGCTCGCCCGCCGCGGGACGCCCGCCCCGTCCCGAGCGCGGTCCGCGACCTGAGGCCATCAGCGACGGGGTCTGGTTCCGCATGCCGGTCGGGCGCAGCAAGAACGCCGATCCCAAGTGGATCCTGCCGATGATCTGCCGGCTGGGCCATGTGACCAAGAAGGATATCGGCCAGATCCGCATCTTCGACCGCGAGACCAAGTTTGAGATCTCCAAGGAGGCCGAGGGCCGGTTCCGCGAGGCGATCAAGGCCGCCGGCTCGAACATGGAAATCCCTGTGGAGGCCAGCGAGCCCCCCGGCGCTGCGCCGCCCCGTCGGCCAGGTCCGCCCCGCGGCCGTCCCGAGGGCGGGGATGCCCGTCCGCCCCGCCGCGACTTCGGCCCCCGCCCCGAAGGCTCCGATGCGCGCCCTGACCGCGGGCCGCCCCGGGATCGCCCCCGTGGCGACGGCCCGCCGCACAAGGGCCCTCGTTCTGGCCCGGCGGGCGCCGGCTTTTCTGGTCCCAAGGGGCCGAAGAAGCCCTGGGACCCTACCGCTCCCAAGGGGCCCAAGGGCGGCAAGCCCCGCAAGCCGCGGGACTAGCCCCCATCAGGCGACCTGCGCTCACGCGGTGAGCGCAGGTCCCTTATAGCTGTCGCGCAGGTCCTTTTTCAGCACCTTGCCGATGTGGCTGCGGGGCAGGTTGTCGATCAGCACCACATCGGCCAGGCGCTGAGTCTTGCCGACCCGGGCGTTGAGCCAGGTCTTGATGTCCTCAGGCGTGGCAGTCTTGCCCGGGCGCAGGGTGACATAGGCCACCGGCGTCTCGCCCCAGCGGTCGGACGGCACGCCGACCACGGCCGATTCCAGCACGTCCTCGTGCTTGGCCAGCTCCAGCTCCATATCGCTGGGATAGATGTTGAAGCCGCCCGAGATGATCATGTCCTTCTTGCGGTCCATGAGCGTCAGGAAGCCGTCCTCATCGAACCGGCCCACATCGCCGGTGCGGATGAAGCGCAGGCCGTCTGGGCTGTACCACTCGGCGTCGCGGGTCTTGCCCGGCTGGTTGTGGTAACCGACCATCATCGCGCCAGAGCGGCCGACCACCTCCCCCACATGGCCCTGGGGCACTTCCTTGCCATCCTCGTCGATCAGCCGGATGTCGTGGCCGTTCATCGGCTGGCCGACCGTGTGCAGCTTGTCCGGGTGCTCGTGGGCCACCAGCATGCAGGAGCCGCCACCCTCGGTCATGCCGTAGAACTCGATCAGGCCGCCGGGCCAGCGCTTGAGCACATCGGCCTTCACCTCCGGTGAGAAGGGCGCCGAGGTGGAGAACTTCAGGACAAAGCTCGACAGATCATAGGTGTCGAAATCCGGCCGCTCCATGATCCGGCGGTACTGGACGGGCACCAGCATGGCGTGGGTGGCCCGGTGCTTGGCCGACAGCTTGAGGAACTTCTCCGCGTCGAACTTGGGCATCAGGACGGCGGCGCCGCCATTGCCCAAGGTCGGCAGGAAGCTGACCAGGGTAGTGTTGGAATAGAGCGGCGTGGAGATCATTGTCACCGCGTCGACCGAATAGATCCCCCGCCGTACCTGGCCCCAGCGCATGGCGTGCGGCTGGACGATGCCCTTGGGCGTGCCGGTGGTGCCCGAGGAATAGATGATGTTGAACGGGTCGTCGGGGCCAACCTCCACGGCCTTGGGCGTCGAGCCTTCAGGCGCCAGCCAATCCTGGAAGGCCTCGCCGGCGGCGGAGCCGTCCAGGGCTACGCGCTTGGCCGTGATCTGATCGGCCACCGGCTCCAGCAGGGCCGCGACGCCCGCATCCAGGAAGAAGACCTTGGCGCCGCAGTCGTTGAGCATCATCACCAGGCTGTCGGCCGTGGAGGACGGCGCCAGCGGCGCGGCCGCAGATCCGGCCCGAAGGGCGCCCATGAAAACTGCGGCATATTCCAAGGAGGTGGTGGCGCAGATGGCGGCGGCCTCGTTCGGACCAACGCCATCGCGCTGCAAGGCCGCGGCGATGCGGTCCATCAGGCTGTTGAGGCCGGCATAGTCCAGGGTCCGCTCGCCATCCACCAGGGCAGGATGGCCTGGACGGTCGCGGCCTTGCGCGGCGATCAGCGCCGAAAGGGTCCCGAAGTCTTGGGCCATGAGTTCTTCGGTGGTCATCGGCGCGTCCCTTTCCCGGATGTGTTTTCGGGAGTGGGCATATCGCGGAAGCCCGCCGGGCGGCAACCGCGACAGCTTAGACTTCAGCCATTCCAGCGTCGGACGCGGCCCACATCCACATGGACAAAGTCGGAGCCGGGGTAGTAGCCGACGCCCCCAGATTGCAGCCCCCAGGCCGCATCCCGCAATCTGGCGAGATCGACCCCCGGCATGCGGATGTCCATGGCCAGACCATCCATATGCAGGCTGCGCTTGGCCACGCCGCCGCCGCCCGACTGGCGCAGCGCTTCGTTGGTGCGTGGCGAGCGGTAACCCGAAATGACCTGCACAGGTTTCGCCGAGAACTCCGCCTGTAGGTTGGCCACCAGATCAAGGAGCCGGGGCGCCATGGCGTGGGTCTCGCCCGTGCGATGGTCGCGCAGAACCTTGGCCAGGCCCGCGAGGGCGTCCTCCACATAGGCGCCGGCCTCCCAATAGGTCGCCGCCAGGCGCTCGCCCGTATGCAGGTTCAGGATCGACAGGCTGCGAGGGGCTGGATTGGAGGCGAGCGCAGGCGTCGCGAGCGGCAGGGTTAGCGCGGCGCCGATCAGGGCGCGTCGGTTCAGAGACATGTGAACTCTCCTGGGCTGTAGAGCCTAGAGCATTTTCCGATAAGTGTGATGCGGTTATCGGATCGAAAAATGCGCTAACCTTATGATTTAGAGCCCTAACCCATCGAGGAGGCGCATTCGCTCTCGGGCGACGCCATGTCGCGCTCAAGGCCAGCCAAGACCTGACTCTGTAGGGCTGCAGTGAGCTGAGCGTCCCAGCCATAGGGGTCTGGCAGGAGATGCAGCCCATCTCCATCCACGAAAGCGGTGCTGTAGGTCACCAACACAGGGACGCGCGCGGCCAGGTCGACCCGCTGAGTCTGCCCCTCCGCGATCGCCTGGTCCACCATCTCGCGACTCCACCCCTGGCTGGCCAGCAGCAGCGTCGCCAGTTCCCGGGGCTTTTCCAACCGCATGCAGCCGTGGCTTAAGGTCCGGACTGGTCGGGCGAAGGCTGCCCGGCCTGGGGTGTCGTGCAGATAGACGCCAAAGGGGCTCGGCATGTCGAATTTCACCTGCCCCAGCGAATTGGTCGGTCCCGGCTGCTGCTGCAGGCGACCGTCCCGGTAGGTGAAGTTGTTGCGGGCCAGATAGCCCGGATCACGCGCCGCTCGCGGCAGGATCTCGCCATTGGCGATGGAGGCGGGCACGTTCCATGGGGGATTGAAAACCACGGTCTCGATCTGGGAGGCGAAGATCGGCGTCTTGGTCGCCGGGGCGCCGACAATGATGCGCATGTCCAGAACGCGGACATCATCGACGAACAGGGCCGCGCGCGCTGCGCCCACATCGGCCTCGATACGGGTTGCGGGCAATGGTCGGGGCAGCCAGCGCCACCTTTCCAGATTGGCGTCGATCTGCGCCAGCCGCGCCTCGGCGCTGACATTCAGCGCCGCAAGGGTGGCCGGGCCGACCACGCCATCGGGCTCCAGGCCACGGCGCCTCTGATAGCGGCGGACCACGTCCTGAAGGGCGGTGTCAAAAACGATCGGCGACCGTGCCGGCGCATCCACCGCCACATCGGGTTCGGCCAGGGCCTCGAACCCTTCCAGCGCCAACCGCGTGCGCAGGGCCTCGACCTGTGGGCCGGCATGACCTGGCCGCAGAACGCCATCGGTGGCCAAAACCCCCCAGCCGCCCGCGGCGGCCGTGCCCGCATAGTCGCGCCGCGCCGCCACGAGGCGATCGTAGCGACTGTCGGCAGGTGAGAGGCCGGCGATCCAGGCCTGAGCCTCGCCTTGCGCCTGGGCGGCGGCCCATTCGGCCTGAATGTCCCGGGGAGACGGCGCAAGGGCCCAAAGCGGGTTGACCTCCGTCGGCCGGCTGAGGCGTCCCGCCTCCCGTCCTGCGTAGGCCAGCAGTTCGGCGACGAGAGCCTCGGAGGTGACCGGGCCGTCGAGGGCCGCGGGGGGCTCAGGCGCCTGACGCAGGAGGTCGAGGACGGCGGCCCGCTCTGGGACCGACAGCGGCGCGGCGGCGGCGCCCATGGCGCTGGAGCTCAACAGGATGGCGGCGCAAAAAGGAAGCCAGTTCATGCCTCCATCCTAGCATGTCGCTCAGTTCCGCCGACCTCAGGCCTTGGTCATCTCGCGTTTGAGCCGGGTCAGAGAGTGAGCTAGCTTGCGGCCACAATTTGCAAGGGGCCACCCAGTCTGATGTTTCACTTCACCAAGATCGCCGTGGCGGCTGTGAGCCTGCTCACCCTGACGGCCTGTGGCCAGGGCGGCGGAGACGCCGCTGGGTCATCCGAGGCCGCCAAGGCGCCAGCCGCCCAGCCCAGTGATGCGGAGCGGCAAGCTCTGCTGGCCGCCCTGCCCGCCCCTTACAACACCGGCGATCTTGAGAATGGCCGCCGTCAGTTCGGCCTTTGCCGCTCATGCCATACCGTGGCCGAGGGTGGTCCCAACCTGACCGGTCCGAACCTCCACGGGGTCTTTGGACGCACAGCCGGCACGGTTGAGGGCTATCGCTATTCTGACGCCCTGCTGGCGGCGGGATTTGAGTGGGACGCTGAGCGTCTGGACGCCTGGCTGGCCAATCCCCGCACCTATCTGCCCGGCAATCGCATGACCTTCGCCGGCCTCGCTGATCCGAAAAAGCGCCTCGACCTCATCGCCTATCTAAAGGTGGAGTCAGGTTATGCCGCGACGGCGGCAGAGGCTCCGGCGCCTGAGGCCCCCGCGCCGACAGACGCTGAGAGCTGATACGCGCCAGGCGAGCGTTTTTGATCTATGCAATCTTGACGGTTGCCGCTTCGACGCTCACCCTTGGGTGGTCGTGATTGCATTGCATCTGTCGATCTCGATGACGGCTCCCGGACCCCGGCCTGGGAGCCCCCCAATCCTGACGACTTGGCCTTCCTCCCCCAAAGGGAGGAAGGCCTTTCTTTTGTCCGGTCTATTCGGCCGCGTTGGCCACTCGGGCCTGCTCAGCCTCTTCAAAGGCCTCAATCCGCCGCGCCATATGCTCCGGCGACTTCGTGTAGCGGGCCAGCAGATTGTAGAAGATCGGCACGATGAACAGGGTGAGCAGGGTCGCGAATATCGCCCCGAAGAAGATCACAACCCCGATGGTCCGGCGGGCCTCGCCCCCGGCCCCGCCCCAGACGATCAGCGGAATGGCGCCGGCCGCGGCGGAAATCGAGGTCATGATGATCGGCCGCAGGCGCAGGGTGGCGGCCTCGATCACCGACTCGCGGATCGAGAGCCCCTCATCGCGGAGCTGGTTGGCGAACTCGACGATCAGAATGCCATTCTTGGCGGCGATACCGACCAGGATGATCAGTCCGATCTGACTGTAGGTGTTGATCGTTGAACCGGCGACGAGCAAGCCAAAGAGCCCGCCAAGTGCGGCCACCGGAACCGTCAGCATGATGACGCCCGGATGGATCCAGCTCTCGAACTGGGCGGCCAGAACCAGGAAGACCAGCAGCAGGGCCATGGCGAAGGCCAGACCCACCGCGCCGCCCGCCTCCAGATAGTCCCGCGCGCCGCCGCCCCAGAGCACGCCTACGCCCCCGGGCTGTTTGGCCACCTCGGCCTCGAAGAAGGCGATCGCGTCGCCGATGGTGTAGCCGGGGTTCAGTTGGGCGGTCAGGTCGATGGAACGGGACCTGTCGGTCCGCCCCCGGTCAGGCGTATCGCCCCGGACCTCCGTGGTGACCACCGAGGCCAGGGGAATGACCGCACCGGAGTCGGAGCGGACATAGAGGGTGTTCAGATCCTCCTGGGTCATCCGCTGATCCCGGTCGGTCTGCAGGATCACATCGAATTCACGGCCATCCCGGATGTAGGTCGTGACCCGCCGCGATCCGAACATGGTCTCGAGCGCACGTCCGACCGCCTGGGTCGAGACGCCCAGCGCCGCAGCCTGTTCGCGGTTGATCGTCACCAGAAGCCGGGGCGAGGTGGGCTCATAGTCCATACGCACCCGGGTCAGGCCCGGATTGTTCTCCGCGGCAGCCTGAATCGGCCGCAGCCAGGCGGCGATCTGGTCGTAGTCGGTCCCGACAGCCACCAGGTCGACGCTGTTGCCCTCGCTGCCGCGCAGGGCTGGGCGGACAAAGGCGGTGGCCCGCACCGATGTGATGGATGAGAATTCCTTGTTGAGCTGCGCAGCCAGGGCGTTGGAGTCCATGGCGTCGCGACCCTCGGCCACGGTCACATTGGCGTTGGCCGTATTGTACTGAAGCCCGCCGAACCTGGGCATGGCGATCAGATAGCGGGACACCTCGCCGCTTTCATACAGCTCCATCAGGCGCGCTTCGATCTGCTTGGCCGCCTCAAAAGTGTAGTCGAATCCAGCCCCTTCCGGGCCGGAGATCATGATGTCGACCCGCCCGCGATCCTCCTCTGGCACCAGCTCACTGGGCAGGTAGCGGAAGATGCCGAAGGCCGCGACGGCCAGCACCAGGACCAGAACGCCCGTCGCCCAGGTCGCCGAACGGCGGCCAAGCAGGAACTCCAGCGAGGCGTGGTAGGACGTGCGCAGCCGCATCATCGCGCCATCGACCGTGCGCGCCACATAGCCCTGCCCCTGGGCCGGCCGCAGGAGCAGCGAGGCCAGCATCGGCGACAGGCTGAGCGCCAGGATCGAGGAGAAGGCCACCGCCGCGGCGATCGCCACCGCCAGTTCCACAAACAGCCGGCCAATATAGCCCGGCAGGAACATCAAGGGCGCGAAGACCGAGATCAGCACGATGGTCGTGGCCACCACGGCGAAGAACACCTGTCGGGTTCCCCTCTGGGCGGCGACGGGCGCGGGTTCGCCCTCGTCAATCCGTCTCTGGATGTTCTCCACCACGACGATGGCGTCATCCACCACGAGACCAATGGCCAGCACCAGGGCCAGAAGGGTCAGCAGATTGAGGGAAAAGCCCAGGGGCGCCAGGACGATGAAGGTCGAAAGAATGCAGATCGGGGCGACGATGGTGGGGATGATGGCCGCCCGCCAGGTGCCCAGGAAGATGAAGTTCACCAGCCCGACCACAGCCAGACAGATGGCCATCGTGTACCAGACCTCTTCCAGGGCGTGCCGGGTGAAGATGGTGAAGTCCACCGCCACGTCCAGGCGCGTGCCCTCGGGCAGGCCGCGGTTCACTTCCGGCAGGATGGCGTTGATGCCGTCCGAAATCTCCAGGTCATTGGCCTGGGACTGACGGGTGACGGCGATGCCCACCTGGTCGCGACCATTGGAGCGGAACATCCGACGCCGCTCGTCAGCCTCTTCGGAGACCCGGGCGATGTCCCCCAGGCGGGTCACATAGCCGCCCTCCCCGGCCGTACGGACCGGCAGGTTGGCGAATTCCTCAGGGGTCGAATAGCCGCGGGCCACCCGGATGGTGAAATCCTTGGCCTCCGACTCCAGGGAACCGGCGGGCAGTTCCAGGTTCTGGGAGTTCAGGGCGGTTTCGACGTCATTGACCGTGATGCCCCGGGCCGCCATCGCCTGGGGATCGAGCCAGATGCGCATGGCGTAGTTCTGAGCGCCGCCAACGCCGACCTGCGCCACCCCGGGTACGGTGGAGACACGCTCGACAATGTAGCGCTGGGCGTAGTCCGTCAGTTGCAGCCGGTTCAGCGTCGTCGAGGACAGGGCCAGAAACATGATCGGCTGTGCATCGGCGTCAGCCTTACGGATCTGCGGGGGATCAGCCTGCAGAGGGAGATTGGCCGACACCCGCGAAACCGCGTCGCGCACGTCATTGGCCGCGGCGTCGAGGTCGCGGCTGAGCTTGAACTGAATATTGATCCGAGAGGCGCCATCGCGGGAGCCGGAGGTCATCCGGTCGACCCCCTCGATCCCGGCCACCTGCCGCTCGATCACCTCAGTGATCCGCTCCTCGATCACCTCAGACGAGGCGCCCCGATAGTCGGTGCTGATGGAGATGACCGGCGGATCAACGGCCGGCAGCTCGCGGACCGTCAGCTGGGTGAAAGAGGCCAGGCCGACGACACAAAGGATGATCGAGGCGACGGCGGCGAAGACGGGGCGGCGGACGGAAAGGTCGGAGAGGGTCATGCGCCTGGCCGCTCTTCCGACGCCTGGACCCGCGCCACGTCGGCGGCGTCGAGGGTTTCGGCGACCTTGACTGGCTGTCCGCCCGTGACCTTGTTGAGGCCGTTGGCGACAATACGATCGCCGGCGGAGAGCCCGTCGCGCACCTCGACAAAACCGTCCTGGCGAGCGCCGGAGACCACCGGGCGCTGTTCGGCCCGCGTGCCGCCTTCGGACTCGGCGATGACGAAGACGAAGGACGAAGCCCCCTGGACGGCGACCGCGGCCTCGGGAACGGCGACGCTCTCGCGCTGACCGCGGGACAGGGCGACGCGGATCAGCATGCCCGGCTTCAGATATCCGTCCGGATTGGGGAAAACGGCGCGGGCGGTGATGGCGCGGGTTTCTGCGTCCACCCGGGTGTCGAGGGTGTCGATCCGGCCGGTGATGACCATGTCCGGATAGGCGTCGGTGCGTGCGCGGATGGTCTGGCCGGCGGCGAGGCCGGGCAGATAGCGTTCAGGCACCTCAAAGTCGACGCGGACAGCGGAGAGGTCGTCCAGGGTGACAATGACCGCGCCCGGATTGACCAAGGCGCCTGGCGCGATGTCCGTCAGGCCGACAACCCCGGCGAAGGGCGCTCGGATCAGCCGGTCGCCCCGGCGGGCCTCAGCCGCCGTCAGATCGGCCTGGGCTGTGAGATAGGCCGCCTCGTGCTCATCGACCGCAGCCTTGGAGGCGAAACCGCGCTCGGCCAGGGTGCGCCAGCGTTCCAGCGTCCGCTCGGCCTGGGCCACCCGGGCCCGCGCCTGTTCGACGCCGGCGTTCTGTTCGGCGTCCTTGAGCTCCACCAGGACCGCGCCCTCGGCCACATACTGGCCATCGGTGAAGCGGACCCGCTCCACAAGCTGGGTGGCCGCAGCGGTCAAGGTCACCGACTGGCGCCCTTTTGCGACGCCGAGGAGTTCCACCGTGTCGTTGAACGTGCGGGTCTGCGCCAGGGTGGCGGCCACCGGTACGCCGCCGCCGGGACCACCGGGTCCACCGGGACCGCCGCCCTGCGGGCCAGCCGCGCCGAACCCCATTCTGAGCCCGCCAACCACAACCATGAGGCCCAGGATCACCAGCGCGCCGACGAGAAAGAAGTGACGTCTCAGCAATGGGGGCTCCGTCGCTCCGAAATCTGGAGCGTATGACAAGCGGGAAATGGACTAAGCGACTCAGCCTTAAGGCATAGGCTTGGTCTCATGACACAAGGATGGCCATACGTTTCCCGATGGTAACGTATGGCCATTGGTTATGATGTTCGGACGCGACAGCGAAAAAGATGCAGGCCGCGGCAGCTAATTCACCAAACATCGATCTCTCGCAGGTGAAGGCCTGCGTCGGAGATCGTCAGGCTCAGGCGTCGTAGCCCGGCGATTCGCGATCCAGTCGGCGCAGGCAGCCTGGCCAGGCGAGCTTGCCGCCGATGCCGCGGGCCACCTGAGACTTGACCTCGGCCTGGGCCGCCTCGGGGGCGAACAGCACATTCTCCCGACCCGCCGACAGGGCCATGACCTGCTGCTTGCAGGCCCGCTCCAGATAGAACATGCCGATCCAGCAGTCGGCGGCGGAGTCGCCCACCGACAGGGTGCCGTGATTGCGCAGCAGCATCAGGGTCTTGTCGCCGATATCGGCCACCAGACGCTCGCGCTCATCCAGGTTCAGGGCGATGCCCTCATAGTCGTGATAGGCCAGACGGGGCAGGACGATCAGGGCGTGCTGCGACAGGGGCAGCAGACCCTCCTTCTGCGCGGCGACGGCGACGCCCTGGTCGGAGTGCAGGTGCATCACGAACTTGGCGTCCTCCCGGGCCTCATGGATGGCCGAGTGGATGGTGAAGCCCGCCGGATTGATGAAGTAAGGCGTCTCCTGGAGGATGTTTCCCGCCAGATCGATCTTCACCAGGGACGAGGCGGTGATCTCCTCGAACAGCATCCCGTAAGGGTTGATCAGAAAGTGGTGCTCCGGCCCCGGAATGCGCGCGGAGATGTGGGTGTAGATCAGGTCGTCCCACCCGTGCAGCGCCACCAGCCGGTAGAGGGCGGCCAGCTCCACCCGGGCCTGCCACTCCTCGGTGCTCACCTTGCCTTGCAGCGACATCACGCCAGCAGATCCGTCGGCCATAGCGCCCTCCATTGGTTCTTGTTTTTCAGCCCTAAAGTCTCCCTGACACCTCCCACCGTCAAGGGTTGGCCACCTCACCCCCGCGCGAGCACCCGCTGGACCGCATCGCGCCAGCGGTCCTGGCCCGCAGCGCGCTCATCCGACGACAGGGTGGGTTCGGCCGCCTCGGTGCGCGGCCGGGCGGCGGCGGCGGCGGCGACATCGGGATAGAGACCCGCCCCCAGACCTGCGAACAGGGCCGCGCCGAGCGCCGTGGTCTCCTCATAGCTGGCCCGGGCCACGCTCTGGTTGGTGAGGTCGGCCAGTCGCTGGGCGAACCAGGGGCTGCGGGACATGCCGCCGTCGATGCGCAGCTCCGTCCCGGCCCCGAAGGCTTCAGGGGCGTCGGCCTGCATGGCCTCGATCAGATCAGCGGTCTGGTAGGCGCAGGCGTCGTAGGCGGCGAGCGCGATCTCCGGCAGTCCAGCATCCCTGGTCAGGCCGGTCAGGGCGCCACGGGCCTCGGCGTCCCACCAGGGGGCGCCAAGACCTGTGAAGGCTGGCACCAGGACCACGCCGTTTCCGGGCCTGGCCCGCCGGGCCAGGGCCTCGGCCGCCGCAGGGCTCTCAACCCCCAGGCCGTCCACCAACCAGCCGATGGCGGCGCCGGCGATAAAGATGGCGCCTTCCAGGGCGAAGGTGGTCTGGCCGTCGATGCGGGCGGCCACCGTGGTCAAGAGCCGGCCCCGGGAACGTGGCGCGTGCGTCCCGGTGTTCACCAGCAGGAAGCAGCCCGTCCCATAGGTGGCCTTCATCTGGCCTGGCGCAATGCACCCCTGCCCCATCAGGGCCGCCTGCTGATCGCCAGCCACGCCGCAGATGGGAATTGCACGCCCCAGGAGGTCTGGCTGGGTTTCGCCGAACCGCCCCGCACAATCACGCACCTCGGGCAGGATGGCGCGAGGCACACGGAACAGCTCCAGCATGGCCTCTGACCAGGCCTGGGCGCGGATGTCGAACAGCAGGGTCCGCGAGGCGTTGGTGGCGTCAGTGACGTGGGCGGCCCCGCCGGTGAGCTTCCAGATCAGCCAGGTGTCGATGGTCCCGGCCAGGAGTTCGCCGGCGTCGGCCCGGGCCCGCAGGCCCGGGGCGTGATCCAACAGCCACGCGATCTTGGTTCCGCTGAAATAGGGATCGATGAGCAGGCCGGTGACATCGGTGACGTGATCCTCGACCCCCTGCCCGCGCAGGCTCTCACACACCTCGGCCGTCCGCCGATCCTGCCATACGATCGCCCGGTGGACGGGCTCGCCTGTGGCCTTGTCCCAAAGAACCACCGTCTCTCGCTGGTTGGTGATGCCGATGGCCGCGACGTCATCGATCCGGCGCCCCGCATTGACCACCGCGGCCGCCATCACCTGGACCGCAGCCTGATAGATTTCGACGGCGTCATGCTCCACCCAGCCATCGGCGGGATAGTGTTGAGCCAGAGGCAGGGCGGCCTCGCCCAAGGCCTTGCCCGCCAGATCAAACAGAATGGCGCGGGTGCTTGTGGTGCCCTGGTCCAGGGCCAGGATTAGGGGGCTGGTCACGTCAATCTCCTCCTGAGGCCACTTGTTTGAGACCTGCGGCAAATTGGTTGGCCGAGGTTTAAGCATGTTTTCACGTGCGCCCCGCAGAGTCCGCGTAGCAAGCGTCGAACCTGGAGATCGCCTTGAGCATGCTCGCGCGAACGGAAGAAATCCTCAGCCTGGCCAGAAGCCGAACGCCCGGCGACCGCGAGCGGCTGCTGCTGGCCGTGGTCGATCTGTGCGGCGTGGCCGAGACCGCCGAGATCATGTCGACGCCGGCGGTGCAGGACCTGCTGAACTCCATTTTCATGAGCCTGGTGGTCGAGGCCGAGCGGGACATCCGCCGCCGGTTGGCCGAGAGCCTGGCCCATGTGGACTGGGCGCCGGCGGCCCTGATCAATGTGCTGGCCCTTGATGACATCGAGATCGCCCGCCCCATCATCGCCTCCAGCCCCCTGCTCGACGACCAGGACCTTGTGCGACTGCTGATCGAGGCCACGGTCGAGCACCAGATCGAGGTCGCCCGTCGTCCGGGCCTCGCCACCCCCGTGATCAGTGCGATTCTGAAACAGGGGGAGCCCGCCGTTCTGACCGCCCTGGCGGGCAACGTCCAGACTGAGCTTGCCCCCGGCGACATGGCTCTGCTGGTCAAGGCTTCGCGACGGGTGGCCGCCCTGCGCTCCCCCCTGGTCCGTCGCCCTGAACTAACAGACGATCTCGCTCTTCAGCTCTATGTCTGGGTGGGTCAGGCCCTGCGCCAGGCGCTCACCACCCGCTTCCGCCTCGATCCGGACAAGCTTGAGGCCGCTCTGAGCAAGGCGGTGGGCGAGGCCCATGCGGGCCAGGCGGGCGCCGACCCGACCACCGACGCCATCGTCTGGGAACAGGATGACGAGCGCGAGGAGATGGAGCGTCGGCTGATCTCCAAGCTGGTGGCGGCCGGACAGTTGCGCCCCGGCTACCTGCTGCGCGCCCTTCGGGAGGGCAAGCTCTCCCTGTTTGTCGGCGCCCTGGCCACCCTTGGGGATTTTCCGCCCGAAATGGTGCGCCGCGCCCTGGATGGGGAGCAACCCGAGCATCTGGCGCTCGCCTGCGCGGCGGTGAATATCGACCGCAGCGCCTTTTCCACCATTCTTGAGCTGGTCCGGGAGCTCAACGGCGGCAAGCCAGGTGGCGGGGCCGAGGGCCTCCGTCGCGGCTTGGCCGCCTTTGGTCCCTTCGCCCCAAACCTCGCCGCCATGGCCTTCCGCCGCACCATGACCCCCCGCGGCGGGTGAGCCGGCGGGCAGGTCCTGCGATCGGGGTTTGACAAGGACCATCCCCTGCACGCTTGTGACGGCCCATGTTCAGAGCCGAGCCCATTTTGACCCGGATCGCGTTCGCCGCCAGCGACCGGCCCGAAGCCCAGGACGCCCTGAAGGTGCTGACGGCGCGCTATGGCCAGTCGCCCCAGGACCAGGCCCAGGTGATCGTCGCCCTGGGCGGCGACGGCTTCATGCTGGAGACGCTGCATGGGAACATGGGTGCGCCCAAGCCGATCTACGGAATGAACCGCGGCTCGGTGGGCTTCCTGATGAACGAATACAGCCCCGATGATCTGCTCGACCGGATCAACGCCGCCGAGCGGGCCCTGATCCACCCCCTGAGCATGGTGGCGGTGGACTCTCGCCGGCGTCAGCATCGGGCCCTGGCGATCAACGAGGTCTCCCTGCTGCGCCAGACCCGGCAGACGGCCAAGCTGCGCATTTCGGTGGACGGCAAGGTTCGCCTGAACGAGTTGTCCTGCGACGGCGCCCTGGTGGCGACGCCGGCGGGGTCGACCGCCTACAACCTCTCGGCCCACGGCCCAATCATCCCCCTGGACGCCAAGGTGATGGCTCTGACCCCCATCAGCGCCTTCCGCCCCCGCCGCTGGCGCGGCGCCCTGCTGTCCCACGCCGCGCGGGTCAGTTTTGAGATTCTTGAGGCTGACAAGCGGCCGGTCAGCGCCGTGGCGGACAATTTCGAGGTCCGCGACGTCCTCGAAGTTCATGTGGCCGAAAACCGCGACATCAGCCTTGTGATGCTGTTCGACGCCGGGCGCAGCCTGGAAGAGCGCGTCCTGGCCGAGCAGTTTTCCGCCTAGAGTCGCCGCCCCTGTCTGCAACAGGCATAACAAGACCCACTGCGACTTCGCCTCATTCGTTGTTAAGCTCTTCTGCCTAGAGTCGTTGGCAATCATCCCAAAAGGAGATGGCAGTGAGTCAGCAGAATACGGGTCAGGTGATCCAGGTCCCCAACACGCTTCGCCTGAAGGTCGGGGGTCGTTTCGGCGCCGTCGACGCCAGCGCGATCGCCAAGGCTGAAGCTGCGCTCAAGAGCCTCTCTGGAAACTTCGCCGCCTGGCTGCAGGACGAGGTCACCAAGCTCGAGGCGGCCCGCCAGCAGGTGAAGACCGAGGGCGCGACGCCCGAAACCCTGGAAACACTCTATCTTCGCGCCCATGACCTGAAAGGCCTCGGCGCCACCTATGAGTTCCCGCTGATCACGCGCATGGCCGGATCGCTCTGCAAGCTGATCGACGACAAGGACAAGCGCATGGAAGCGCCGATGGTCCTGATTGACGCCCATATCGACGGCATCAAGGCCGCCGTCCGTGATGGGATCAAGACCGACAGCCACCCGGTGGGCAAGATCCTCGTCGAGGAGCTTGAGCGGCGGGTCGCCGCCTCCGGCCTCGTCTGAGGCGCCCCCGACAGGGCATCTACATTCCCGGCGCGAAGGGCTCGCTGACGGCGCCATAGCCGGCGCTTTCGGGTAAGACGAGCCGTCGGCCCTCCGGCCCGTCATGGATTTCAGGCTGCACCGTGACCAGGGGGCGAAGGCTGGCCTGTTCGATCGCGGCCGCGGCGCTCTGGGCCTTGGCGAGCATTCCCAGATTCATCCGCGTGGGAAACACCACCTTGCGCTCCCCCCGTTCGGCGGCGCTGAGCGCGGCATGCGGGGCGTACCAGCAAGCGTCCACCGTCTCGCGACCATCGCAAACCGCCAGTTGGTCAGCCGGCGCGTGGGCCAGATAGAACCATGTATCAAAGCGCTTTGGCGTCACGGGCGGTGTGATCCAGCGCGCAAACACCGTCAGCGCCGAGAGGTCCAGCCGGGCGCCGGCCTCGCGCACCACATCAAGGAACGGCGTCTCCCCACGGTCCACCGACTGACGCAGGGCCAGGGGCGCAGGCTCGACCTCCAGCGGTCCGCCGTCTGGCCGGCGCGCCAACAGCAGGCCGGCCTCTTCGAAGAGTTCACGGATCGCCGCAATCCTCAGCCCTGCCTGTTCGGCGCCGTGACTGGTCCAGCCGAGGGCATGGTCGACCCAGGCCTCGTCATGGTCGCCAGCGCTGGTCTTGCCGCCGGGAAACACCAGGGCGCCTGAGGCGAAATCGATCTGGTGATGGCGCTCGACCATCAACACTTCGAAGGTGGGATCGTCGCGGAGCAGGAGAAGGGTCGAGGCCGGGCGCACCAGCCCGCCAGCGGGATCATCAGTCATGGGCGATATCTGAGCGCGACGGGCGCGATCGCCAAGGAAAAGCTTGAGTCAGGCGGTCTGAAGCGCGGGGCCGGCGCGTTCGGCCATGCGATCCATCCGGTCCAGCAGATAGTCGGCGTCTTCCCGCGCCCCCACATGCGGCTGAGTGAGGAAGCGCTCGAGCATCTTCTTCTGGAACTTGTCGCGATCGCGGGCGCCGCCTTCGAACTCCATGGCGTGGAAGGTGTCCACCCCGGCCCGGAAGGCTGGCAGCAGGCGCGCAGGCATGCCGGCCCGCTCATAGATGGCCTTCAGGCCCAGGGGGCCGGCGTCATGGATCATCAGCCAGGTGCGATGGTGCGGCACGCCCGCCAACTCGGCCAGACCCCATTCAAAGAACGCCATGTGGCCATGGGCCAGGGCCCTGAGCAGCAGCGACGGCGTCAGGCGCTCATTGCGGTGGAGGTGGGCCACAAAGGCCTTCAGATCCGCGGCGCGGCCCGCCTGGTCCACCAGATCAAGGGTCGCGCGCTCCTTGGCCCCGGTGGCGATCTGCAGGGCCAGCTCGGGCGAAACAGGATGATGGGCCAGCAGGTGGTCGCGAACCTGATCGCCTACCAGATCGATGAGCTTCTCGGTGACCGAAAGCGGCAAGGTCTGGCGGTAGGCGACGGCCGCCAGGACACGCTCTGACCGCTCGAACCGGGCCAGAACATTCATCAGGGTGGATTCGGCGAAGTCGGCGTTGTCGTTGGAGCAGGTGACTTCCACCGCCCGTTCCACGCCGGTCTCGACCATGACGTCGGTCACACGGCGCGACAGCCGGGGACGCTTGGCGATGGCCACCTGCCGGACGGGGCCGCCCAGGCGGACGATCTCCACCAGCTCCTCATCGGTGAAGACCGGCGAGAAGCTGAGTATGGGTTGGCAGACGCTCTCCACATCCCGGGCCAGCTTGAGGGCCACGTCGTGGGGGATCAGGGGCGAACTCTTCAGCGTCACCGCCAGGGCGCGGCGGACCAGTTCGGCGGCGTCGGCGGCCATGACCCGCAGAATGTCCTGCGCCAGAACCTGTTCTTCCGGGGTCAGCGGCAGGGTGTCGATCCGCCGGCAAAGCTTGTGCGCCACCAGGGCGCGCTCGTCCGGCGTGGCGCCCTTAACCAGGGTGCGAATATCGTCTTCGGTGAGCGCCGCCCGCGTCGTGGTCATGTGCCCCTCCCCCTTCGCCGGGACTCCCGCCCCGTCACACAACAATGCTCGGTTAGGCTTAACGGACGGTTTCAAACCCGCTTGTGGATTAACGCTGTTGCGTAACCCGTCGCCAACCCTGACCCACTACCTTCACGGGCGTCGCCGCAAAGGACCAGCCTGTGTCATCCAACGATTCTGCTCGGTTCGCCGCACGCGGCGGCGCCTCGGTGGCGCAACAGGCCCTGGACGCCCAGGCGGCCCTGCTGCCCTACGCCCTGGTAGCGTTCGTGGTGAGCATGCCGGTGTTCGTCTGGGCCGGGTCCTATGCCGACAACGCCGCCTGGATGACCGCCAGCTTCGCCCTGTTCGCCATGGCCTGTGGAGCGACCTATGCGGCGGTGAACTGGCTGCGCACCCCCCGCGCCGAAGACCTGCGGGCGCGGGCGCGGGTGCACATCGTCACAGGGCTGGTCTGGGCCGGTTGCGTGGCTCAGGTGGCCGCCTTCGCCGATGGCGCAGGCCCGATGCGCGAGACGCTGCTGCTGATGGCCACGGCGGCGGCGGTCATGTGCATCTTCTTCACCGCCCCCTGGCTACCCAGCTTGCTGGTGGTGGGGGCCGCGGCCGCCGCTGGGCCGCTGATCGCCCTGTTCGCCAGCCCCCACAGCCAGAACGCCGCCACCCTGGCCTGGGGCGGGGTGGCCCTGGCCTTCGCCCTGGCGCTGATGCTGAACCGGGTCCTGCGCCGCCAGTTCGCCATGGCCGCCGAGCGCGAGGTGCTGATCGCCGAGCGGGCCGGCAAGGTGGAGGAGGCCAGCCGCCTGGCCCGCTCCAAATCCGACCTGGTGGCGACGCTCAGCCACGAGATCCGTAACGGCCTGACCGGCGTCTCCCACGTTCTGGCCGCCGCCGCTGGCCGCAATGGCCGGGCCGCTCCATCGCGTGAGCAGCTGTCGGCCGCCCTCGATGCGGTCAGCGACCTGATCGCGGTGCTGAACACAACGCTCGATTCTGAGACGGCCGAGGCCGGTCGTCTGGCCGTGGAGGTGCGCCCCCTCGACGCCCCGGCCCTGGTGCGCGACCTGATGTTGCTGAACCGCCCGCACGCAGGGACCAAAGGGCTTGAACTGAGCGTGCATGTGGCGCCCGAACTGGTCGAAGGGTCTGGCGCGGCGCTGGGCGATCCGTCACGGGTGCGGCAGATCCTGGCCAACCTGATCGGCAACGCCATCAAGTTCACCGTCCGGGGTCGGGTTGAGGCGCGCCTCAGCCTGACGCCGGAAGGGCGCATCCTCATCGAGATCGCCGATACGGGTCCTGGGCTGTCGGACACCGAGCTGTCCCAGGCCTTCGAGGCCTTCCACCGGGTGGAGCGGACCAGCGCCGGCGTCCCCGGCGCCGGCCTTGGCCTGTCGCTCTCGCGCCAGCTGGCGCGCCTGATGAGCGGGGAGCTCACCGCCACCAGCGCTCCGGGCGTCGGCAGCTGCTTTGGCCTCGTCCTGCCCTTTGACCCCCTGGCGACTGCGCCCGTGGACATCGCGCCGGAGGCGACCGATGAGACCCCGGCGGACGGCCGCAAGCTGCGGATCCTGATGGCCGAGGACGACAGCTTGAACGCGGCCATGATGCGGGCGGTGCTGGAGCAGCTTGGCCACCAGGTGGTCCATGCCCAGGATGGTCGGCGCGCCGTCGACCTGGCCCGGGTCTGCGAGTTCGATCTGGCCCTGATCGATGGTCGTATGCCAGGCCTGGATGGCCCAGAAGCCACCGCCGCCATCCGCGCCCTGCCGGCGCCGGCGGGGGACCTGCCCATCATCGCCGTCATTGGCGGGGACGCCAGCGAGGCCCTGGAGTGCACCCAGGCTGGCGCCGACGCCGTGCTGCGCAAGCCGGTCAGCGTCACCGCCGTGGCCCGCGCCGTGGCTGACGCCACCGCCGCTTCTCGCCGCACCCTGGCCCGCAAGATCGCCTGACGCCGGGTCACCGCGCAGAACGTCTTTCCCCGTCCGCCGGCGCCGGTCAGTATGCCCTCAACGGGGAGCTGCGCCGATCAAGGCGCGGCCGCAGGCGGAGGACGGAGCGCTCGTGATACTCAAGGGTTTGAAGGTGGTGGAGTTCGCCACCTATATCGCCGCGCCNNACCTTCGAGATGGACAACCGGGGCAAGCGCTCCATCGTGCTGGACATCGGCAAGCCCGAGGGGCGCGAGGCCGTGGCCAAGCTGGCGGCCGGCGCCGACGTCTTCATCACCAACGTCAGACCTGCCTCGCTCAAGCGCGCGGGCCTGGATGAGGCGAGCCTTCGGCCGGCAAATCCGCGGCTGATCTACGCCCTGGTCACCGGCTATGGCATGGAGGGCCCCGACGCCCACAAGCCGGGCTTTGATGTCACCGCCTTCTGGTCCCGGGCAGGCGTGGCGCGCATGACCACGCCCAAGGGGGAAGATCCCTTCCTGTTGCGCACCGGGTTTGGCGACCACATCACCTCGCTCGCCACCACCTCGGCCATCCTGGCGGCCCTCTATGAACGCGAGCAGACCGGCGTCGGCCGGATGGTGCAAACCTCGCTGCTGGCGACGGGGACCTATACGGTGGGCTCGGACCTGGCCGTGCAGCTGCGGTTCGGGCGGCTGTCCTCCAACCGCTCCCGGCGCGAGCCGCTGAATCCCCTGGCCAACTTCTTCCAGAGCGCCGAGGGCCGCTGGTTCGTCACCAACCCTCGAGGCGGATCAGTGGACTGGGCGGCCATGGCCAAGGCCGCCGGCCGTCCCGACTTGCTGGAAGACCCGCGCTTCGCCTCAGGCCGGCTGCGCAAGGAAAACACCGCCGCCCTCACCGCCGAATTCGACCAGGCCTTTGGCGCCCTGACCTGGGAGGAAGTCACCGCCCGGCTGGACGCCGCCGACCTCGTGTGGGCGCCGGTGCAAACTCCGGCCGAAGTGGCCGCCGATCCGCAGGTCCGCGCCTCCGGCGCCCTGGTGCAGGTGGAAAACGTACAAGGCGGCTTTGGCGATTCGCCCGCCGCGCCGGCGCAGTTCCCAGGGGTCGATCTCAGCCGCCGGCCGCCGCCGCCGGGTCTTGGCCAGCACACAAGGGAGGTGCTGGCGGAACTGGGCTATGGACCAGACGCCATCGCGGCGATGCTGGAGGCGGGCGCCGCAGGCGACTAGAGCCCTTTCCGATCTGATCGCTTCAATCAGATCGGATAAAAAGGGCTCTAAATCATAATGTTAGAGCATTTTCGATCCGATAACCGCGTCACACTTATCGGAAAATGCTCTAGCTGTCGTCCCGGGCCTCTGACAGCATCCGCAGCATTTCGGTGGAGAACAGCGATCCGCCCAGCCGCTGACCCGCCCCGGCGCCTTCGGCCGGTTGGGAACCGCGCAGGATGAAGTCCACCAGGACCTCCTGCTCGCGCATGGCCTCGGCCCGCCTGGCCGAAGCATACTGGATGAAGCCGGTTTCAGCCGGCGCGCTTTCCCGTGGGCCGATCGCCTGTCCGGCGCCGCCGGTGCGGGTCAGATTGGCATAGACCTCGGCCACGGTGGCTGGCCGGCCGCCCTTGTAGAAAATGGAGCGGTTGGCCCGTGCGGCCTCCGGAAACAGGGCCGCGGCGCTGGCGCCGGGCTGGGAACGGGTCGCCTCGATCAGCCGGGCGGAGCCTTGCGGTCCCAGAAAGTGGGCGGCGTAGAGTTCGCCAGCCGTCGGGGTTCGCCCCACCCGGCCCTTCAGATAGGCCGCATGGTCGGTGGCGAGCTCTCCAGCCATGAGCGAGGCTGCATGGGGGTCGAAGCGCAGGTCCATGACCGTCTTGCGCGCCTCGGCGCCGGCGACCCGGTAACGACCGTCTGATCCCCGCTGGATCAGGTCGGCATAGCGGGCGTAGCCGTATTTGGAGCCGTGTTGCTTCAGGGTGGCCAGCCAGGTCTGTTCAACGAACTGAAAGAGGCCGGCGGCCGAGGAGGTCTTGGCCTTGGCGGTAGGGTTATAGCCGCTTTCCCGATGGGCGGTTCCCATCAGGAAGGTGAAATCCACCCCCGTCGCGCTGGAGGCGCGCTGGATGGCGGTTTCGACCACGCCTCTCAGACCCTGGACGGACATGATCCATCCAATGGCTCCAACATGGTTAACGGCCTGCTAACCACGTTCTCCCAACAGGCGCTCAAGCCTTGACCCGGCGGGGATCAAGGTGGGCGGCCCAGGGTCCTGGATCATGGCCCAGGGCGTGGGCGGCGACGATCTCGCCCACCAGCGGGGCCAGCAGCCAGCCGTTGCGCCTGGCCCCGCAAGCCAGGATGACGCCCGGGGTGGAGGAAGGGCCCACCAGGGGCAGCCCATCGGAGGTGGCCGCGCGAACGCCGGCGGCGGCGGTCCAGTCCCGTCCGATCAGGCCGGGGAACACCGCCTCCGCCCGGGCCGCCAGGTCGGCGGCGACCTTCGGATCGACCCCCTCCCGCCCCTCGCCCACCTCCATGGTCGCCCCGATCAGCAGGCCGTCACGGGAGGGCGCGGCATAGGCGCCGGGACCGCGCAGGACCGGGCCCTGGTAGATCAGGGACCTGTAGCGCAGGATATGGCCCTTGATCGGCGTCAGGTCCGCAAGCTCCGGCGCCAGATCCTGAAAGCGCCGCGAGGCGCCGGTGGCGACCACCAGCAGGTCGTAACCCCCTGGCTTTGGGGCGGCGGTCGTGAGCCGAACGCCCAGCCCCTGGGCGGCTTGCGCCAGCCGGTCCAGATCGCCGGCCTCCACTCGCCAGTCGCCGGAGACTCGGAGCCCCCCCACCCCTTCGCCCAAGCCGAGGGCCGAGGGCTCGGCGGCGGCGGGCAGCATGAACCCCAAACCTTTCGCAGCAGCGTCAAGCACCTCGAGTCGATCCGCGTCGCCGAGCAAAATCGCCCCGGACTGATCCAGGGGCGCCCCGAAGGCTGCTGCGAAATCGGGCCAATGCGTCTGGGCGGCCAGAAGCAGCTCCAGGTGGGGGGCGGCGGAGGGATCGGTCAGGGCCTCGCTGAGCGGGGCCAGCATGCCCGCCGCCACGGCCGAGGCGTTCGGTCGGCCAAGAGCCGGGTCATGCAGGGTCACCACCGCCCCGGCCCGGACAAGGCGCAGGGCGCTGGCCAGGCCGAAAACGCCGGCGCCGGCCACGGCGACTCTCAAGGGCGGGCTCATGGGGCTAACGACCTAGCTCAGGCCGGAAAATCAAGCGGAACCCGGCGCCCCTTGGCGATGTTGCTGCATTCCAACCCAAAAGACCTCATCCCATGGCCGAAGCCCTCGCCCATATCGTTCCGACCTCGATCGATGATCTGGCCCATCAGGTCCTGCAGATGGCCTGTGAGCGGAACCTGAAACTGGCGACCGCCGAAAGCTGCACCGGGGGTCTGCTGGCCTCACTGCTCACCGACATACCGGGCTGCAGCCATGCCTTTGAGCGGGGCTTTGTGGTCTATACGGACGCCGCCAAGAACGAATTGCTCGGCGTGCGTCAGTCGATTCTCGACATCGATGGCGCCGTATCAGAGGCCGCGGCTGTGGCGCTCGCCCAAGGTGCCCTCGAACGATCCCAGGCCCATGTGGTGGCCGCCATCACCGGCTTCACCGATCCGGGGCCATCCCCGGAGGAAGAGGCGGGACTCGTGTATTTCGCCACCGCCCGTCGTGGGGGCGCAGCTCCGCGCCACAGGCGGATGCGGTTTGGAACCCTGGGCCGGGCGCGGGTGCGGCAGGCCGCCCTTGAGACCGCCCTGGAGATGATGCGCGACGAACTTCTGGAGATCTGAGGCTCAGCGCCGTCCGAACAACAGCTCCAGGCCCTGGATCACGTCTTCCATCAGCTCGTCCGCCCGCTCGGAATCCGAGGCCCGCAGCGAGGCCGCCCCATGGCCGCAGGCCCAGACGGCCCAGGCGATCTTGTCGATCTCGGCGGCGTCTTTGCGGGCGGGCAAGGCCACGGCCACGGCGGCCTGAAGCACCGAAAAGCAGCGTTCCCGCGCCCGCTCGACCCCCGGATGGCTGGCGACAACGGGATCAAACATCAGGCCGAACATGGCGCTGTCGGTCTTGGAGTAGGCGAAATAGGCCCGCGCCAGGGTCCGGATGCGCTTGCCTTCCTGCGCGGAGTCCTGGGCGGCCTTGAGACGGTCTTCCAGCTCCTGGAAGCCGGCGGCGGCCAGTTCGGCCAGCAGCTCGGCCTTGCCGGAATAGTGGTGATAGACCGAACCGGCGGCGATGCCCGCCCGCGCGGCCAGGGTGCGGAGATTGAGGTCGGCCACCCCGCCGGTTTCGATGATAGCGCGCGCCTCCTCCAGCAACTGCGCACGGAGGTTGCCCACATGATAGCGCCGCCGGGCTGCGGCGTCGGACCAGGCCATTCGGCTTTGAACCCAGGGGTTAAGTCGTTTCCGTGTTCGATTGAGCCGGACAACGGGCAAGGAGTCCAGCACCCCGTCGGCGGCGGGCCTGTCCCTGGCGCGGTCGCTAGGCGTTCCGGAGGTGGTGCAGGACGATCCCGCTGGTGGTGGCGACGTTCAAGGAGTCGAAACCCCCCGCCATGGGAATGCGCACCGTCTGACAACGGGCCAGAAGATGGTCCGGGAGGCCCGG
>DJWR01000179.1:0-3649 GCA_002441055.1 Caulobacteraceae bacterium UBA6225 | reverse complement strand
TCACAGCTGGTGGCGTCCAGCAGCACCGCATCGACGCCGAAGGCCGCGGCATTGCGGAACAGTCCGCCCATATTGTCGTGATTGCCAATCCCGTGGATCACGGCGACCAAGGCGTCTGGCCCCAGCTGTGCCAGCAGGTCCGACGGTTCGGGCGTGACTCGTCGCCGCCCCAGCCCCAGCAGGCCCCGATGGATCGGAAAGCCGACAATGGCGTCCATCACCGCCTGATCAGCCACATAGACCGAGGCGGCCAGATCCTGGTCGCCGATCAGTTCTCCCAACCGCCCCACCCGATCGGCCGCCGCCAGCAAGGCCAGGGGCTCACACAGGGGCGAGGTCACCAGGTGACGCAAGACCACCTCGCCCTCAGCGATGAACATCCCCCGACGCCCCACCAGATCGCGTTCCCGCACCTGCAGAAACGGCTCCACCCGCGGGTCAGCGGGGTCGGTGATGGATATGAATTGAACCGGCAGAGCCGCCTCCTGGGTCGAAGCTGAAGAAACACGCGCTGGGCGAACGGGAAAAATTGACGCCTGCGTCATCTTTAGCCTATCGTGAGTGA
The DNA here is from genome assembly GCA_002441055.1 of Caulobacteraceae bacterium UBA6225. Taxonomy (GTDB): domain Bacteria; phylum Pseudomonadota; class Alphaproteobacteria; order Caulobacterales; family Caulobacteraceae; genus Phenylobacterium. The sequence goes on along the minus strand of DJWR01000179.1, from coordinate 3,084 downwards.
AAATCTGGAGGATTCCCCATGGCTGACGGTACGGTTGATATTCAGAAGGACGCGCGGGCCAAGGCCTACGCCACGCCCCTCGATCAGCTCAATCCGGCCCAGCCCGAGCTGTTCCAGGCCAACGCCATGTGGCCGATCTTCGAGCGGCTGCGGAAGGAAGACCCGGTCCACTTCACCGCCGAGAGCGAGTACGGGCCGTACTGGTCGATCACCAAGTACAACGACATCATGGCGGTGGACACCAACCACCAGGTCTTCTCCTCCGAGCCCGGCATCACCATCGCCGACCAGGATGGCGAGGAAGGTCCCCTGCCGATGTTCATCGCCATGGACCCGCCCAAGCACGACGTCCAGCGCAAGACCGTCAGCCCCGCCGTCTCGCCGATGAACCTGGCGCGGCTCGAGCCCCTGATCCGTGAGCGGGCCGCCAAGATCCTCGACAGCCTGCCCATCGGCGAGGAGTTCGACTGGGTCGACAAGGTGTCGATGGAACTGACGGCCATGACCCTGGCCACCCTGTTCGACATGCCCCAGGAAGACCGCCGCAAGCTGACCTACTGGTCGGACGTGGTGACCGCGGTTCCGGGCCACGGCCTGATCGAGACCCTCGAAGAGAAGATGCAGATCTTCATCGAGTATCACGGCTACTTCACCGAGCTGTGGAACCAGCGGGTGAACGCCGAGCCCGGCGGCGACCTGATCTCCATGCTGGCCCATGGCCCTGAAACCCGGAACATGACCCCGCGGGAGTATTTCGGGAACATCGTGCTGCTCACCGTCGGCGGCAATGACACCACCCGCAACACCATCACCGGCTCGGTCCTGGCGCTGAACCAGAACCAGGACCAGTACGCCAAGCTGCGGGCCAATCCCGACCTGATCCCGTCCATGGTGTCGGAAACCATCCGCTGGCAGACCCCGCTGGCCCATATGCGCCGCCGCGCCACCCAGGACTTCGAAATGGGCGGCAAGACCATCAAGAAGGGCGACAAGGTCGTCATGTGGTACGTCTCGGGCAACCGCGACGACGAGGTCATTCACGACCCTGACAGCTACATCATTGACCGCGAGCGGCCCCGTCAGCACATCTCCTTCGGCTTTGGCATTCACCGCTGCGTGGGCAACCGTCTGGCCGAGCTGCAGCTGAAGATCATCTGGGAAGAGATCATGAAGCGCTTCCCCGACATCCAGGTGGTGGCCGAGCCCAAGCGCGTCTTCTCGACCTTCGTGAAGGGCTATGAATCCATGAAGGTGGTCATCCCCTCGCGCCTCTAGTCAGCGTCACGCCCCAACGGGCGTCGCAAGGCCCCGTCGCCCCTCCAGGCGGCGGGGCTTTTGTTTGGCCCATCGGCAGGCAGGCGCTATGCGAGGGCCATGAAACCCTGGATCTGCCTCGATACCGCCCAGATGCCCGATGGCGGCGGCGAACTGCGTCTGATGCGCCGGGACGTCGAGTTCTCCATCATGGCCGGGTCCATCGAGCTGATGAACAGTCGGCTGAGCGGATCAGAAGAGGCGCTGGCGACCCTGGCCTGGGAGCGGCTGGGCGGGCGCCCGGGGCCGCGGGTCCTCATCGGCGGGCTGGGCATGGGCTTCACCCTGCGCGCGGCCCTGGCCGTCCTTCCAGCCGACGCTCGGGTGACCGTGGCCGAGCTGGTCCCTGAGGTCGTCGCCTGGGCCCGTGGGCCACTGGCCGAGGTGTTCAAAGGCTGCCTCGATGACCCCCGCGTCAGGATCCACACTGGCGATGTCGGGCCCCTGATCGCCGCGGCGCCGGCGGTCTGGGACGCCATCCTGCTGGACGTGGACAATGGCCCCGAGGGCCTGACGCGGAGGGCCAATGACAGCCTTTACGACCAACAGGGCCTCGCCCGCGCCCGGGCCGCCCTGCGCCCCGGCGGCGTACTGGCCGTCTGGTCCTCGGCCCCTGATGAGGGCTTCACCCGACGAATGAAGCGCAGCGGCTTGGCGACCGAGGTGATGAAGGTCCCGGCGCGCAAGGGGGGCCGCGGCGCCCGGCACGTAATCTGGCTGGGCGTCCGCGCCTAGAGCATTTTCCGATAAGTGTGACGCGGCTATCGGATAGAAAAATGCTCTAACTTTATGATTTAGAGCCCTTTTTGTCCGATCTGATTGAGGCAATCAGATCGGAAAGGGCTCTAGCCAAGATTGCGGCGAAACAGGCTGATCAGCCGCTCCCAATGGCGCTCGGCGGCGGGCTTGTCATAGGCGGCCCGCTGGGGGAAGGCAAAGCCGTGGGACGTGCCTGGGTAGAGCTCGATCTCGGTGGGCGCCTCGCGCGATTGCAGGGCCTTGGCCAGGGCGGCCACGGTTTCCGGCGGGGCCCAGCGGTCGGTCTCGGCGCAGGCGAAATAGAGATCCGCCTCGGTCTTGTGGGCGACCTTGTGCGGACTGTCCTCATGGTCGGTGACCAGATAGGTCCCATAGAGCGAGGCCGCCGCGGCGATCCGATCCGGGTGGCGGGCCGCAGCGTTGATTGAGAACTGGCCGCTCATGCAGTAGCCAAGGCAGCCGGCGGGACCCTTGTCCGCCGCCGGGTCCTGGTCCGCAAACGCCAGCAGGACGTCTGAATCAGCCATCACCATGGGAATGGTCAGGCCGTTCATCAGGTCGACCATGCGGGTGCGGGTCGCCTCGTCATTGAGGTCGCCGATCTCCAGCACACCGGCCCGGTGGTAGAGGTTGGGCAACATCACATAGTAGCCGACCGTAGCCAGCCGTCGGGCCATGTCGCGAAGCTCCTCGCGGATCGCCGGGGCGTCCATGAAGAACAGGATCACCGGATGGGGCCCATCGCGCTCCGGATGAACCACGAAGGTGGTCATCGAGCCGTCGGGAGTCCCAATCTCGTGGGTCTGTTCGATCACGTGCGCCTCCCCAGCCCTGGCCCAAACCAGTCTTCCTGGGGCGGGCTGACAAATTCAAGGGGCGGCTGAACTCAGGGCGGCGTTCATCGCCTCCACCAGGCGGGTGACCTCGATGGGCTTGGCCACAACCTGATCCATGCCGCAGGCGACGTATTCGGCCACCTGATGGCTCAGGGCGTTGGCGGTCAGGGCGATG
>DJWR01000085.1:22924-87742 GCA_002441055.1 Caulobacteraceae bacterium UBA6225 | reverse complement strand
CCTCCCAGGCGCCGGCCTTTGCCTTATTCCCACGAAGTCGCAGGACGGGCTGGATATCAGCGGCGCGGCGCTGGCGTCTGAAGTCAGAGGCATGACCTATGTGGTGATCTATCTTGCACCGGCCGAACACTATTTCGAAGCCACGCTGGGAGAGGTCGAATCGATCATGGCCTCAGTCAGGCCACCCAGCCGAGGCGGAGGTAGCGAGTTGAGCCGAGAAAGTGAGCATCCACAAACGTGACCGCTAACGATCTTCGCCTAAGATAGATTATCGGAAATTTGAGGTGGCGACGTCTGAGGCCCTTGGCGCATCGCTGGCAAACCAAAACCCCTCAAAAGAGATCGAGGTCGCCATCCTCGTCAGCCGCGCCATAGCTGACGCCGGTGGCCGCGCCTTCGATCCGCTTGACGACATCACCCAGGGTGATGTGGCTCAGAGCCGAGGTAAGATCGACAGCGGCTTCCTCGCTGGCCTGAAGCCCCAGGTCGCGGGCAAAATTCGCCAGAGCGGTCAGGTGCTGATTCAACAGGTCAATGGCATGCAGATCCTGCATGACCTTCAGCCGTTCTTCCGGCGCAATCAACTCCAGCATCTTGCCCAGGGTATCGTCCAGATGCTGTGAGGCATGACATGCCATGGCGATCTCGCCGGCCAGCAGATCGAGCGCCTTCGCCGGGCTGATGCGAACGCGGTCCATAATCGTGGCGGCCACTGCGGTCATGAATCGCTCCCCTAGGTGGGCCTAAACTGACCCGCCCCGGCTTAAAGGCAAATGAATGATGTTCGGCGAAAGTGTCGCACCACGGCCGACCGAAGCCAGCGGCGCAGCCAGCCTTAAACTGTAGGCAGGCGGAGGTCGCCCCTCGTGATCTGCTGAAGTGTTCGCAGGTAGAAGTCCGGCTCCAGGGCCGTGAGCCTGGTCTCCAGGCTTTCGGCGGTTTCGCCCGCCTCCAATGCGATGTCCAGACGCGCCACCTCTGGACCATGATCATACTCGCCATCCACCACATGAATGACGGCGGCGCTGTGGCTCAGGCCAGCGGCGATCACCGCCTCATGGACCCGGCGGCCATACATCCCCTCCCCCCCAAAGTCCGGGAGGGGGCCAGGATGGATGTTCAGCACGCGCCCCCGAAAATGATCCAGAAACACCGGCCCCAGGCGGCGTAGATAGCCCGATAGCACCACCAGCTCTACGCCGGCATCAGCCATGGCCTCCGTGAGGCTCCGGTCGGCTGCGGCTGGATCAAGCTTGGTCGGGATCCAAGCGGTGGGCACGCCCGCCGCCGCCGCATAGTCCAGCGCTGGCGCTGTGCGATTGTTGCTCACCACCAGACGCGGCTGGGCGCGCAGGTCGCCGCTGGCGACGGCGTCGAGAATCGCGCGCATGGAGCTGCCGTTTCTCGAGGCGAGGAATCCGAGCTTAAGCTCCTCTGTTTTCATGAAAATGCTGGCGGTAGTTCGTGTTGAAAGCGAAGGCCGTCATAGGCGGGCTCCACCCCGTCTGGCAGGCGCGATGCAAGATCGGCGAAATCGAGATCGATGTGCATGTTCGTGAGAATCGCCCGGCGCGGCGCGAGCCGTTCAATCCAAGACAAGGCGAGGTCCACATGGGCGTGGGTCGGGTGGGGCCGCCAGCGCAGAGCGTCCACGATCCAGACATCCAGGCCTTGAAGGGCCGCAAAGGAGGCCTCTGGAAGGTCCACGAGATCGCTGGAATAGGCGACATCACCAAACCGGTATCCCACCGATCGGACGCCGCCGTGATCCTGGTCAAAGGTCGCGATAGGGATCACCCCTGAGGGGCCTTGGACGGAGAAGTCCTCCCCCAGCGGCGGCAGAAGAACGGGATCACAGATCGCAGGATAGCCGCCAGACGCCTCAAAAATGTACCCAAACCGCTGCTGCAGGGTGGCCCAGGTGGCGGCGTCCATATGGCAGGGGATCTTGGCCCTCTGACGAATGAAGAACGCTCGCACGTCGTCAATGCCATGGACCTGGTCAGCGTGGTCGTGGGTCAGCAACACGGCGTCCAGTCGGCGCACCCCTGCCGCAGCGGTCTGCAGTCTCAGGTCCGGCGAGGTGTCGACCAGCACCGTGGTCAAGTCCGCGGCGTCCGCCTCGGGATCGCCGCTCAGACGCCGGACCAGCAGCGAACACCGGGAGCGCCGATTGCGGGGATCGGCGGGGTCGCACGCGCCCCAGTCGCCGTCGGCCCTGGGCACGCCGCCAGACGATCCACTGCCGAGGATCGTGATCTCCAGGGCGCCGCTCATCGGCGTGAAATCTTATCAAACAGGGCAAAGAAGGCGTCTTCGGTACGGGCTTCCGCGTCAGCGAGAGACCAGCCGCGGACTTCCGCAAGTTTGGCCAGGACGTGCGGGAGATAGGCGGGTTCATTGCGCCGCCCCCTCTGCGGTACTGGAGCCAGATAGGGGCAGTCCGTTTCGACGATAATTCGGTCAGCGGGCATCTCGGCGATCACGTCGCGGACGTCCTGCGCCGCCTTGAACGTCGCAATCCCCGAGACCGAAAACCAGGCGCCCAGGGCCGCCGCCCGTCGGGCGAGCTCGGCGCTGCTGGTGTAGCAGTGCATCAGCATGCGGAACGGCCCGGCGGCGAACTCTTCCTCCAGGATCTGGCCCATGACCTCATCGGCCTCCCGGGTGTGGACCACCAAGGGCAGTCCCGTCGCCCTGGCCGCCGCCACATGGGCGCGGAACACCTTGGCCTGGATGTCCCGTGGGCTGAGGTCATAGTGGAAGTCCAGTCCAGTTTCCCCGATACCGACCACCTTAGGATCATCGGCCAGCTCTATCAGGGTCTGGGCCGAGAGGTCCGGGTCTTCCTTGGCTTCATGGGGATGGGTGCCGACTGTGCACCAGATGTCAGGCGCCTCAGCCACGGCGCGGACCGCCGCAAAGCCGGAGACCTTGTCGCTGATATTGACCATCAGGGCGATGCCCGCGGCCCGCGCGCGCGCAATGACCTCTGCCCGGTCCTCGTCGAACTGGGGGGCGTGCAGATTAACGTGACTGTCGATGAGCATGAATCGGGGGCGATCGGTCAGGCGCGGGCGGCGATCCGCAATTCGCGAAGCGCGGTAAACAGGGCGTCGGCGCGGTCAAGATTCAACCCTTCGACCTCGCGCGGCAGGACGCTCAGCCTCTCCCATGCCTGCGCCCATGGATCAAGGCCGCCCAGGCGGGCGGCTGCCCGCTCCCGGGCCAGGGTGTGAACCCTTTCCCCCAATCGCTCCATGAACAGGGCGAAGTTGGCGGCCCCCTCCCCGCCCCGAAAACGCTCGGCGAGCGACAGCGCCGCGGCCTCATCCTGATCCGGAAGGCGGGCGAGGATTTCCCGGGCTGCATCATCCAGAGCCAGAGCCGCCCCGGCGGCCATGGTCAAGGCTCGCCCAGGGGCCTCACCAGACATCCGGGCCAGGCGCAGGGCATCCTCAGGATTGACGTTGATCTGGGCTCTCACGAAGGCCGCCGTGGCCTCGAGCCCGAGGGGGCGAAACAGCAACCTCCGGCAGCGCGACCGGATGGTGGGCAGAAGGCGCCCCGGGGAATGGGACACCAGGAAAATCACCCCCCGCGGCGGAGGCTCTTCCAAGGTTTTCAGCACGGCGTTGGCGGCGTTGATGTTCAGGTCATCGGCAGGATCGATGATGGCCACCCGGTGCGGAGCGGCGGCGGGCGATTTTGAGAAAAAATCCGAGAGCTTGCGCGCCTCGTCCACCGGGATCGACTTGCGGAGCTTCCCGTCCTCCCCCATTCGCTCGATCACCAGCAGGTCAGGATGGGCTCGCGCGGCGACCTGACGGCTGACCGGATGATCAGGATCACTGCCCAGCGCGCCATGCCCCTTGGCCGGGGGCGCCCCCAACAGGCGCCGGGCCGCCCGATAGGCGAAGGTCGCCTTGCCGACTCCCTCCGGGCCCGTCAACAGCCAGGCATGGTGAAGCCTGCCCCTGGCCCTTGCGTCTTCGAAGGCCGCCTCGGAGGCTTCATGCCCCATCAGATCATAGGTGTCCCTGGGATGAGCCGGTAAGGCAGAATCAGCCATCAACGCGCCCACGTTCGGCTTCGACGACATCCCATATAGCCGCGCTGACGGTCTCAAGGGGCTGACTGGCGTCGATCACCCGGCACCGTTCAGGCTCCGCCGCGGCGATGGCCAGGAATCCCTCCCGCAGGCGCGTGTGGAAGGCCTCGCCCTTGGATTCAAACCGGGTCTCACCGCCTGGTCGGCTGGCCGCCCGCGCCAGACCCGCGGCCGGCGGCAGGTCGAGAATAAGGGTCAGATCCGGGCTGACATCCTCAAGAACATAGGATTCCAACGCCGCGATAAGGCCGGGGTCAGCGCCGCCCGCGGCCCCCTGATAGGCGCGGGTAGAGTCGGCGAAGCGGTCGCAGAGCACCCAGGCGCCGCGGGCGAGCGCCGGTCGGATGACCCGCTCCACATGATCGCGGCGGGCGGCGTACATCAGCAGGGTTTCGGTCACGGCCGACCAGCGATCAGCCTCGCCGCGAACAAGCAGATCTCGAATCGCCTCGGCGCCCGGTGAGCCCCCCGGCTCCCGGGTGGCGACAACCTCCAGCCCCAGCCCGGTAAGGCGCTGGCCCAGCAGGCGGAGCTGGGTGGATTTTCCGCCCCCCTCCCCGCCTTCGAATGTGATGAAACGACCCTTGTCCACGGCGCTCAAATTGGCCGGTTTGCGTCGTAAGTCCAGGGCGGGCTGATCAGTAGGGGTGGATCACCCGAGCATCAGCAAAGCCCGCGCTGGCCACTTGGTCGCGGATAAACCAGGCCCGTCCTTCGTCGGCGCCCGTCTCCAGCACCACCCGGTAGAGACCGTCGCCGGCGGACTCAATGACCGCAGGGCCTGCGTGAGCCAGTTGACTGACCGCGCGCTCTGCGTTGATCCGATCGCCGAACGCCCCGGCCTGCACGCGATAGCTGGACGATGGAGGGGTTGGCGCAGCCGCCGCCAGCACAGGCTCCGGAGCGCTCACTGGCGCCGGCGGCGTTTTGGCGAGTTGGCTGTAGGGAATTGGCGCTGGGGGCAGGCTGGCCGGGGCTTCGGCCCGCCGCACCCCTGGATCACCCCGGCCGCCCAGGGGCGCCCGCCCCACATAGCGAACGCGGACCTTGGCCAGCCCCTTGGACTCAAAGCCCAGCTCCCGCGCCGCTGCGCGGGACATGTCGATAATGCGGTCGCCCACGAAGGGGCCGCGGTCATTGACCCGCACGATGACCTTGCGACCGTTCTCCAGATTAGTGACCTCAACCAGGCTTGGAAGGGGCAGCGTGGTGTGGGCGGCCGTCAGGGCGTCCATGTCGAACACTTCGCCGTTGGCGGTGGCCTTGGCGTGAAACTGGGCCCCATACCAGGACGCAGTCCCCACGCGGTTATAGGTTGGGTCTTCCTTAGGCACGTACCAGACGCCCGCCACCTGATAGGGTTTGCCGACCTTGTAGGTTCCGCCCGCCCCCGTCGGCGCCTTAGCTCCGGATGACTCGGCCTGGGGCAGCCGGCTCGCAAGTTTTGGCTTCGGGGCGGCGCAGGCTGTGACCACCAGGGCGGCAAGGCTTACCCCCACGAGGGCCCGGGCGGTCCTGATCTGACGACGACGCGGGTCACCTTCCATGTCCGGCTCCTCTGCCTGTGCTTACCGGAGCATGAAGATTGAGCCTTGCGGCGAGGTTAAGCCGGCGCCAGAAGCCTTGGAACAGCGGCCCGGGCCCTGCTATAGCCCGCCCCTCCGGACGGGTGGCCGAGTGGTTTAAGGCAGCGGTCTTGAAAACCGCCGTGGGTGAAAGCCCACCGTGGGTTCGAATCCCACCCCGTCCGCCATCCCCTTACGGACGCTCTTGCTACGATATAGTTGTCGGCCAAGGGCTATGAGGGCGCTCCCGCTTGCTCCTCAGGGCGCTTCATCGATAGTGGAACCATGGAACCCGCTGCCGCCATATCGGCCTTCGCCGCCCTCGCCCAGGCCACCCGCCTGGAGACCTTCCGGCTTCTTGTCCGGCATGAACCGCAGGGGCTGCCGGCGGGGGAGATCGCCCAGGCCATGGGCGCCCCGGCCAACACCATGTCCGCCCATCTCGCTGTCCTCAGTCGTGCGGGCTTGGTCAGCTCAGAGCGGCGTAGCCGCTCGATCATCTACAGGGCTGAACTGGGCCGGGTTCAGGACCTTGCCGGATTTCTGATGACCGATTGCTGTGGCGTTCTCGGGGGAGATTGCGATCCGGTTCCTGCTGCGTGCAGCCCAGCCCCTACCCCTTGAGAGTCTTGCGGATTGCGCGCGCGCAGCATCGCCTCCGGGGTCAGTCCTCCATCGCCCCAAGTCGGGCGACCTGAGCCACATAGGCATCGGCGTTGAAGCTTTTGAAGGTGTTGGGGCCCATCGACCTGACCGTCCCGAAAACCGGCTGGGTGGGCCATGGACGGTCATGCAGACCAAAGATCCAACCCACATTGGTGTAGGAATTGGCGTCGCGCCCGTCGAGGAGATAACGGTTGTTGAGCGCTAGGGTGGTGGCGAAGGCTTCTTCAGGTGTTTCAGACCACTGCAGGATTTTCTTCCCCCAGTACATGCGAAGACGATTGTGCATGTAGCCAGTGACCTTCATCTCGGTCATGGCCGCATTCCAGTATCGATCGTGGGTCTGGGCCTGCTCAAACGCCTCTGCGCTATAGAGATACGGGCGTGGATCGTCGGAATGGGCCTGCAATGTAGCCTTCGCCCACTCGGGCAACCCGTCGTAGCGATCATAGTCGGCGCAGTGCCAGGCATGATTGATCGCCAGTTCTCGTCGAACGATAAGTTCCTCAAGATAGGTCGCACGGGAATTCGGCGCGCCGGACTGGGCGCTGCGGACCGCCAGCGCGATCTCCACAGGCGAGATCTGTCCAAAGTGAAGGTATGGGCTGAGATAGGAGACGACTTCAGCCTCGGGCTTGCCGCGAGCCTCGCCATAGGCGGCCAGACCATGATCGATGAACCGGGCCAGCCGTTGGCGCGCCTCGCCTTCGCCGCCCTTGAAGCGCCTGACCGGGGGACATGTCCTATCCAGGCGCAACCCCTCAAGAACCTGCGCAATATTGTCTAGGTCAAAGTCCGATCGAACGGCCAGATCACCCGGGCAGGCCACCGGGCGGGGCTTCAGCGGGACGATATAATCGTCCATGACCCTCTGGACCCGGGGACGGATGGTCCGCGCCGCATACTCATGCTTCTTCGAGACTTGGGCGATGGGCGCAACGATGTCCCCCTCAACCCGGATCAGGGGGCGATCAAGGGCCTCCGCCAGCCGCCTGCGCCAAAGGCGTTGAACCCTGAGATAACCGGCATCGCAGACGACCACGGCCGCCTCACGAGAGAGCTCAAGCGCCACGGCGTCGGGATCCCCGCGTCTGATTGCGAAGCTGATCCCCCTCGCCTGCAGGCGACGGCGCACTTCGGCGAGCCCCTCCAGCATGAAGGCATAGTGTCGGGCATTGGCCTCGGGATAGTCATCCGTCAGGCCAAACCCCACGAGCAACGGCAGATTCCGTTGGTTCGCCAGATCCAGGGCATGTTCCAGCGCCGGGTTGAAATCGGCCCGCTGGGAGGACTGCATCCAGTACAGGACGTACCGCCCCTCAGGATGTTCTGGAGCATCCTTGAGGGGGCGGATTCGCGCAGGCTCAATGGTCATGGTGGCGGGTCAGAGGTTATTTCTGAACCCAGGCGCCGGTGGAGGACTGGTAGTATTCTCCGGGACGCAGCCGAGTGCTCACCACCTCGGTGAAGGCTGCCGCCCCCGCCGCCGCGACAGTCACATTGTTGCGGGCTGCGGCCTGACGGTAGAGCTGCGAGCGGCCGGCATTGATCTCGTTGACTGCGGCCTCCAAGGCGGGATCGGCGGTTTCCACGACAAAGCCCAGGAGGCCATCGTTCCGCTCTCCGACAACGCCCTTGGCCTTTGCGGCGTCCACCAAGGCTTTTGCCTGGGCGGTCTGAGCAAGGGCCGCGCCGGCGCTGAGGCCGACAGTGGCGACTCCGGCCCCGCCGAGAATGGCGGCGGCAAGGATCAGATACTTCATTCGGGTCATCAATATTCCCCTAGAACAGGTTCGGATTCTGCTGGATCAGCGCCTTGACGTCCTCGTCCAGGCGCACGCGCACATCAGCGTCGAGCTTCGCATAGATGGTGATTGGATCGACCTGCACTCGCACCGTGGGCGCGCAGGCGCTCAGCCCAGCGGCGAGAACAGCGGCCCCGAGGACCGCCCCTGTGATCTTTCGCGTTGGAGTTATCAAGATGCGGCTCCTCGGGTCGGTGTCTGTGGATATCTAGTCTGGCTCAGGGGCCTGAACCTCGCCTGAACCGCGGGCGGCCTGCGCCTGCGCATAGTCAGACAAGAGCTGATCCAGGTTGAGGGATGTGTCCAGCGTCAAATCGACCTTGGTCCCCGATGGTAGGGGCAGCTCGCGGTTCAAGAAGTCGCGGGCGATGAGCTCGCCCAGGGTCAGACGAATTTCCTGGCGCTCGGGGGGACTATGCTCGCCACGCACACGGAACAGGACGCCCAGGCGCCCGCCCGGCAGGCTGTTGACCTCCGCGTCCAGTAGGTCGAAGGCGAGATGCTCCATAGCCTGATAGGCGAAATCAACGGCGGTGTTGGTCTCGCTGGCAGGTGTGAGCGGCGCCTCGTCCACCAAGCCTTCGACAGCGGCGTTGGCCTCCCCGCCGGAGGCGTTGACGTCGGTCAGAGCCGCGCGACGGATCGAGAGGCGTCCTGGCTCGATAGCCCCAAGCCGGCCCTGAACGATCCGGAAGCTTTCCGGCCCCATGATAAAGGGCAAGCGGCCGCTCACCCGAGCAGACAAGGACACCCGGTCAGCAAACGGTGTCGCTTGGACAATATCAGCCAGCTGGACGCCCTCGACGACCAACTCGCCTCTCCACGACTGGTCACCATCGAACGGCACGCTCATCGGTTCGACTCGCACCGTTCCGCCCCCGACGCTCACCGCCCCACCGGCGACCTCCAGGCTTTGCCCCAAAAGCTGGAAGGTGACCTGCGGCGTAGCCAGCGGCGCCAGAAGCTCCAGTTCTCGCGCGGTGAGTTGCTGCCCAGGGGCGGTCTCCAACGGGGCTAGACTGGTGAAGTCGAGGTCTCCCGACAGGCCAAGAATTTTCCCGGCCGGACTGACGAAATCGAGATCGAGCACCGAAAGGCGTCCGTCGCTTTGGGTCCCCTGGCGTCCCCAGTCGAAACCCCCGATAAACTGCGCGCGCCCCGTCGCGGGCGATCCGATGGCCGTCGCGAGGGGCGAAAGGTCGAGGGGTTGCAACCCGCCCTCTTCGAAGACCAAGGTCCCGGTGTCCACATCGACGCCGCCGGCGCCTGTCGCCCCGTTGTGCGCCAGCTGAGCCGCCCCGACCGGACGCCCCTCGGAGGACAGCATGAGATCGCCGCGCCAGGCGTTCGCCCCAAGGCTGATCGTCCCTGCAACCTCCAGGGGATTGAACCGCGGGCCCTCTGAAGTGTCGACCAATTCGCCGCCCGTCACCTTCGCCTGGACGGACAATCCTGAAGGCTCGCTCCCAAAACGGAGATCGGCCTGCCCCATAGCAAGTCCCGCTTGCAGGAAAGGAACCTGCGCAGCGGCGTTCCGCACACGCCCTTGAACAGCCCACTGACCGCCCTTGCTCCTGAGAAGCGGGGCTGCGCCAGGGCAGAGGTTGAAGCTGATATCATCGACGCTGGTCTCACCGGCCTCGAACCGAATGATACGGACCGGCGCACAGGTGTCAGCGTAGAGGCTTGCCCCGGCCCCGCCGATGGCGAACCGCCCGTCAAGAGTTGCGCTGAGGCCCTCCAAGGGCCCAAAGTCGGTTGTAGCCGAGAGCCACGTCTGCCCAGTGACCTCGCCGGCGCTGAGCTGATAGCTCGCGACCTTCGCGTCGAGTTCTGGAAGGCCTCCGCCCGCGATCTTCAGGTCAAAGGCGCCGGCGCCATCAGCATAGATCACCTCACCATTGTGAGCGGTCAGAGTCGCCCGTCCCCCGCTTGCAGACGTCACACGCATGGGCCCGTTAAGGCCCAACTGAAGGCCGTTCGGCCCGAATCTCAGGGCCACTGACGGAGCCGTGAGGCTGAAGGCTCGCGCGGCGTGCTTGATCGCCGCCAGGGTGTCCACGTCATCGGCTTGGGTCGGACCAAGGCCGGTCCATCCGCCCGAAAGGCTGACCGGACCACGAAGTGCGGCCTCGAACCGCCCTGGCCTGGCTGAGATCGACCCGGTCATCTTGGACGCCACCTTCGTGAGGTTCAGCGCCCCGGCCCGAACGCCAACGCCGGTCAGAGCCAGCCGCACCGCGTCCAATTGCGCCCCTTCAGAGCCGCGCCGCCAGGTCAGCTCGGGGTCCTGGACCGATACCGTGAGGGCCTCGAACCGGAGGTCGCCGACCTTGGCCTGCTCAACATCGGCGCGCAAACTGGTCTCGCCCCTGAGGGCAAGGGCCTCCAAGCCGCCATCAGCTCGCCCCTGGAAGCTTCCCGACGCCTGAAGCATCCTGGCCCCATCACCGTCGCGGCTCAGGCTCCTCGCCTTGAGGGTGGCCACCGCGGTGATCGGACCCTGCCCAAGGGGCGTCGAAGCCTGGGGATAGGGGGCGTTGACCGCCGCTGAAAGCGCCCCAGGCCCCACCGAAACGTCGCCAAGCCGTCCTGACGTCAGCGCGCCGGCGAGGCTCAGGCTGCTGCGCCCATCTCGCGTGACGAGGCCCAGGCGCGCGCCATTCAACTGCAGGGAAAGGTCGTCAAATTCCAGGTGAGTGGGCTCAAGCCGGCCAACGAGGGCGACGAGCACCCCCTCCCTCATGGTGGCGTCGGCGTGAATACGCGCCTGCCCGGCGGCATGGGTGATGCGCAGCAGGCCATCGTGAACGACGATGTCAGGCGCAGCGGCGTCAGGCCTGGAGGGCCGGCTGCGAAACTCCGCGATCAGGGGATCGAGGGCCCCCAGGCTTGGCCCGTCAGATGTCCAGTCAACGGAAATCATCGGCGCAAACAGTTCGAGCCGCTCAACCTCCACTCCAAACCTGCGTCCAGACCAGGGTCCGGTGAACCGGTAGGTGATGACCGCCCGCTCGGTCTCCAGGATCGGCGCGTCAGCAGGACCAATACGCAGCCCTCCCTCCAGTCCCCGGGGTCCGAGGGTTTCAAAGCTGGCTTCGGCTTCGACCCCCCGTCCGTTCAGCCAGGCGATCAGCGCCTCACGGGCCAAAACCCGACGGGCGAGATAGCTGATCACCAGGGCCGTGCTGAGGGCCAGGACAAGGACGACGACCAGCCACAGCACACCACGTCGGCGGCCTTGGCGGGACCCCGGGGCGGGGACGGGAGAGCCCGTCGGATGATCTGTTGAGCGATTTTGGGTCACGGGCGGCCACAGCTATAATGCCGACGGCCCCCATTTAGCTCCAGCCCCCTAAGGCGTCGCTGCGGCTTTCTGTGGATTGTTCGACGCCTCCGTCACCGCCGCGATGGCGCCTAGCAGATCCTCCGCCCGGATGGGCTTGGACAGGTGCCAGTCGCCGCCGGCGGCCTGCCCGGCTTGTACATGTTCTTCCAGGGCGTTGGCGGTCAGCATAATGACGGGGGTCCGCGGCTTTCCTAGAGCGGCCTCTCGGCGGCGGATTTCAGCCGTGGCGCTCAACCCGTCGAGAACCGGCATCTGCATATCCATCAGCACAACGTCGAAGGGCGCGGCCGCCATGGCGTCCAGGGCCGCCTGTCCATCTTCCACGACCACGGGGGTCAGTCCCACCGCCCCGAGGATCAGCTGGACGACCTTCTGGTTGGTCGGATGGTCTTCGGCGAGCAGGATTCGCAGTTCGCCCAGGGGGGCCTCCTGCGCCGTCGCCGCTGGCGGATCCTCGATCGGGTCTGGCATGTCGGCGCGCGGAAGGACCAGGGTGACGCAAAACACCGATCCCTGCCCTGGGGTCGAAGAGGCCGTGATCTCCCCGCCCATCAGGTCCACAAGCGAGCGACTGATGGCTAGGCCCAGGCCCGCCCCCCCAAAGCGGCGGCTGATGGAATCATCAGCCTGTTCAAACCGGCGGAACAGACGGCTGCGAACGGCGTCGTCAAAGCCGATGCCTGTGTCCCGCACGATGATTTCGACGGCCTGCCCCTGCCGGCCGACGGTCAGACTGACCTCACCGACCTCGGTGAATTTCACAGCATTGCTCAGCAGGTTTGACAGGACCTGGGTGAGCCGGACTGCGTCTCCTAGATAGGCGCCCTTCGCATCGGAACTGACGGACCAGTTCAGCCCCAGTCCCTTCTCCTCCGCCGCGGCTCGATGAAGCTCGGCGATACGGCCGACCAGGGCCTCCATGTCAAAGGCCTCACGCGCCAATCGGATGCGCCCAGCCTCAATGCTGGAGAAGTCGAGAATGTCCGTCAGGACCTGCTCCAGCAGCCGTCCGGATGAGACGATCAACTCCGCAAGCTCCTGGTCCCTTGGATCAGTCTGACGTTCCCTCAATGCCTGTGAGATCGCGATCACCCCGTTGAGGGGGGTTCGCAATTCGTGGCTCATATTGGCCAGAAAGCGGGACTTCTCCGCATTGGCGCGCTCGAGCTCGGCGGTCCGCTCCCGCACCCGGTCTTCCAGTCCGACGCGCGCGCTCTCAGCCTTGGCCCGCTCATGCGCCAAGGCTCGCGCCAACAGGCCAATCTCATCCTGACGGGCCTCGTCGGCGGCCCTGCTCGCCGCCGAGGGCGGAGGCAGATCAGGGTCGCAGGAATCGGCCAGGCGCTGCACGGGGCCTGTGATGTGCCTGCGCGCCAGGAAGATCATCAGCAAGGCCTGCAGAACCGCCGCCACGCCGCCGAGCAGAAGAACCCAGGCCGCCGACTGCGCCGCGCTGATCATCAGGGCGCGCTTGGGATAGACCAGCAGCAGATTCCAGTCGGCCATGCTCAAACGACCAAAGGCGATGATGGCTGAGCCGTCAGGGCTGTCCATGACCCCAAAGCGGTCGGGGTGACTCCTTATGACCTTGGCGATCTCCAGGGTCCCGGTCTTCTGCTCCAGGGCGGTGACCTCACCCGCCGAGGTCGCGCCTTCCAGGCCAAAGGCCTCGTCTGCAATGATCTCGCCGTCCCGGGTCATGATCATCGCCGTCGCGCCCGGTAAGGTCTCACGCACAGCGCTCAGAAATAGGCCTGTCAGCTCGATGGAGGAGCCGAACGCCCCCACGAACTGGCCGTCGACGAAGGCTGGCGTGACGCAGGCCGACCCCAGCCGCAGCTGAGGATCGGCTTCCTGCACCAACCGCTGCAATCCGGTGCACCGGGTCTCGCCCCTGGGGTTGTTGGCCGGAAGCGTAATCTGCGTCATCTCCTCGCCGCTGACGTCCAGATCAGCGGGGGCGTGCTCGCGATAAAACATCAGCCTGTCGGGACGCTTGGGCCCGAACATGACCAGTCGGGTGGCCGGCGTGAAGAAATAGAAGTTGTCCAGATCAGCGCTGGCGGCCTGCCCCAGGTCTGAAACCACGCTGAAGCTTGCAGCAAGCGCAGCCAGCTCCAGCGGCGGCGTCGCTTCGGCCTCGCGAATGAAGGCGCCCATCCCATAGACGAACCCGCCATCGGGCCGAGCGATCCCGTCATAGTATTCAGGGCGGCTTCGACGGGTGCCGTCTGCCCGCAGTGGGAAGTACTGATCCGCAAGCCGCTCGGCCTCACCGGGTCCTAAGGCCAGGGTTCGACGCTCCAGCTCTTTGGCGGCGGCGACCTGAAGCGCTGTCAGTGATGCGAAGCGACGATCCAGATTGAGGCTGCGCTCACGCACATAGTCGCCAAGGAAATCGACCTGGCGTTGGGTAAGCTCGCTCTGAAAAATCATGGCTGCAATGGCCGCCGCCAATACAGTCAGGGATAGTGTGGTAAACCCAATACTTACCAAAAACTGGCGGGTCAGAGACTTCATCGCGCAGCGTCTCCAGCTGACAGGCTCAAGCCTGTTCTTTTGTCTCCGTGTTCGTGCTCAATATCAACCCGTACGTCATTGGGCCGCGGCGGTGCGCGCCTGGTCTAGGGCGCATCCAGCGGGGCCTGAGACAGGGGCGGCGCCACCTCTTCCAGGGGCTTCCGCTCGGCCGCCACGCCCAGCCACAACTCCACAAGCGCCGCCAGAACCATCAGCCCCCCGCCCAGGAGGTAGCCCCACAGAATCTGGCCGCGTTCACCGGTGTCGATCAGGGTGCCGAACAGAACCGGCCCGCCGACGCCACCCACCAGCGTTCCGAAGGCGTAGAACATGGAAATGGTGACGGCTCGGATCTCCAGGGGAAAGGTCTCGCCGATGGTGAGATAGGCCGCGCTGGCGCCTGCGGAGGCGAAGAAGAAGATCACCGTCCACGCCGCAGTCTGGGCGGGCGCTGACAACAGCCCCACGCTGAAAAGCCAGCCGGTGACGCACATCAGCACGCCGGCGAGTCCATAGGTCAGACTGATCATCGGCCTACGTCCCCAGCTGTCGAACAGACGGCCGAGCAGCAAGGGGCCCATGAAATTTCCGAGGGCGAAGGGGAGCATGAACCAGCCGATGCTGGCTGGGGCGACGCCATAGAAGCGGGTCAGGATCAGGGCGTATGTGAAGAAGATGGCGTTGTAACAAAAGGCCTGAGTGGCCATCAGCACCACCCCAAGGACGGTGCGCTGCCGATAGCGTCTGACCAGGGTGTTGGCGATCTCCAGCCAGGATGTCGGGGGACGGCGGACAAGCCGCAGGCTCAACAAATCACCCTGCGGCGGCAGCTTCTGGCCGGTCTCACGCTCCACCCGCGCTTCAATCTCGGCAATGATGGCCTCGGCTTCGGCCTCGCGGCCATGGGTCATCAGCCACCGGGGGCTCTCCGGCATGAAGCGCCGGATCCAGATGATAATGAGCGCCATCGTCCCGCCGACGATAAAGGCCAGTCGCCATCCCCAATCGGGATCGATGAAGTCTGCGTTCAGCAGGAATATGGCGCTCAGAGCCCCCAGAGCTGCGCCGAGCCAGAAGCTGCCATTGATGACCAGATCGGTGAACCCCCGTCGGCGGGCCGGAATCAGCTCTTGGATGGCGGAATTGACGGCGCCGTATTCGCCTCCGATGCCGGCTCCGGTCAGGAACCGGAACACCATGAAGGACCAAAAATCCCAGGAAAATCCGGTAGCGATGGTCGCGACCATGTAGACGAAGACCGTAGCGGTGAAGAGCTTCTTGCGGCCAAAGCGGTCGGTCAGCCGGCCGAAGGTCAAGGCGCCGATGACGGCCCCGAGGATGTAGGCGCTGCCGGTCAGCCCCACCTGTGTGGCCGTCAGGTTCAGCCCCCCTTCACCGGCAATGGCAGGTGACAGGGAGCCCACAAGGGTGACCTCCAGACCGTCAAGAATCCAGGTGACCCCAAGGGCCGTCACCACCAGCCAGTGGAACCGGCTCCAGGGCAGACGATCCAGCCGGGCTGGAACCCGGGTTACGAAGACATCGGGACTGGCCATGAGCTCTCCCCCACTCCCCAAACCCGCTATGAACGCACTGGCGCGCGAAAAGACCCAACCAAGGCGTCAAAAAAGGCGGATCATCGGGCTTTCGCTTGGCGTCCCAGGGGATTATGGGGCCACATGGCCGCGCCTGAAGTCCTTGTCGACGCCCGTGGGCACCGTTGTCCGGTGCCAACCCTGCGGCTGCGCCGGGCGCTGGAGGCGGCGCCGCTGGGCGCCCATGTCCGGCTGTTGGCTGACGATCCGCTGGCGCGGATAGATGTGCCTCACTTCGTGGCCGGTGCGGGTCTGATCCTGATCGAACAGGCCCATGACGGTGAGGTTCTCAGTTTTCTGGTCGAGAAGTCAGTCGAGGGCTCTTTGGCCTGAGGTCGGCCAACAGCGCCTGCCGGCGGTGCTCGTCCAGGCGAATCTCGATCTCCGTCGCCAGCGCTCCGCCAAAAAACACCGCGTTCACGCTCCAGGACAGCCAGATGAGGAAGACCACGACCGCGGTGATCGACCCATAGGTCGCGCCGAGATGAGCGATCTGCTCCACATAGAAGGCGCTGGCCCAGGAGGCGACAAGGCACAGCATGGCTGAGGCGAAGCCGCCACAGGCCGCCGCCACCCAGGCCACTGTCCGCCGGGACATGGCGTACCGATAGATGAGGCTCATCCCCAGGGTCAGACCGGAACTCGCCCAGGTCCATTCGCTGTAGAGCCACGAAACTCCGGCCAGGGGGCGAAGGTCGAAGGTGGCCGCCGCGACCCTCAGACCCAGAAACATCGACGAGACCAGCCCCATCATCGCCGCCGCAGCCAGCAGCACCACAAGGGCCAGAAGGTTGAACCCGACAAAGCCGCGCGGATCGGGCTCATCGTGAATGAAGGACAGGCCCGCCAGCAGCGCTTTGAAGCCGCGATGAGCGGCGTAGGCGCCGATCACCAGGGCGACGCCGCTCTGGGCCGATATGGCGTCCCGCGGTGCGTGGGCCAGCCGCTCAAGCTCCGCACGAAATAGATCGCGAGCCCCAGCCGGCATGAGCCGCGCCAGCGCTTCGGCCTGAAACTCAGCCTGGGCCGGGTCGGCCAGAAGGCTGTAGGCCCCGATCAACAGGGCCACGGCCGGAAAGATGGCGAGCATGATGAAGAATGATGTGCCGCCCACATAGAGCATTACGTCCCGCCCCCAGAGGCGGGTCAGGGCGCGCCCCACCGTCGAGAGGCCCAGGCGAGCTGCCCGAACGGGCTCCCATCGACGCAGGCCCAAGCGGTCCAGCTCCAGGTGGATCGTCATCCCTGCACGTTGAACAAGGATTTTGCAGCAGCGCAAGCGCCCCTTTTAAAGTGACGACGCGCCTCCAGGACAACTGGAGGCGCGCCATCGATGGGCGTGTCAGCCATCGGGTCGGGGCCGCTCGAGGGACGGGAGAGTGCGACCTCGACCTGTGTTCAGGCTATTAACCTGGCGCTGAACGCCGCCTGAACGGATGTTCGGCTTTATGTTCAGGTGCTTAGGCCGTCTCCAGCACCGCGCCGGCCCGGCGCAGGGCCGCAATCTCCTCGGCCGAAAAGCCCCAGTCGCTAAGCGCTTCTTCGTCATGAGCGCCGATAGCCGGCGGCGGGCCCTGGATGGCCCCTGGCGTGGCCGAAAAGCGCGGCGCAGGCGCCGGCTGCACGACCCCGGACACCTCGACGAAGGTCTGACGGGCCTGATTGTGAGGGTGCGCAGGCGCCTCATCCATATCCAAGACTGGGGCGAAGCACACGTCGGTGCCCCCCATGATCGCGGTCCACTCATCCCGGGTCTTTCCAGCAATCACCTCGGCGAGCTTGGCCCGCAGGCCCTCCCACTCGCCCCGGTCCATCTGCCTCTGGAAGGCGGGGTCGGTGATGCCAGTCTTCTCCAGAAGGAGGGCGTAGAATTGTGGTTCAATCGACCCGATCGAGACCCATTTGCCGTCCTTGCACTGATAGGTGTCATAGAAATGGGCGCCACCATCGAGCAGGTTGTTGCGCCGACCGCCGTTCCACATGCCAGAGGCCTTGAACCCGTAGAACATGGCCATCAGGGAGGCCGCGCCATCGCTCATGGCGCAGTCGATCACCTGGCCCTGCCCACTCTCACGGGCGTGGATGACGCCCGCCAGCAAGCCGAAGGCGAGGTAGAGGGCGCCGCCGCCGAAATCGCCCACCAGGTTCAGCGGCGGCACAGGCTTCTCCGTCGTGCCGATGGCGTCTAGCGCCCCGGTGATGGCGATGTAGTTCATGTCGTGACCTGCCGCGTGGGCATAGGGGCCCGTCTGACCCCAACCCGTCATGCGGCCATAGACCAGTTTGGGATTGCGCTTCAGGGCCACGTCCGGCCCCAGGCCCAGGCGTTCCATGACGCCCGGGCGGAAGCCCTCAAAGATGGCGTCGGCCCCCTCCATCAGCTTCAGACAGGCCTCGATGGCGTCGGGTGACTTAAGGTCCATACCGATGGACCGGCGGCCACGGCTGGTCACATCAGCCGGCGAGGCCCTGCCCTTTCCCTTGCGATCTATCCGCACAACGTCAGCGCCAAGGTCGGACAGCAACATGCCGCAGAACGGGCCTGGTCCGATCCCAGCGAACTCAACAACCTTCAATCCGCTCAGGGGGCCTTGGCGCATGGGGCGATCCTCCATTGTCTTGATGTTGGGGCTCACCTAAGCGCCGTGACGCCCCGTCAGCCAAGACCGTCAGGGTAGTGACTGGCCATCATCAACAGTGACCAGGGTTCCTGTGATCGCCGCGGCCGCCGGTCCCGCGAGCATCAATAGGGCGGCGTCCAGATCAGCGGCCTCCATGAGGCGACGGCGCGGGAAGCCCCGGATCTGCTTTTGCCCGCCCTCCGTGGCGAACCAGTCGCTGTTGATGTCGGTCTCCACATAACCGGGACACAGGGCGTTGACCGCAATCTGATGACGCGCCCATTCCCGGGCCAGGGCCTTGGTGAGCATGCCGACCGCCGCTTTCGACGCATTGTAGGCTGAAAGGCCTGGCAGCACGGTGTGAGCGGCGATGGAGGCGATGTTGACGATGCGCCCGCCGCCGGACTTGGCGAGGTCGGCGGCGATCATCTGTCGGGCGGCGGCCTGAGCACAGAAGAACACCCCACGGACGTTCACATCAAAGGCCTGGTCCCAGGCTTCAGGAGTGAGGTCGAGCGCCCGCCCCTCTCCCCCAACGCCGGCGTTGTTGATCAGGATCGACACAGGGCCGACAGCCTGGCCCAGTTCATCAAACAGCGGACCAATCTGGGAGACGTCGGCGACGTCGAGGACTCGGGCATGGGCCTTGCCGCCTGCGGCGATGATCTCCGCGGCCCCAGATTCCACCAGTTCAAGTCGCCGGGCGGCAAGCACGACTTCGGCTCCGGCTTGGGTCAAGACGCGGGCGAAGTGCGCGCCCAGTCCCCCCGAAGCGCCTGTAACCAGAGCGATCTTGCCGTTCAGGGTTCGTTCAGCGACCATCTTTATCTCCTTGGCCCTGCGGTGCGGCGCCTCATCCCTCGCCCGCTCCGTCTCGGCGGGATATCGTCGCGGACGCCCGATTCTGGCGCGCTGGGCGCACGTCGGGGAATGTGTATTGCGTCAAAGGTGCAGAGAATGTCCGCAGGCGTCCAGGCGCGGGTTCTGATTGTCGCGCGAGACGACGGGCTGGCGGGTCCCCTGGCCGAAGGGCTGGACCGGCTGGGCTGGCGCACCATCACCGCCAGAGGCCCCTATGCCGGCATCGCCGCCCTGGCGGATCTGCAGATCGAAGCGGCCATTGTGGATCTCCGCAGCGGCGGCCCGGAGGCTCTGACCCTGGCCCGTCGTCTGAAGGCGGCCTGCGCGCCGCGGCGGCTTCCAGTCGTGGCGATCGGCGAGCCTGTCGACGGCGCCCAGGACTTCGATCTCATCCTGGCCCCACCCCTCCATCCCGCTCAAGCGGTGCTGCGGCTCGAGAACCTTGTGCGCATGGCTGTGGCCGAGGAGGAGTATGAGCTTCGCCAACAGACCTTTGCGGAAAAGAACCGGGCGCTCGACTCCGCTGAGTCCGATCCCGCCCCCTTCCGGATCCTGGCCATAGGGGAACCGGCGCCGCAGTTCCTCGCCCTGTCCAACGCCCTGGCGCGCAGCGGGGCTGAAGTGGTGGGCGCATTCACCGCCTACACGGCCTTCGACTATCTCCATGAGCGGCCGTTTGACACCGTCGTGCTCTGGACCGGCGACAATCCCAATGAGGCCTTGTCCATAGCCGCCGGCATGCGGCGCAACACGCGCCTCTACCACGTGCCAGCGTTGCTCTACATGCGCGAGGAGTCCTATCTCACCATGTCGGAGGCCTATCACCGTGGTGTCTCCGACGTGGCCTCTCCCGGGGCGGCGGAGAGCGAGACCGCCAGTCGCGTCACCGAACTCGCTAGGTCCTATCGTAAGCAGACGGCGATCCGCAAAGCCCTGGAACGCGCCCGAAGCTCAGGCCTGATGGACCCGGCCACGGGCCTCTTCACCCGCGAACTCTTCGCCAACCATCTTGGCCGACTGGCCCAGGCAGCCCGTATTCGCAATCGCCCATTGAGCGTCTGTGTCCTCAAGGTTTCCGAGCGTGAGGATGTGGCGGAGGCCCGGGCTCAGGGGTGGCTGGATCGCGCAATCCCCCAGATCGGGGCGATGATCGGCCGGCTGGTCCGGGTTGAGGACACCGCGGCCAGGTTGAGCCACGAAGTCTTCGCCCTGGCCCTGCCCGCGACCCCAGCCGCCGCGGCCCGGGCCGCCGGCGAACGGATCGCCGCGGTGATCGGTTGCACCGCGTTCGAGGCCGGCGACAACCGTCCCCCCTTCGTGGTCGAATTCGATATCGGCGTCGCCGAGGTCACCCCCGCCCAAGGCGCCGGCCGCGCCCTGGAGGAGGCCGCCCGGCGGGCCATGGCCACCTAGCCAGGGAGCTAGGCGGCGGTCGCCAAGCGCGAAAGCTCGGTCAGGATCCGCTCGGCGGCGTTCAGCCGCTGCTCAGGGCTCTCCCACTCGCCCTTCACCACGGCCTTGTTATCTGGCCGCAGCCGCCAGCCCATCTGATTGCGATGGACGAACTCGATCAGGCCGCCTGGATTGGGGAAGGCGTCGTTGCGGAAGGTGACAACCGCGCCCTTCGGCCCGACATCAATCTTCGAGACATTGGCCTGACGGCACATGCCCTTGATGGCGACGACCTTCAGCAGCTGATCAGTTTCCGGCGGCAGCGGGCCGAAGCGGTCGATGAGCTCGGCGGCCAAAGCCTCTCGATCGGCGGCCTGCTCGGCCTCTGAAAGCCGGCGGTAGAGCGCCAGCCGCACGTTCAGATCGGGCACATAGGCCTCAGGGATCAGAACGGCCGCGCCCGTATTGATCTGTGGCGACCAGCCGCGGTCGGGCACGCCTTCGGCGCCGGCCAGTTCTTTGAGTTCGTTGACCGCGTCCTCCAGCATCTGCTGGTAAAGCTCGACCCCGATCTCGCGGATGTGACCCGACTGCTCCTCACCCAGCAGGTTGCCGCCGCCGCGAATGTCCAGGTCATGGCTGGCCAGCTGGAAGCCGGCGCCCAGGCTGTCCAGCGACTGAAGCACCCGCAGGCGCTTCTCCGCCGACAGGGTGATGGCCTTGTCCTCGGGCGTGGTCATATAGGCGTAGGCGCGAGCCTTGGCCCGGCCGACCCGACCCCGGATCTGATACAGCTGCGACAGGCCAAACATGTCGGCCCGATTGATGATCAAGGTGTTGGCCGTGGGCACGTCCAGACCCGACTCCACGATAGTGGTGGAGAGCAGCACGTCATACTGGCCGTCATAGAAGGCCGACATGACCTCTTCCAGCTGGGTGGGCGGCATCTGGCCATGGCCGACCACAAATCGCACCTCTGGCACCTGCTCGCGCAGGAACCGCTCCAGATTGGTGAGATCGGAGATCCTCGGCGTGACGAAATAGGCCTGGCCGCCCCGGTACTTCTCCCGCAGCAGGGCTTCGCGAACAGTCACCGGATCCCACGGCGTCACATAGGTCCGGACAGCCAGGCGGTCCACCGGCGGCGTAGCGATGATCGACATCTCGCGGATGCCCGACAGGGACATCTGCAAGGTGCGGGGGATTGGCGTGGCCGTCAGGGTCAGCATGTGCACGTCGGCGCGAAGCTCCTTGAGCTTCTCCTTGTGCTTGACCCCGAAGTGCTGCTCCTCATCGACGATCACCAGGCCGAGATCCTTGAACCCGACCTGCTTGGACAGCACCGCATGGGTGCCGACCACGATTTCGATCTCGCCGCTCTTGAGCCCCTCGCGGGTTTCAGCCGCTTCCCTTGCTGGCACCAGCCGCGACAGCCGCCGCACCTTGATGGGCCATCCCTGGAAGCGGGCTTCGAAGGTCTTGAAGTGCTGCCGCGCCAGAAGGGTCGTGGGACACACCACGGCCACCTGCTGTCCGCTCATCGCCGCGACGAAGGCGGCCCGCAGGGCGACCTCGGTCTTGCCGAAGCCGACATCGCCGCAGATCAACCGATCCATTGGCCGGCCAGAACTCAGATCTGTGAGAACGTCACCGATGGCGTTGAGCTGATCTTCGGTCTCTTCGTAGGGGAACCGGGCGCAGAACTCGTCGAACACCCCATGGGGCGGATCGATGCCGGGGGTCGATTTCATGGCCCGCTCGGCGGCGATGCGGATCAGGCCGCCAGCCATCTCACGCAGGCGTTCCTTGGCCTTGGCCTTACGCGCCTGCCAGGCCGCCCCACCCAGGCGGTCAAGGGTGACTCCCTCGGTCTCCGCCCCATAGCGGGTCAGGAGGTCGATATTCTCCACCGGCAGGTAGAGCTTGGCCTCGCCGCCATACTGCAGTTCCAGGCAGTCGTGCGGCGCGCCCTGGACGTCGAGGGTCTTCAGACCCTCATAGCGGCCAATGCCGTGCTCGATGTGCACGACCAGGTCGCCAGGGGTCAGGGCGGAGGCCTCAGCCAGGAAATTGGCCGCGCGTCGGCGCTTGCGTGGCCGCGCCAGCCGGTCGCCGAGAATGTCGGTCTCAGAGATGACGACCAGCTTGTCAGTCTCGAAGCCGGCTTCCAGAGGCAGGACCACCCGCTGCGGCGTCTTCGGATCAGCCGCCTTGGCCGCCTGCCAGTATGGCGCGAGCGAAACCTTCGACAGGCCGTGATCGGCCAGCATGCCGCCCAGACGCTCCGATGCCCCCTCGGTCCAGGAGGCGAACAGGACTCGCTTTCCAGCCGCCGTCTGGGCCTTGGCATGGTCGACGGTGGCCTCGAACAGGTTGACGCTATCGCGCTGACGTTCCGGGGCGAAATTGCGGCCGGCCCGGGCCCCCAGATCGATCACCTGCTCGCCCTCGACCGCGTTGAAGGCGGAAAACCTGCGGTTGGGCCTCGTGGAGAGGGCGCTCTCCCATTCCTCGGCGGACAGATAGAGCTGTTCCGGCGGCAACGGGCGATAGTTGGACTTACGGCCGGCTTCGGCCCGGGCTTCATAGGCGTCCCGAACCATGCTCAGCCGCTCATCCCGGGCCTCGGGCGCCAGATGGTCGACGGCGATCAGGGTGTCAGCGGGCAGATAGTCGAAGACCGTCTCAAGGCTGGGATAATAGAGCGGCAGCCAGTGCTCCATCCCCGCCCGACGGCCGCCTTCGCTAACCGTGGCGTAGAGCGGATCGTCGCCGGCGGCGCCAAAGGTCGCCACATAGCCTTTGCGAAAGCGGGACACCGCCTCGGCATCCAGGAGGGCTTCGCTCACCGCGAGCAGGCTGACCTCCGTCAGCTGTTTTGTGGAGCGCTGCGTCTCCGGGTCGAAAGCCCGAATGGATTCGAGGATGTCGCCAAACAGGTCCAGACGCACCGGTTCGTCGGCGGCGGGCGGGAAGACGTCAATCACCCCGCCACGAATAGCGAATTCGCCCCGTTCGGAAACCGTGGAGGCCCGCTGATAGCCGTTGACGGCGAAGTACCGCTCCAGATCCGCGATCTTCACTGGCCGTCCCACATGGGCGCTATACGAGGCGCCGTCCACGGCCGACCGGGGCGGAACCCGCTGGATCATGGCCGGGATGGCGGCCACCAGCAGGGCCGGCTTCTTGGGCGCGAAACCGCCCGTCGCCAACCGCGCCAGGGTCGTCATCCGCTGTGCGGCGACGCCCGGCGAAGGCCCGATCCGATCATAGGGGAGGCAGTCCCACGACGGCAAGCGCATCACCTCGACGTCTGGCGCGAAGAAGGCGAAGGCGTCAGCGAATGCGCTCATCCGGGCGGTGTCCCGGGCGATGAAGACGCTGAGGCCGCCGCGGGCCCGCACGATGTCGGACATCACCAGGGCGTCATACCCCTCCGGCGCCCCAACAAGATCGAGGCGTTCGGGATCGGTATTGATGCGCTTCAGCTGTGTGGCGCTGGGAGCAGCAGCTCCGTCAGCCGCCACGGGCGCCGCCGATGGTCTTGTGAGCCTCGTCCCGGAAGCCCTTGATCATATTCATGATCTCGGTGTCGAATTCCGGGGGCGTGGGAGTTCGCTCGACGATCCAGGCATAAATATCCTGATCAGGCTGGTCGAGCAGGTGTTCCAGGACATCCAGCTGGGCGGGACTGAGATCGCCCGCATGGCGGTCGACGAAGCCGCCCAGGATCAGGTCAGCCTCTACAAATCCCCGGTGCCAGGAACGGAACTTGAGGCGCTTGAGTCGGGTGTCGTGTGTGTCGGCCATGGCGAGCGCGGATATAGAGGCCCCGGCGCCCGAGCGCCAGGGTCAAGGACGCTGCGAACGCGCCAGGACGGGCTCAGTCGCCGCCGAACCAGACGAAGGACAGGTTTCGAAAGGCCTCCGGCCCAATCTGAGTTGCGGTGGTGAGCAGCGGCGACGCTTCGTCCTGTGGCAGGCCGCCCTGATCCCGTTCGGATTTCAGCTGGGCGAGATCAATCATGCCATCGATCCACACATCACCAATGTCAGGATGGCTGCCCACAAACCGAAAGTCGCCCTCGCCCAGCCTATAGGCGCTGGGCAGGACGCGGATGCTCCGCTGATGGAACTCCTGACCAAGCTCGTTGGTGGCGATCGGGCTGGTCACATCTGAGAACTCAAGCATCACCGGGGCGTAGGTGGCCGTCCGCTCGCCTCGCTCCCAGGCCGCAAACTCCATCGCTCCACCGATATGGATGTTGTCGAGGCGATAGTTTCCGACTTGCACGGGCCGGGTCGGGAAGTAGTAGCCGAAGAGGTCCTCGCCAGGCGCGTGGGTGAAGCCCTCAATCTTGTTGGGCGGAGCGACCGCCTCAGGTTCAGCGGTCTCGGTCGCCGCGGGCGTCGACGATTGCGCGGGCTCGGGAGCGGTAGGCTCAGCCTGACCACAAGCGGCCAGGACAACCGTCGCCGCCGCGCTCAACATCCACCCTCTCATCGCACCCTCCCAAGCTCAGACTATGGCCGTACGTCATCACGACAGGGCCGCCCCGTCTACCGCGCGCGACAGGCCCACGCGCGCTATGGTCGCCGCCATGCGCCCGGAGATTCTCTATCCCCTCTTCGCCCCGATCGACACGCTGAAGGGCGTGGGGCCACGGGTTGCGCCGCTGCTGACCAAGCTAGCGGGGCCTGTGGTGCGGGATGTCGCCTTCCTGGCGCCCCACAGCCTGATCCACCGCCATCCCGCCCGAGTGGCCGAGGCCCTTGAGGGGGCGGTTCAGACGTTTGCCGTAACGATCGAGGCCTTTCAGGCCCCGCGCAATGCCTCTCAGCCCTGGCGGGTCAGGGCGTTTGACGGGACTGGCTTTCTAACCCTGGTCTATTTCGGCGCCCTGGGCGGGCGGATCGAGGCCCAACATCCCGTGGGCGCCCAACGCCTGGTCAGCGGCAAGGTCGAACGGTTCGGCTCCGAGATTCAGATCGCCCATCCGGACTACCTCCTGCCTCTGGAGAAGGCCGATCAGATCCCCGAGGTCGAGGCCATCTATCCCGCCACAGCCGGCCTGCCGGCCCGCACCGTGCGACGCCTGGTGCTGGACGCCCTGGCCCGATGCCCTGACCTTGCCGAGTGGCAGGACCCGGCCTGGCTCGCCCGCCAGGGCTGGGCGAGTTGGCGCGACAGCCTTTCACGACTGCACGCGCCCCAGTCGGAGGCTGATCTCACGGCGCAGGCGCCACATCGCCAGCGCCTGGCGTTTGATGAACTGCTGGCGCACCAACTCGCTATGGGGCGAAAAAAGGCGGAGCGTCGCGCCGAACCTGCTGCGCCGATTCTCGGAGGTCAAAGAGCCGAAGCCCTGGCCGCAGCCCTGCCCTTCCGGCTGACCGGCGCCCAAATCCGCGCGCTGACCGATATCCGCGCGGACCTGGCCAAGGGTGAGCGCATGTCGCGCTTGCTGCAGGGGGACGTAGGATCGGGGAAGACGGTGGTGGCCATGCTCGCCATGGCTGACGTGGCCGATGCGGGCGGACAGAGCGCCCTGATGGCGCCCACCGAAATCCTGGCCAGACAGCATTTCGAGACCCTGGCCGGCCCGCTTGAGGCCCAAGGCCTGGCCGCTGTCCTCCTGACGGGCCGGGACAAGGGCGCCTCCCGGGCTGAGAAGCTGCGAGCGCTCGCCAGTGGCGCCGTGAAGGTCGCCGTGGGCACCCACGCCCTCTTTCAGAACGACGTCGTCTTTCAGGATCTACGCCTGACCGTCATTGATGAGCAGCACAGGTTTGGGGTGGCCGAGCGCCAGCGCCTGCAGGCCAAGGGCCAGGCCACCCATCTTCTGGCCATGTCTGCGACCCCGATCCCCCGGACGCTGGAGCTCACCGTTTTCGGCGACCTGGATGTCTCGCGAATTGATGAGAAGCCCCCCGGGCGGACGCCTGTCGCCACCCGGGCGATCCCCATGGGCCGCATGGCCGAGGTGGAGGCGCGGCTTAAATCAGTGGTGGCCGCAGGCGCCCAGGCCTTCTGGATCTGCCCCCTGGTGTCGGAGTCGGAAAAGACCGACCTGGCCGCCGCCGAGCGTCGCGCTGCTGAGCTTCGCGAGCGCATTGGCCCCAGCGTGGGGCTCGTCCATGGCAAGATGCCCGGGCCTGAAAAGGACGCGGTGATGGCCCGCTTCGCCCAGGGCGAGCTGTCGGTCCTGGTGGCCACCACGGTGGTCGAGGTTGGCGTGAATGTTCCCAACGCCACCATCATGGTCATCGAACAGGCCGAGCGCTTCGGTCTGGCCCAGTTGCATCAACTCCGCGGCCGGGTTGGTCGAGGGCGCGGCGAAAGCGCCTGCGTGCTCCTCTATGATCCGCCGCTGTCGGAAACCGGGCAGAAGCGGTTGGACATCCTGCGTCGCACCGACGATGGCTTCCTCATCGCTGAGCGTGATCTCGAGCTACGTGGCGGCGGTGATCCCCTCGGCCTGCGTCAGAGCGGGTTTCCCGCCTATGTGTTCGCCGATCCCATAGCCCATCGCGACCTGATCGCCGCCGCCGGGGACGACGCGCGTCTCATTCTCGCCCGCGATCCGACGCTGACTTCTGAACGGGGGAAAGCTCTGCGCGCCCTGCAATCCCTGTTCGACTGGCAAGGTCAGGCCGCCTTGCCTGACGCCGGCTAGATTCAGTCTATCCGGCGAAAGGGCGCGACCTTCACATCCTGGCCAAGCGCAATGGGGCGAGCAGCATGGCGGAAATCGGGATCAGCCATCAGACTGGCCAGCCGCGTCTCATAACTCGCTTCAATATCCCCGTAGAATAAATTGTATCCAGGGACTTTTCTTTGGTTCGCCCAAGATCCCGTGGATCGGAAGGCCACTGAACGGGGCCGCGAAACGCGCAGGATTCCCGCCTCGCATCTGGCGGTGACCTGACGGGTCTGCAGGGCTGGCCTGGCCCCCCATTCGAGGTTGGTGGCGTTGGTCGCCCCCTTGGCCAGACGCGCCGGCGCCACCGCCTCGCCTGCCGCGCCGAGCAGGGGATTGTAGCAAGCCGCGGGGCCAGCGAGGTTGACTAGCTGATCCTGGTCATCCCACACGAGGGAGCGATCTCGCAGCATCTGCGCCCGGTCGCGATCTCCCTCATAGGCTGACACCCAGGCCGCCAGGCAACCTGTCTCCTCTGGCGTCCGGCAAAGCGGCAGAGGCGGGCTTGCATCTGGAACCGCCGTCTCGATGAGGTAGGCCGCCACCAGACGAGCCTGGCGATCGGGATCACTGGCCACTTCCTCAGCCAGAAGCCGTGCGGCGAGGGTTCCGCCTTGCTCGACCCCCACAATCACAAACGGCCGGCCCTGATTGTAGTCTTCCATGAAGCGGATAAAGGCCTCGCGGACGTCGCCATAGGCGAATCGTCGCGCCTCACGGGCGTCGTCCCGCAGGGTGAGCATCGAATAGAGGCTGGCCTGGCGATAGCGCGGCGCGAAGACCCGCCCGTTGCGAACAAACGGCCCCACATAGTTCGGCCCCACCGTGCGGCGGAAAAACAGATCGGCGCCAGGGTCATCGATGGGGGCGTTCCAGTGCCGGCCGCCGTCATAGCTGGTGGGCGCGACGAAGAAGACGTCGGCGGGCGGCGCGTCGTCTGACCAGGTCGTGGGCTCGGTTGGCAGCAGGCTCCAGGACGAGCGCTGGCTGTAATCCGGCGCCGCGGGCGGCTCATAGGTCTGGAACGGCTCCTTGGGGTCGAGGCCCGTCCGCAGAATGTCGTCGCGCCAGACCATCCCCCCGACCGCCAGCAGCCCGACGAGCAGAAGCGCCGCGCCGGTCAGCCAGACCCGAGTACGTCGTGATGCATCCGCCATAGCGGCAGCCTAGCCCCGTGCGCCCGCCAAGAACAACGCCGCAGGATCGTGATCAGCGATAGGGATCGATCTGCGCGAGGTAGTTACGGACATAGTCGCCAATGCCGTCCTCCAGGCTTGTGAAGGGGGCCTCGTAACCCGCCTGCCGCAGTCGGGACATCTCGGCCTGCGTGAAGTACTGGTAGCGATCGCGAATGGCTGGCGGCATGGGGATGTAGTCAATGTCCGGCGCCCGTCCTGCGGCCGCAAACACTGCATTCGCCATGTCAGCAAACGAACGGGCCTGACCAGAACCCAGATTGTAGACGCCGTTCACCTGCGGATTGCCCGCCAGCCAAGCCACAACCTCGGCCACATCGCGGACATAGACGAAGTCCCGCAACTGTCCCCCATCGGCCACGTCGTCCCGGTGGGACTTGAACAGCTGAACCTGTTGGCCGTCGCGAACCTTGGGCCAGATCTGGGCGGCGACGGACTTCATGCCGTGCTTGTGCCCCTCATTGGGGCCATAGACGTTGAAGAACTTCAGCCCCGCCCACTGGGGCGGCGCATAGTCGCGGGCGGCCTGCCGGACGGCGAATATGTCGAACAGCGCCTTTGACCAGCCATAGGCGTTGAGCGGCTTGAGCGCAGCCAGGGCCTCGAAGCTGTTGTCGTCGCCAAACCCCAGATGTCCATCCCCATAGGTCGCCGCCGACGAGGCGTAGATCATCCGGCGCTGGCGGTCGACGCACCAGCGGAACAGGTCCCGGGACAGGCCGAAGTTGGACTGGATGATCTTGTCTGCATCGGGCTCTGTGGTGGAGGAGACCGCGCCCATATGGACGACCAGCTCCACGTCTCGCCAGCGCTTCTCCAGCCACTCGAACATGTCTTCGGGCGCCACGAAATCGCCGATGGGGTGCTTGGCGATGTTCCGCCACTTTCCAAGCTCGGCGTCCCGCAGCCGATCACAGACCACCACGTCCAGGCTGCGATCCTGGGCCAGGCGCGCGACGATGTTGGAGCCGATAAAGCCAGCCCCCCCGGTGACGAAGACGATACGTCGGCTCATGACTTCTCCTGCATCCGGTTCAAGGCCGCCGTGGTCGAATAGCCATCGACGATCTGCGCCAGACGGACCTCCCCACCCCACGCCCTCACCTCAGCCGCGCCGACGACCTGGTCCTCAGAATAGTCGGCGCCCTTGATCAGCACGTCAGGTCGGGCGAGCTTGATCAGCTCAATCGGGGTGTCAGCGTCGAAGGGCGTCACCAGGTCCACCGCCCCAAGGCCCGCCAGCACCACAGCGCGGCTCTCCAGATCGTTCACTGGTCGGCCCTCGCCTTTCAGCCGCCGGACAGAGGCGTCGTCATTGACCCCGACGATCAGCCGGTCGCACCAGCCCCGGGCCTGGTTGAGATAGGCCACGTGACCCTTGTGCAGGATGTCGAAGCACCCGTTGGTGAACCCGACGCGCAGCCCCCGCGACTTCCACCGAGACACCATCTCGGCCATCTTTTGGGGGGTGCAGACCTTGGCCTCAGCCGGGGCCTGATGGGCCGCCAGGGCGGCTTCGATCAGCTCTTCTGGGGTCACGACCGCTGTCCCGGCCTTACCCACCGCTACGCCGGAGGCCAGCATGGCGAAGGCGGCGGCGTCCTCGATAGACGCATTTGCCGCCAGGGCCAGGCCGAGTGCGGCCAGGGTCGTGTCGCCAGCGCCGGAAGCGTCGAACACCTCCTTGGGCACGCCGGGGAAGTGGCGCACTGGTTGTCCCCGCACCGCCAAAGAGATGCCCTTGGCTGAGCGCGTGACCAGGATCGCACGGGCCTCGCACAGGCTGAGGGCGTGGATCAGGGCCGCGGCGACCTCATCATCAGTCGATGTGGGCATGTCGGTGGCGTGGGCCAGCTCGGCCGCATTGGGCTTGATGATGTCCACCTCGCCATAGCGGGCGAAGCTGCGGGCCTTGGAATCTACGATGATCCGAGCGCCCGCCGCGCGACAGGCCGCGATCACGGCGGGGGTCACCACACCCTTGCCGTAGTCCGACAGCAGGATCAGACCAACGTCAGCGGCGATATCGCGGACGGTGCGGACCAGACGTTCCTCAACATCGCCCTGCGCTGGGATGGCGACTTCATTGTCGACCCGAAGCAGTTGCTGTCCGCCGGAGACAAAACGGGTCTTGAGCGTCGTTGGTCGGGCCGCATCGGTGACCACAAAGCCCTCAACCCCGGCCTCGGCGGCCACCAGCCTCAGCGCCTCATGGCCCTCATTGTCGCCGCCCACCAGCCCCACCAGGCAGACGTGCCCCCCGAGCGCAGCGACATTGCGCGCCACATTCCCTGCCGCACCCAACATGACCAGCTCGCGTTCCCGGGCTAGCACAGGGATCGGCGCCTCGGGCGAGACCCGCGTCACCTCGCCATAGACAAAGCGGTCGATCATCAGGTCGCCTACGCAGGCGACCCTGACCCCCGGAATGGTCGACAGCAGATGCTGAAGGGCGGTGAGATCCATGGCGCGCCTCAGGCCTGCACGGCGTCGCGCAGGGCCTTGAGCGTCCTGAGAAGGGGCATGGCCTGGGTCAGCGGCAGACAGCTGGGCCCATCGCACAGGGCCCGATCCGGATCGTGGTGAAACTCAAGGAACACCCCGTCGGCGCCGGCGGCCACCGCGGCCTTGGCGATGATTGGCACGCCTTCCCGGCGACCGCCGGTGGAGGCGCCATTGGACTTGGGATTGGCGCCTGGCAGCTGGACCGCATGGGTCGCATCAATGGTCACGGGCGCCCCCAGCGCCTGCATCTCGGCGATGCCCAGCATGTCCACGACGAGGTTGTTGTAGCCGAAGCTGACGCCGCGCTCGCACAGGACGGTCATGTCGACCTCCACCGCTTCCTTGATCTTGTCGAGGATGTTGCGGCTGTCCCAGGGGGCCAGAAACTGCCCCTTCTTCACATGCAGCAGGCCGCCTGCGGCCTTCGTCGCCCGGGCAGTGGCCACCACGAGGTCGGTCTGGCGACAGAGGAAAGCCGGAATTTGCACAAGATCGGCCACCGCGGCGACAGGTTCAGCCTGATCAATCTCATGCAGGTCCGTACAGATCGGGACGTCGAATTCCGCCTTGATCTGCCGCAGGATGTTCAACCCCGCGTCCAGGCCCGGACCGCGATAGCTGCGGATGGATGAGCGGTTCGCCTTGTCGAAACTGGCCTTGAAGACATAGGGCAGGCCAAGCTCTGTGCAGACGCCCTTGAGGTGGCGCGCCGCATCCCTCGCCAGGTCGAGATCCTCCAGCACATTCAAGCCGGCGATCACCACCAGAGGATGGCCGGCGCCGATCGGCATGTTCCAGCGAGTCAGTTCGAGTGCGGCCATGAGATCATCCCTGGGGTGCGCGGATCAGGCCTAAGTGGCGCCCGTGCGGCGGCTTCACAAGCCGGAAATCCCGGACCAGGGTCGGGTCGCCTGCGTCCGAGGCTGTGCCGCTCCCGTACACAGAGGTCTGGGCGGGTGTCGCGTCTGGGGCCAGTTTGTGCTATTTGTGACTGACACGAGGGGTAAGCGACGATGACCATCGCCCATAACTCGTCTTCCCTGGCCGAGCTCGCCGGGACCCCGGGGGCGCTCCGCCGGGCTCCAGAGCTGAGCGGCGCCCCGGCGGCTTTTCGCAGCGCCCTTGGACTTCTGGCCCGAAACTGGACCGTTGGCACGCTAACCTTTGTCCTGCCCACCGGGCGGGAGCTGGATCTGGTGGGCCCTGAGCCTGGCCCCAGCGGGCGGCTGATCATTCGCGACTACGCCTTCATGAACCGGGTGCTGGCGGCCGGCGACATCGGCTTTGCCGAGGGGCACATGGCGCGCCAGTGGGAGACGCCGGACATGGCGGCCCTCCTGTGCGTCTTCAGCCTGAACTTCGACAAGATCGAGCGCCTGGCCCTTGGCGCGCCTCTGATGTGGGTGCTCAACCGCATCCTGCATCTGTTCCGCGACAACAGCCGCACGGGCGCAAAGAAGAACATTCACGCCCACTACGACCTGGGCAACGCCTTCTNNACCCCACCATGACCTACTCGGCGGCCCGCTACGCCTATAAGGGCCAGCCGCTCGCCGAGGCGCAGATCAACAAGTACCGCGCCCTGGCTCAGCACATGCGCCTGGAGCCAGGCCATCATGTCCTGGAGATCGGTTGCGGATGGGGTGGGTTTGCAGCCTATGCCGCCGGTGAAGTGGGCGCCCAGGTCACCGCCATCACCATTTCCCAGGAACAATACGACTACGCCGCCCGCCGCATCTTCGAGNNATCGAAATGTTCGAAGCCGTCGGCGAAAAATACTGGCCGAGCTATTTCGGCAAGATCGCCGAGGTCCTGGCGCCGGGCGGCCGGGCGGGCCTGCAGATCATCACCATCAAGGATGAGTTTTTCGAGCTCTACCGCCGCCGGGCCGATTTCATTCAACGCTACATCTTCCCGGGCGGCATGCTGATCAGTGAAGCCCGGTTGCGGGCCGAGACTGACGCCGTGGGATTGGAATGGGACGACATCAGCCGGTTCGGGCTGGACTATGCCGACACCCTGGGGGAATGGATGTGGGCCTTTGAGGCCGTTTGGCTCGAAATCGAGGCCCAGGGCTTTGACGATCGCTTCCGGCGGCTTTGGCGCTTTTACCTGGGCTATTGCGAGGCTGGCTTCCGCACCGAACGGACCAATGTGATTCAGCTCGCCCTGTCGAAAACCTAGGCGTCGGGCCGTCTTCCCCCTGTTCCGTCGCTTCGCGGGGCCCTAAATACGGGCCCATGACCGTCGCAAATAGCGTTCTTGACACCATCGGCGACACGCCGCTCATCCGCCTCAACCGCGCCAGCGAACTCACTGGATGTGAGATCCTGGGAAAGGCGGAGTTCATGAATCCCGGCCAGTCGGTGAAGGACCGGGCCGCGCTCTACATTGTGCGCGACGCTGAGGCCAAAGGTCTGCTGCGCCCGGGCGGGCGGATCGTCGAGGGCACGGCGGGCAATACCGGCATCGGTCTGGCCATGGTCGCCAAGGCGCTGGGCTACAAGGCGACCATCGTCATCCCCAGGACCCAGAGCCAGGAAAAGAAGGACGCCATCCGCCTGTTTGGCGCCGACCTGGTTGAGGTGGACGCCGTCCCCTACTCCAACCCCGACAACTATGTCCGGTATTCGGGCCGTCTGGCCGAGGAACTGGCCGCTACCGACCCCAATGGCGCCATCTGGGCCAACCAGTTCGACAATGTCGCCAACCGCCAGGCCCATGCCGAAACCACAGGACCGGAGATCTGGCGCCAGACCGAGGGCAAGGTTGATGGCTTCATCTGCGCGGTGGGGTCAGGCGGCACCCTGGCCGGCGTCGCCCAGGCATTGCGGGCCAAGCGCGCGGACGTGAAGATCGGCCTCGCCGATCCCTATGGGGCAGCGCTCTACTCTTACTACACGGCCGGCGAGCTTAAGTCGGAAGGTGGCTCCATCAGCGAGGGCATCGGCCAGGGCCGAATCACCGCCAACCTCGAAGGCCTAAAGGTCGATCATGCCTACCGGATCTCCGATGAGGAGATGTTGGGGGTGATCTACGACCTCGTCGAGCACGAGGGCATGGTGATGGGCGGTTCGACCGGCGTGAACGTGGCCGGCGCCATCCGACTGGCCCGGGAGCTTGGTCCTGGCCACACCATCGTGACCATCCTCTGCGACCAGGGCGCACGCTATCAGAGCAAGATCTTCAACAAGGCCTTCCTCACGGAAAAGGGCCTGCCGATCCCCGCCTGGCTCTGAGGATGGAGACTGGCCCCCTGGTCTCCGTCGACTGGCTCGCTGGCCGCCTGGACGAGCCAGACCTGCAGGTGGTGGACGCCACCTGGTACATGCCCGCCGAAAACAGACCCGGACTGGCGGAGTTTGAGCAGGCCCATATCCCAGGAGCCGTCTTCTTCGACATCGACCAGATCGCCGATCGCTCCAGCGACCTGCCCCACATGCTGCCCCGCCCTGAGGCCTTCGCCGAGGCGGCCTCCAGACTGGGGCTGACCCCCGCGCAAAGGATCGTCGTCTATGACGGTCAGGGCATTTTCTCTGCGCCCCGGGTCTGGTGGACCCTGCGGGTCATGGGGTTCGAGCATGTCGCCGTACTGAATGGCGGATTGAGAGCCTGGAGGGCTGCCGGTCGCCCGGTTGCAGTGGGCGCCCCGTCGCCCCAGCCGGTTGAGAGCTCAGCCCGATTCCAGCCGCATCTCGTTCGTGTTCTGGCTGATATCCGGGCCGCTCTTGGCGACCCCGCCCTTCAGATCCTGGACGCTCGTCCAGCAGCCCGCTTCCGCGGCGAGGCGCCAGAGCCCCGTCCCGGCCTTCGGGGTGGTCACATGCCAGGCGCCTGCAATCTCCCGTGGAACGCGGTGGTCGATGCTGACGGCGCCCTGCGTTCGCCAGAAGAACTCCGGGCCGCATTCGCGGTGGCGGGCGTAGATCTTGAACGTCCCATCATCACCACCTGCGGGTCAGGCGTCAGCGCCGCAGTCCTGGCCCTGGCCCTGGCTCGCCTGGGGGTCGACCAGGTCCCGATCTATGACGGCTCATGGAGCGAGTGGGGCAGCCTGCCCGATACGCCTGTCGTCACCGGGCCATGAGCCTGGAAATGATCGTCCGCCTCGCCCGGCCAACCGATCTTCCCCGCCTGCCCGAGATCGAGGTCTCAGCCGCCACGCTCTTCCGAGACCAAGGGGTGGAGGTCTTCGCTGGAGAGGCCCCGGAGACGCCGATCGACTTCACCCCCGCCAAAGTCTGGGCGCCGATTGTGGACGAGGGGCTCTTGTGGGTGATGGCCAAGCCAGACGCCCCCCCCGGCGCCTTTTTGGCCGCCCGTATCGAGGAAGGGCGCCTGCACATTCTGGAACTTGACGTCCACCGAGAGCATCAAGGCCAGGGTCTGGGGCGACGTCTGCTGACCTTCGTGGTCGCAGAAGCCCGGCGACGCGGGCTGGCGGGGCTCAGCCTCACCACATTCCGCGACGTGCCCTGGAACGCACCATTCTACGCCTCGGTCGGCTTCGCCATTGTCGAAGGCGAAGACGCGCGAGGCGCTCTGCAGACCTATCTCGATCGGGAGGCCAGCCGGGGGCTCGACCCGGCCCGCCGGTGCGCAATGGTCCTGCTTTTCTAGCCCACCTAGAGCATTTTCCGATAAGTGTGATGCGGTTATCGGATCGAAAAATGCTCTAACTTTATGATTTAGAGCCCTTTTTATCCGATCTGATTGAAGCAATCAGATCGGAAAGGGCTCTAGCGGACGGGAGGCGCGTAGATCAGGCCCGGATCCGGCGCGCTCCAGAGGGCGTTGAGGCCTCGCTCGAGCTTCAGCCCGGAGTCGGCGCCCAAATTCTGTCGGAAGATCTCGTTGTAGGCGCCCACCTGCGTGATCGCCTCGTAGGCCCAGTCCGCCTCGAGCCCCAGCATAGCGCCCAGATCGCCATCCACCCCAAGGAGGCGCCGGGTGTCTGGGTCCGACGCCGTCTCGCGAGAGGCTTCGGCTGTCGTTGAATTCACGCCCAATTCCTCGGCGATAATCAAGGCGTTGACCGTCCATCTTACAATATCGGTCCAGGCTGGATCATCCTGTCGGACCACGGGCCCGAGAGGCTCTTTTGAGATTACGGTCGGCAGGATGACATGGGCGTTGGGGTTGCTCATCAGCGAGCGGGCGGAGGCGAGCGCCGAGACATCGGCGGTGAACACATCACAGGCCTCAGCCTCATAAGCCGCCCGCGCCTCAGCCTCCTCATCCAGAACCACAGGGGTGAGCTCCAGCCCCCTGGCCCTGAAATAGTCCGCCAGATTGGTCTCGGTCGCTGTTCCGGCCTGCACGCAGATACGGGCGCCATTGAGCTCATCAGCGCTAGTCAGATTCAGTGAGCGCGGGGCCATGAAGCCCTGGCCGTCAAAATAGGTGATCCCTGCAAAGTCGAGCCCAAGGCCCGCATCCCGCGACAGGGTCCAGGAGGTGTTTCGCGACAGGATATCCACCGAGCCGTCCTGAAGCTCGGCGAACCGATTCTGCGCAGAAACGGCCCGATAGCGCACCGCATCGGCGTCCCCCAGCACAGCGGCCGCCACAGCCCGGCAGATGTCCACGTCGAAGCCGCGCCACACCCCGCGCACGTCGCGCACGGCGAAACCAGCCAAACCCGCATGAACCCCACACAGAACATGCCCCCGCCGCCGCACAGCCTGCAGGGTCGGGCTTGGGGTCGGGGCGAAGTCCCGCACAACCGCCGGGGTCGGGGCGGGCGTCGGTTCGGGTTCAGGAGACTCCGCCTCCCGACCACAACCGGCCAGGACCAGCAACAGGACAGCGGACGCCGCGAGGCGTCGGATCATGGGGCGCTCCTTGATCGGACAGGACGGGAAAGGTCTAGTACAGGGAGTTTCGCCCCTTATGCCTCACGATCGTCAACCCGCATGACCGAAGAAACACGCC
The DNA here is from genome assembly GCA_002441055.1 of Caulobacteraceae bacterium UBA6225. GTDB lineage: Bacteria > Pseudomonadota > Alphaproteobacteria > Caulobacterales > Caulobacteraceae > Phenylobacterium. The sequence goes on along the minus strand of DJWR01000085.1, from coordinate 50,924 downwards.
TGATCCACTCCGGTCTGGCGCAAACGCCCCTCGCCCGCACCGTTGGCCCGCCGATCCAGCGCGGCTCCACGGTTCTGCTGCCCAATGCGGCGGCGCTCTACGACCACGAGTCACAGGTGACCTATGGGCGTCAGGGCCTGGCCGCACAGTCGGCCCTGATGGAGGCCCTGGCCGAGCTTGAGCACGCCGCGGGCGTCACCCTCTACCCATCTGGCCTGGCGGCGCTAACGGGCGCCCTGCTGGCTGTCCTGAAGGCCGGGGACGAGGTGCTGGTGGTCGACACGATCTACAAGCCCACGCGCAGGTTCTGCGACACGGTTCTGAGGCGCTACGGCGTAGGTGTTCGCTACTATCCGGCCAAGCTGGACGCCGACGCGCTCATGGCCGCCTGCGGTCCCGCCACTCGACTGATTGTGCTGGAGTCTCCGGGGTCCCTGAGTTTCGAGTTCCAGGACGTTCCGGCGATCGCCGCGGCCGCCCGGGCGCGCAACATCCTCACCCTCATCGACAACACATGGGCGGCGGGCCTTCTGTTCAAACCCCTCGACCATGGGGTCGATATCAGCGTCCAGGCCCTGACCAAATATGTGGGCGGCCACTCCGATGTCTTCATGGGCTCGGCCGCCGTGAAGGCGCCGAACCTAGTCCGGGCCCTGGATGATGGCGTGCTGAACATCGGCTGGGCCGTATCTCCGGACGACGCCTACCAGATGCTCAGGGGCCTACGGACCCTGGCGACCCGCATGGCCCGCCACGACAGGTCGGCGCGCCAGATCGCCGGCTGGCTGAAGAGCCGCGACGAGGTGGGCCAGGTGCTGCACCCAGCCTTGCCAGACGCCCCGGGGAGCGACATCTGGCGTCGCGACTATAGTGGGGCCTGCGGTCTGTTCGCCTTCACCCTGTCCCCGGGCCGGCCCTCCGCCACGGCGGCCTTTCTCGACGCGCTGAAGATCTTTGGCCTGGGCTTTTCGTGGGGCGGTTTCGAGAGCCTCGCCATTGACTGCGATCCACAGCTGGCTGGTCGCAGCTCGCCCGGCGACTATGGAGGTCCGCTCATCCGACTCCATATCGGTCTGGAGGATCCCGTTGATCTGATGGACGACCTGGATCAAGCCTTCGCCGCCTGGCGCGCCGCGACCTAGATGGCCGAGCCTGCGGACTGGGTCGACGATTTCCTGCGCGAGCAGTCCCTGCCCCCGGGCTACCGCCACACGATTGAGACGGTGGCCGAACCCCTGGCCCAACGTCTGGCCGCCCTGGCGGCAGGCCGTCGTGGGCCGGCCATCGCCGGGGTCTGCGGAGCGCAGGGTTCGGGGAAGTCGACCCTGTGCGAAGCGCTGGCGCGACTGTTGCGTAGGCGCGGCCTGAAAGTGGCGGTGCTGTCGCTGGACGACCTCTACCTCCCCCGCGCTGCGCGGGCGCGACTGGGCGCCGACATCCACCCCCTCTTGGCCACCCGCGGCCCACCGGGAACCCATGACGTGGCTCAGGGCCTCAAGCTGTTCGGAGACCTTTCGGGAAGCGGTGAGGTGGCCCTGCCCCGGTTCGACAAGGCCCAGGACGAGCCGGCGCCGAGGGCGAGCTGGCCGGTTATCCAGGCCCCGGTCGACCTGATCCTGTTTGAAGGCTGGTGCGTGGGAGCCTTGCCGGAGTCGACCCAGACTCTCGCCACGCCCATCAACAGACTGGAGGCCGAGGAGGACCCGGCCGGCGTCTGGCGGACCTATGCGAATGACGCCCTGGCTGGTCGCTACCAGGACCTGTTCGCCCGGATCGATCACCTGACCCTGCTACGCGCGCCCAGCTTCGAGGTGGTCGCCGACTGGCGTTGGCTCCAGGAACAGAAGCTTCGCACCCGGCGGCTCACTGAAGGAAACGATGCCGGCCGCACCATGGATCAGGCTCAGGTCGCCGCCTTCATCCAGCTCTATGAGCGGCTGACCCGTCACATCCTGGCGACCCTGCCCGCTCGGGCCGACGTCGTGATCGACCTGCAGGCCGATCGGACTATGGCGACGGGGGATCCGAGGGCGATGAACCGTTGAACTCAGCGCCTCCGCCCTCGGCCGCGAAGTAGCGCACTGTGCCGATCAGGGTGTTGCGCCGGTCATGGACGATGACCTGGGCGTCGCCGCCGGCCGCTGCAATGAGTTGGGCCAGACTGCGCGCCTTGGCCTCGGCATGAGCGCCGGACATGAACATCAACGGGTGATCGGCCAGGCCGCAGGTCACCGACCAACCGCCTTCCACAGGGGTCACCGATACGACATTGTCCGTCGCCCCGCCTGCCTTCGAGAGCCAAGCCATTGGTCCTCCGGTCCGACATCGCCCGTGTGGCCGGGCTAGCCACCTGCATCTGATCTGAAGACAACCGCCATGTCTGTCAGCGAGCCGACACTTCCCTGACGCGCAGTCGCATCAGATGTCGATTTCAGGTTGCGCCAGGATGGCGCGCCCTGCAGGACTCGAACCTGCAACCGTCCGCTTAGAAGGCGGATGCTCTATCCGGTTGAGCTAAGGGCGCGTGTGGGGTCGGCCCTAGTGGGTCCAGGGAACCTTGCGGCCGAAGGCGAAATTGTCGGCGTAGGCCTTGATGATCCGCTTGGCGGGTTTCGGGTCGAAGACCTCGAAGGCGATGCCGTTCTGCTCGGCATAGGCCACGGCTTCTTCCTTGGTGTCGAAGGACAGGCGCAGCTGGGTGCGGGTGTCGTCGGTCTGCGTCCAGCCCATCAGAGCGTCCGGGCGTCTGGCGCTGGCCGGCTCGAACTCCAGAACCCAGTCCTTGGACTTGCCGTGTCCAGACTGCATGGCGTTCTTGGCGGGGCGAAGGATGCGCGCAAGCATATGGCTGTCCCATTGGCGATCCGGCGCCCTGCAGTTCGCCAGACGACAGCCTGACGACGCTCCAGGGCCCGAAGGCGAAACACTATGTGGTCCTCGACATCCCGCGGGCGAGAGGGCGAGAGCGCCAGATATCGGCGTCTGGTCGGGGCGGCGTGATTCGAACACGCGACCCTCTGCTCCCAAAGCAGATGCGCTACCAGGCTGCGCTACGCCCCGAGACGGACGCCGACAACGGCCGTCTCATGCCACGCAAGGCTTCGCACCGCAATGTGAGGCGAGCCGATCAGTCCCGACGATGCATCAGTTTGAACACGCCGGAGCCCCGGACCACGTCCCGACGGCCGACATAAGCGCGACCTTCGACAAAGGCCACGTCGCGAGTCAGGCGCGTGACCCGTGATTCGCCCATCACCCACTCCCCGACCCGCCCCATGTGCAGGAAGTCCACCGACAGATGGATGGTGACCCCAGGGCGCCGGGCGGCCCGGAATACGGCGGCGCCCATCAGGCCGTCTAGAAAGCTGGTCAGCATGCCCCCATGGACCAGACCAAGGCCGTTCGCATGTCGCGGAAGAGCAAAAAAGGCCTGTTCTGTGGCCTCGCCCGGATTGGCGCGATGGAAATAGGGGCCGTTGTGTCCTGAATAGGCGCCGCGCCCTTCTGAGCGGACAAAACCGTCTGGCGGCGTCGGAATCAGTTCGTCGGCTTCATCCACGGGGAAAGATCCGATGGACGACGCGGTCACCCGGCAGTGCGCCGATCTCAGCCGCCCGTCCGCCCACCAGTTCCAGCACCGCGCGCACCGGTCCGCCAGACGGCACCCCCTCTTCGGAGAGGGGAACAGTGTTGCGGGCGATCGACAGGATGCGGCCGTCGGCGCGGATGAAGATCATATCGAGGGAAATGTAGGTGTTGCGCATCCAGAAGGAGACGGGCCGCGGGGTGTGAAAGTCGAACAGCATCCCGCGATCAGGCGCCAGCGACTTGCGGTACATCAGGCCCTGCGCTCGGCTCGCGTTATCAGCGGCGAGTTCCACCTTGAAGCGGGCCGGTCCCCGGGAGGTGAGGATTTCCAGGGGCTCCAACGGAAGGCTGGGCTTGGCCCATAGCGACCCAGGCGCAGCAAGAGCCGTCAGGCCGGTCAGAAGCCCGCGTCTATGGATATCGGCACGGTGAACCCTAAGCGACGACAAGGCTGGACCTCCGGCAGACCGCAGACGGCCTGCAGGACCATCCGCCCGGCGCAGGGGCGCGCCTAGGCCAGACCTACCGACTCGATCTCGGCCACGACAAGTCCTTTCGGACCCTCGGCGAACCGAACCCGCACGTCGTCCCCGGGCTGAAGGTCCTCAAGACCCGCGCGCCGCAGGGTTTCAATGTGGATAAAGATGTCGCCGGGCTGGGTCTCGCGCACGACGAAACCATAGCCCTTGGCGCGATTGAACCATTTGACCTTGGCCTGTTCGAGGGGCCCGCCAGCGAGGACCGCGCGCCGCGGCCGCGCGGCGCCATCCCCACGATCATGGGTGCGATCTGGCATCCGATCATAGCTGTCCCGGCGGCTATCCTCGCGGGGGCGGCGTGGTTCTGGTGGGGGAGCAGCGCTTTCATCGAGCTCAAGAACTTCGGCGACCTGCCATCCCTTAGGGCGACGGATCGCCTCGCAGACGATGATGGCGCCCTCAAGCGCGCTTTCATGCCCGGAGTCCCGCAGGGAGGTGACGTGCAGCAGGACGTCTTTCAGGTCGGTCTTACTGGGGTCGTCCGGCACGACGAAGCCGTACCCCTTGCCCGCATCGAACCACTTCACCCGCCCGCTGATGCGTACAGCGTCGTCTGCGCCGGCATCGTGATAATCGTAACCAGACATGCGCCCCTCTGGTCCGGTCTCCTTCGATCCTCGGAACCGGGCCAGTCATAACACTGTTCTCGTTAGGCACAGGCCGTCAATAACCATTTGCGCGAACAAGCTTGGCAATAGCGAAAACGACCGCGAGACAGTCGGTTGTGGCATGGGGGCTGGCGGATGGCGGGCGGCCGCCGGCTAGTTCGCCACCTTGGGAACATCAACCGGCGGCAGGGCCTGGTCACCTTCGGGGCCCATCCCAGCGGCGGATTGGGCCGGATCCCCGGACATCGCGTTCGATCCTGCCACCCCCGTCTCGCCAGCGTCGGGCGCTGGGGACTGAGCCGTGCTGGTGTCAGGCATGGTCGCGGCGGTGTCGGTCTCTTCCGGATTGGGATTGGTGCAGGCCGCCAGCGCCAGTGCGGCGGCGCCTGTCGCCAGAAGCGTCAGAGGTTTCATGGTTGGGTCTCCCTCGAAATGCTGGAAACCAACGCGCAGAGCAGCTCTTCGTTGCGCCAGACAACCCGCGCAAGCGACCAAATTTTGAGATGGAAAGAAAGCTCCGCGTGGCAGTCCCTAGGGGAGTCGAACCCCTCTCTCCAGGTTGAAAACCTGGCGTCCTAACCGATAGACGAAGGGACCACTCGACGCGGAGGGCGGCTCTATATCCGCCTTCCCTGCCCCACGCAACCCGCTCTCTAGACGTTTTTGCGACGGGGGTCGGCGATGTCGTCGATCTCGAGCTCCACGCCCTGCCGTCCGTTCCAATCATCCGCCTTCAGACGGCCGACCACATGCAGTGCGCCGCCGCCGCTCATCAGCCGTCGCCCGACCTCGGTCTCTTCCGCCCGCCACGCCACGGCCTTCAGACGGCCCCCAGAGCGGTCGGTGAGGGTGCAACGCACATGACCACCCCGAAGCATCATCGGGCGCTCCACCCGCGCCTCAGCGATGGCGAACAGGGGTTCTGGGTTTCCGGGTCCAAACGGGGCTAGCCGCTGGAAGGAGTCCAACAGACCGCGATCAGCGCCGGCCGCTGTGATCAGGGCGTCAATCTCCAGGGCGTCAGCTTCCGCCGCGGCCTCCGCTTCAACGCCAAGTCGGGCGCAGAGAAACTCCCGCAGCTCCGGCAGGGCGCTGGGGCGCACCGACAAACCAGCAGCCATGGCGTGACCGCCGCCGGCAAGCAATAAGCCCGCGTCAAAGGCTGCCTGCACCGCGCGGCCAAGATTCACCCCTGGCTGCGACCGCCCCGAACCTTTGCCGACGTCGGCGGCGCGGTCGATGCCCACCACCAGGGCCGGCTTACGATACCGCTCGCGCAGCCGACCAGCGACGATCCCAATGACACCGGGATGCCAGTCATCGGCGGCGACCAGCAAAAGGGGCTGATCTGCGAAATTACTTTCCCGCTCGACGATGCGCACGGCGGACTCCAGGACCTCGGCTTCCACCTCCCGACGAGAGGCGTTCAGAGCGTCCAGTTCCAGGGCGATCTTTCGCGCCTCGTCGGCATCGTCTGTGGAGAGCAGCCGGGCCCCGAGGTCGGAGCGGCCGATCCGGCCGCCCGCATTGATTCTTGGACCCAGGACAAATCCGGCGTGAAACGTCGTCGCCGGTCCCTTGGAGCCAGCGGCCTCAAGCAGGGCCTTGAGGCCTGGATTGGCCCAGGCTGACATCACCTTCAGCCCCTGGGCTGTGAGGGCGCGATTGAAGCCCACAAGCTGTGTCACGTCGCAGACCGCACCCATGGCCGCCAGATCCAGCCACTGCCGCAAATCCGGCTCCGCCCGCTCGGCGAACAACCCACGGGCGCGCGCCTCGCGGTTGAGCGCGGCGAGCAGGACGAAGGTCACACCAGCCGCCGCCAAGACCCCCTGCCCTGACGGGCAATCGGGTCGATTGGGATTGACCAGGGCGGCGCAGACTGGGACGTCGTCACGCATCAGGTGATGATCGACCACCACGACATCAAGGCCGATTTCAGCAGCGCAGGCGATGGCGTCCACGGCGGCGGCGCCACAGTCCACCGTCACCACCAGATCAGCCCCCTCCTCCCGCAGCCGGCGGAAGGCGGCTGGCGAGGGGCCATAGCCCTCGGCGACCCTGTCTGGCACATAGATGGTCAGATTCTTGCCCAGGGCGGCGAACCAGCGCACCAGAAGGGCCGCGCTGGAGGCGCCGTCCACGTCATAGTCGGCGAAGACCACCACGGCCTTGTCGGTCACCAGGGCGTCCACAAGGATGCGGGCGGCCTTGTCCATGTCGGCGAAGGTCGAGGGATCTGGGAACAGCGCCTTCAGGGTCGGCTGCAGGTAGCTGCCGGCAGCCTCAGCCGTTATCCCCCGGGACGCCAGGGCGCGCGCCATGGGTTCATCCAGCCCCAGGGCCATCTGATGGCTACGAACCAGAGCTGGATCAGCCGGCCGAGCGCGCCACAGGCGGCCGCTCAGGGAGCGGTCCATATCCAGGTAGCCCAGAACGCCCGCGCCGTCGGCCATGGTCAAATCCGCCCCATGGGTCAGACCGGCCGCTTCATCCGCACTTCCCGGACCGTGCGGGTGAAGGAATTCATGACCATGGAGTGGGTGTGGACGAAGCCGTCCTTCAGCCGCACCCCATCCAGAAGCACCCCCTTGGTGACGCCCGTGGCGGCGAAAATGGCGTCGGCCCGCACCATCTCATGCAGGTCGTACTTCTTGTCGAGCTCGGTAATGCCGCAGCGTTCGGCGCGCATCCGCTCATCTGCGTTGCGGAAAACCAGTCGCCCTTGAAACTGGCCGCCGACACATTTCAGCGCCGCGCAGGCGAGCACCCCCTCAGGCGCGCCCCCCTGACCGAGATAGAGGTCGATGCCGGTATCGGGGTCTGCGGTGTTGATGACGCCTGCCACATCCCCGTCGGTGATCAGATGGACCCGGGCGCCCACCTCTCTCAATCTGGCGATGATCTCACCATGACGGGGACGGTCCAGGACGCAGACGGTGATCTGACTGGCGTCGACGCCCCTGACCTTGGCCAGGGCTTGAACATTCTCGGCCGGCGAGGCGTCCAGATCGATCAGCCCGGCCGGATAGCCCGGTCCGCAGGCGATCTTGTCCATATAGGTGTCGGGCGCGTTCAGAAGCGTGCCCTTGGGGGCCCAGGCCATGACGGTCAGCGCGTTCGACATCGCCTTGGCCGTCAGCGTCGTGCCTTCGAGCGGGTCGAGCGCAATATCGACAGCCGGTCCGCCCCGGCCGACCTTCTCGCCGATATAGAGCATGGGCGCTTCATCGCGCTCGCCCTCGCCAATGACGATCTCACCGTCGATGGCGAGATCATTGAGGGCGGTGCGCATGGCGTCCACCGCGGCCTGATCTGCCGCCTTCTCATCACCCCGCCCCACCAGGCTCCAGGCGGCGATGGCGGCGATCTCCGTCACCCGCACCGAGTCCAGCACCAATCCGCGATCGAGGGTCTCAGCGCTCATGTCGGTCTCCGTCCTGCCCGTGCGGGTCTTTCAGTCTCCGGGAAGTCTCATATCCGGGCGATTCGCATCAGACGTGGCGCCTTGATGACGGCTGGATGATCCCCGATCCGCTCCACCGCCTGCGCCAGAACCGCCTCAGAGACCGAATGGGTGGTCAGGACGATCGGCACGCCCTCAGCGTCTTCGACGGGCTTCTGCAGGAAGCTCTCGATGGACACGCCGGCCTCGGCCAGGGTTTCGGACACCGCCGCAATGACGCCCGGCTCGTCCTTCACCAGCAGGCGCAGATAGGCGCGCACCAGACTGCGGCTTCGGTCCACAGGCGTAAAGGCGGCCAGATCCGTCGCCGGGTGCTGGAAGACAGGGCGAACCGCCTGCGTCATGACGTCGGCGATATCGGCGGCCACGGCCGCGGCGGTCGGCCCCGCGCCAGCCCCGGCCCCCTGAATGAAGATCCGCCCCAATCTGCGGCCCTCGATGAAGAGGGCGTTCAGCGCTCCGCCGGCCTGGGCCAGGGGGTGAGCCAACGGCACCAGGGACGGGTGAACCCGCACCGAGACGCCCTCGTCGCTGCGCTCAGCCGAGGCGATCAGCTTGATACGATAGCCGAGATCCTTGGCCATGCGGATATCAAGCAACTCCACCTGGTCGACGCCCTCCACCTCGCAGGCGGCGAAATCGGGGGCGCAGTTGAAGGCGAGCGCCGCCAGAATGGTGATCTTGTGGGCCGCATCAAAGCCGCCCACATCCATGGTCGGATCGGCCTCGGCATAGCCTAGCCGCTGGGCTTCGGCGAGCACGTCCTCAAAAGCGCGACCGCCCTGCTCCATCTCACTGAGGATGAAGTTGCAGGTGCCATTGAGGATGCCAGAGATGCTCTGGACATCGTCGCCAACCATGGCCTCACGGACCATCTTCACCGCCGGCGTGCCCCCCATGACGGCGGCCTCAAACAGCAGGGGGACGCCAGACGCCTCAGCCAAGGCGGCTAGGGCGGCGCCATGCTCAGCGATCAGCGCCTTGTTGGCCGTCACAACGGGCTTGCCGGCCTTCAAGGCCGCCTCGACGGCGGCCTTGGCTGGACCGTCAGACCCGCCGATCAGCTCGACAAACAGATCAACCTCATCCGATTGGGCCAGGGCGACAGGATCATCGAACCAGGTGAGGCCAGAGATGTCGAAGGGTCGCGGCCGGCTCCTAGAACGGGCGGAAACGCCGCTCACCGTCACCAGGCCGCCGGCCGGCGCAAAGCCCGGCCGTTCACTCAGAAAGGACAGCAGGCCTGCGCCCACTGTGCCCAGACCCGCGACTCCGACGCGCCAGTTGCGAGAACTCATCAGCTAGTCACCGTATTGTGGGCCCTGGCGAGAATCTCGTCGGCGTTGGCCAGGAACTTCTTCACATTGCGGGCGGCCTGGCGGATCCGGTGCTCATTCTCAACCAGACCCACCCGGACAAACCCCTCGCCATACTCCCCGAAGCCGACACCAGGCGCCACCGCCACCCCAGCCTCCTCGATGAGCAGCTTGGAGAACATCAAAGCCCCGGCTTCTTTGAACTTCTCGGGCACCGGCGCCCAGGCGAACATCGAAGCATCTGGCGAAGGAATGTCCCAGCCGGCCCGCTTCATGGATTCCACAAGCACATCCCTGCGGGACTTATAGATCGCGCGAATCTCGGCGACGCAGTCCTGGGGCCCGTTCAGGGCGGTGGCGGCCGCCACCTGGATGGGCGTGTAGGCGCCATAGTCGAGATAGGATTTCACCCGGGCGAGCGCGTTACAGATGCGCTCATTGCCCACCACCATGCCCACGCGCCAGCCAGCCATGGCGTAGGTTTTCGACAGTGAATTGACCTCGACGGCGATGTCCTTGGCGCCCTCGACCTGCAGCACCGAAGGCGGCGGATTGTCGTCGAAATAGATCTCCGAATAGGCGATGTCGGAAATGACCAGCAGGTCGTGCTTCCGGGCCAGCGCGATGGCGTCCTTGTAGAAGTCCAGGTCCACACACTGGGCCGTGGGGTTGGACGGATAGGACAGGATCAGCACGCTGGGCGGCGGCGCCGAATGCTTCACCGCACGGCTGACTCCCGCCAGATACTCTTCCGGCGAATGGGCCGGGACATGGCGGATCACCCCGCCGGCCATGATGAAACCGTAGGCGTGGATCGGATAGGCCGGGTTCGGACAGATGATGACGTCGCCGGGCGCGGTCAGCGCCTGGGCCAGGTTGGCGAACCCTTCCTTGGAGCCCAGGGTGGCGATCACCTCGGTGTCCGGGTTCAGGGTGACGCCAAAGCGACGCTTGTAGTAGCCGGCCATGGCGCGACGCAGGCCGATGATGCCCTTGGAGGCCGAGTAGCGTCCCGCCTTGGGGTCACGGGCGGTCTCGATCATCTTTTCGACGATGTGCTTCGGCGTCGGCATGTCGGGATTGCCCATGCCGAAGTCGATAATGTCAGTGCCCTCGGCGCGAAGCCGCGCCTTGATGCGGTTCACCTCCTCAAGGACATAGGGCGGGAGGCGACGGATTCGATGGAATTCGGGGGTCATTGCAAGCTCTGCCGCTGCTGCGGCGTTGGGGAGCTGAAAGTCGCGCATGGATAGACTCCGGGCTGGAGTCCGCCAAGCAGGTTCGGGGATTTTTTCGCCTCCGCAGGTCCCCTCAACGGGACGACGGAGGCGGTGTAGCTCGCTCCCGGGCGTCCCGGGCGAAGGCCTCAGTGTTGGCTGGCGCCCCAGCGAGCGGCGGCGGCTCTACATCGGCCTGCGCCCTGGCGGCGAAGGCCTCGGTGTCGCTCAACGTCCAAGTCGCCGGCGCCGTCTCGGAAAGGAGCTCGCTGCGCGCAGCCTCGACATCGGCCACCGCCGCAGCCCAGGCCCTGGGTGTGCGAAAATCAGTCGGCGCCGGGGGAATGTCGCTGAACTTCGGATAGGCGCGGTCAGCCCGCGCCGAGTCGAGCACGGCCTGAGCCGCAGGCGACTGCGGATCCACGGGCCCCGAGTAAAAGGGGCTCACCCCCGCACAGCAGGTCAGCAGCATCGCCACAAGGCACACGCCGACGCCTCGCCCGGCGACGGCGCTCGTCGTGTTTTGAAAAAGACCTGCTGAGACATTCATTTCCGCCTCGCTCTTATGACATGATGCGGTCCAGCGAAAGGGCCGCGATAGGCCCATCTGCCGGGAGGACGGCTGTCCATGAGCGAAAAAAGTCCTAAGAGCCGCAAGACGGCGGCCAAGTCCGCATCGCCCAGCCCCTCGCCGGCAAAGGCCTCAGCCGGGAAGGCGCCGGCGGCGAAACCCAAGCCGCCAGCCAAGCCCAAGGTGTCGTCGGCGGCTCCCAAGTCGGCGAAGCAGACGCCGCCCAGGCAAGACTCGGCGCCACCGCCCCCCCAGGCAGAAGCGCGCGCCCCCCAACCGCCGCTGGCGGCGGCTCAGATGAGTCCTGACCAACAGCGATTGCTGGAAACCCTGTCGACGAACCTCGCCCGTGCCGCCATGACGGCCCAGGGCGCAATCGCCGAAGCCGCCCTGCGCAACGCCGACCGGCCAGCGGCGCTCTCCACCGACCCCTTCCATATCGCCCCTGCCCTCACCGAGGTCATGGGCAAGCTCGCCAGCCAGCCAGATCGCCTGGTCCGCGCCCAGGCGGACCTCCTGTCGCGCTACATGGATCTCTGGCAGTCCACTGCGCGGCGCCTGACAGGCGAGACACCGAGCCCGGTGGCCACCCCCGCCAAAGGCGACAAGCGCTTCCTCGACCCAGACTGGTCGGAAAACCCGGTCTTTGACGTTATGAAGCAGTCCTATCTGGTCACGGCCGACTGGCTGAATGGACTGGTGGGCGGGGTCGAAGGCGTCGATCCGATGGCGCGTCGTCGCGTCGAGTTCTTCATGAAACTGCTCACCGACGCCTTTTCGCCAACGAACTTCCTGGCGAGCAATCCAACCGCCCTGCGCGAGATCATGGCCACCGGCGGCGAGAGCCTCGTTCGTGGCATGGAGAATTTCGCCGCCGACCTGGCCCGCGGCGGCGGACAGCTGTCCATCAGCCAGACCGACTACGAGCAGTTCAAGATCGGCGAGAACGTCGCCACGGCGCCTGGCAAGGTCGTGTTCCAGAACGAGCTGCTGCAGCTCCTGCAGTTCACCCCGTCAACGGACCAGGTCCATGAGATCCCGCTGGTGATCTTCCCGCCCTGGATCAACAAGTTCTACATCCTNNTCGACCTGCGCCCCGACAATTCGATGATCCGCTGGCTCACTGACCAGGGGATCACCGTCTTCGTCGTATCCTGGGTCAATCCTGACCAGAGCTTGGCCACCAAGACCTTTGACGACTACCTGCGGCAGGGCATTTATGAGGCCACCGACGCGGCCATGACCCAGGCGGGCGTCAAGTCAGTGAATACGGTAGGCTATTGCATCGGGGGCACCTTGCTCTCGGCCGCCCTGGCGCACATGGCCGCCAAGGGGGACAAGCGGATCGCTTCGGCTACCTTCTTCGCCGCCCAGCAGGACTTCGCCGAGGCTGGCGACCTGTTGCTGTTCACCGATGAGGCCTGGCTGAAGGATCTGGAGCAGAAGATGGACGCCGAGGGCGGTGTCCTGTCCGGTCAGGCCATGGCCGACACCTTCAATGTCCTGCGGTCCAACGACCTGATCTGGTCGTTCTTCGTGAACAACTATCTGATGGGCAAGGAGCCGCGCCCCTTTGACCTGCTGTTCTGGAATTCCGACCAGACCCGCATGCCCAAGGCGCTGCACATGTTCTATCTGCGCAAGTTCTATGGCCAGAACGCCTTGGCGAAGGGCGAGCTCGAGGTGGACGGGGTGAAGCTGGACCTCGGGATCGTCAATACGCCCATCTATGTCCAATCCTCGCGGGAGGATCACATTGCTCCGGCGGTCTCCGTTTACCGCGGCGCACGCCTGTTCGGCGGACCAGTAACCTTCACTCTGGCCGGATCGGGGCACATTGCTGGCGTCGTCAATCCGCCGGCGGCGAAGAAATACCAGCACTGGACCTTCGACCAGCTACCGCCCACCCTGGCCGAATGGCAGGCCGGCGCTGTCGAAACCCCTGGGTCCTGGTGGCCCCACTGGGCCGGCTGGCTGAAGAGCCACTCTGGCGATCTGGTCGCCGCCCGCGATCCCGCCAACGGGCCGTTGAAGCCGATTGAGGACGCCCCCGGCAGCTATGTGAAGGTGAAGTCCTGACCCCCAGTGGGGTCCAGCCATCAGGGATGGTGACCCATGATTGGGCGAGCAATTCTAGGCGTTGTCGCCAGCTTGATCCTGGCAAGTTCTGTCGGGGCCCAGACGCCCATGACCGAGACGACCCAGAAGTTGGAGCTGAAACCCCGGCGCGTCCCCGGATTGTTGGGCTACGGATACGACCTCGCTGAATACACCGGAGAGACCGCCACGCGCAGTTCCAGCTTCCGGGCCCTGGGCCAGGCCATCTCCCGCGACAGCGCACGGACTCGCTTCAAGGTCTCTAGCCCCTCGATCCCGGAGCTGGAGGCCCAGTGCTCAGGTGGGCAACGTCGCACACAGCTGGGGTGGATCGCCTTTGAGCGCGAAGATCTGAGCTATGGCTGTGTGTTCACTCTAAACGGCCAGCCAGCGCCCGATATCAGTTTTGAGCTCGCCCTGCAGAAGGCGGGCCTGCTGGCGCGCATGTCACAACCCCAGCGCGCCGGTGAAATGGCCTATGGCGGTCAGACAATTCGCGTTCAGACCCAGCGGATTGGCGGCGTGCCCCTGCCCACTGGACGGATCGCCGGCTATGTCTTTCTGAAGGACGGCCAGGAGATCGGAGGGATTGATTTCAATCGCATCATGTCGCCGGCCATCTATCTGCCGCAACCCGGATCGCCTGACCGGGACGTCGCCGCCCTGGCCGCGCTGTCGCTGTTGTTCTTCGCTGATCCGGCCAATCAGATGAACTAGAGCATTTTCCGATAAGTGTCAGGCGGTTACCGGATCGAAAATGCTCTAACTTTTTGATTTAGAGCCCTTTTTATCCGATCTGATTGANNTTTAGAGCCCTTTTTATCCGATCTGACGGAAGCAACCAGATCAGAAAGGGCTCTAGGCCAGCCGCCCCAGGCAGGACGGCTGGCGCCAGGGCTCAGGGGGTCACCAGGGCCTCATAGACCAGGCGCGGCGAGATATCCCGCATAGGCGGCGTACCAGCGCCTGGAATACTGCCGCGCAGGTTCTGGATCATGCCGACGAACACCAGGTCGTTGGTGGGGTCGATCCAGAACCAGGTCCCGAAGGCTCCGCCCCAATAGAAGGAGTTGAGGCCCTGGGGCGTGCCCGCTGCAGCTGGGTCCATGATCACGGCGAAGTCGAGGCCAAAGCCGACACCCCTCTGGCTGGGCCCGTAGAGATCCACAGTGACCCCTTCGGCCAACACGTTGGTGCGCATTAGCTCCACGGTCTCCGGCTTGAGGATCCGCGCACCGTCGAGTTCGCCGCCATTGGCCAGCATCTGGGCGAAGCGCCAGTAGTCCTCGGCGGTGGAGAACAGTCCGCCGCTGCCCGACAGGAAGGTCGGAGGGCTGGTGGGCGCAGGCCGGACATCGCCGGCGGGAACAACCTGTCCGTCGGGACCGTAGGTGTGCACCGCCGAGACGCGATCCAGCTTGCCGGCGTCCACATGGAAGCCGGTGTCGCCCATCTTGAGGCGCTCAAAAATGCGGCTGCGGAAGAAGTCATCCAGGCTCTGGCCCGACAGCTTCTCAACGATATAGCCCTGGATGTTGACGCTGGGCCCGTAGCGCCAGTCCGTCCCGGGCTGGACCGCCAGGGGCAGGGCCGCAAGCTTGTCGATCATCGCCTGGAGGTCGCCGTCCTGCAGGCCGTCATCCTCGTAGCCGGCGCTGACATCAAAGCCGGCGGTATGGCTCATCAGCTCACGCATGGTCATGGGATGAGTCTGCGGCTCAGTTCCCCCATCTGCGGTCAGGACCTTCAGGCCAGCGAACTCGGGAATGTGCTTGGAGACTGGATCATCCAGGCTCCACTTGCCTTCTTCCCAAAGGATCATCATGGCCACCCCGGCGACCGGCTTGGTCATGGAGGCGATGCGGTAGATGGTGTCGCGGGTGGTCGGCTGACCAGTGGCCACGTCCTGGACGCCATAGGCTTCGAAGTGGACGACCTTGCCCTGGCGCGCGAGCAGGGTGACCGCGCCAGCCAGCTTCTTCTGGTCGATCAGGCTCTGCATCTCCGCCTTCAGGGCCTCAACCCCCGGTGCGGCGAACCCGGCCTCGGCCGGCGCGACAATCGCGACTTCAGCGGCCGCGGACCCAGCGGCCAGCGTCGCCAGAACAGCGGCCGACGCGGCCATGGCCAGACGTCGTGCAAGATGGTGTCTCATTCATCCTCCCTAAGGTGTGATCCCTTGTTGAGAGACCTCTTAGGGCGCCGCCGAACCGCGGCCTAGAATTTCGTTGGCTGATCAGGCCGGGATGAATTTGAGCGCCACACCGTTGTTGCAGTAGCGCAGACCCGTCGGCCGCGGCCCGTCCTTGAACACATGCCCCTGGTGCCCGAGACACCGGGCGCAATGATATTCGGTTCTGGGGAAGCCGATCTTGAAGTCTGTCTTCTCCCCAAGCGCGCCGTCCATCGGACGATAGAAGCTCGGCCAGCCCGTGCCGCTGGCGTACTTCCAGTCCGATTTGAACAGCGGCAGCTCACAGCCCGCACAGACATAGGTTCCGCGTCGGGTCTCCTTGTCCAGCGGACTGGAGCCGGCCCGCTCGGTCCCTTCACGCCGCAGAACCTGATAGGCCGCCGGCGACAGCTGGCTCCGCCACTGCGCATCACTCAGCTTGCGCCAGGGGGACGTGGAGAAGCGATCAGGGGTCTTGGCCTGCGGCGTACCGCTGCAAGCGGCGAGCGCCGTGGCGCCCAGGAGGACGGCGCGACGATGGAGAGCATGGAGCAAGGTCATGCCTCACTATACGCGCGATTGTGGCCCCTGGATGAAAGCCGGCCGCTCAGGGCGCGAGCACCGCCTCGATGCCCGCAAATAGGCTGGCGGCGGTGATCGGCTTGGCCACATGAATATTCGCCCCGGCCATCAGCGCCTCGGCCTGATGCTCGGCCATGGCGTTGGCGCTCAGCATGACGATGGGGGTCGGCGTGAGTCCCCTCTCCGCCTCCATGGCCCGAATGGCGCGGGTGGCTGTCAGGCCATCCATGTGGGGCATCTGCATATCCATGAGCACAATATCGAACCCTCCTGCGGCAAAGGCCTCCACCGCCTGACGGCCATCCTCCACTGTGACCAGCTCGGCGCCCTGACTGGCCAGGATCAACTGCACGACTCGCTGATTGGTCGGATGGTCCTCGGCCAGCAGGATCTTCAGGCTCTGCGGCGCGTCCGTCGGCCTGGGGGCAGACACGATCGAGGCGTCCCCCACCTCGGCCGGCGTCGCTCTCGGTAACGGGATCGAGACCACAAAGCGACTCCCACGGCCAGGTTCCGAGGCCGCCGAGATATCGCCGCCCATCAGCTCGGCCAGGGAGCGGCAGATCGACAGACCAAGTCCCGTGCCCCCGAAGCGACGGCTGATGGTCTCATCGGCCTGGCTGAAGCGGTCGAATAGCCGCGTGGCGGCGTCGGCGTCGAAGCCAACGCCAGTGTCTTCCACCACAAGGGTCAGATGATCGCCTTGCGGACCCTCGACCCTGCCAATCCGCAATGCAATTTGCCCGCGCTCAGTGAATTTCACTGCGTTGGACAGAAGGTTGCTGACGATCTGGCTGATCCTGATCGCATCACCGAGAAACCGCCCCGAGGCCGCCCCCTCCCGCGTCACATGCAAGGCGAGGCCCTTTTCCTCGGCCCGGAGTCGGGTGGCTTCGATACAGGGTCGCAAGGCCTCATCCAGGTCAAAGGCCCGTGTCTCGAGGTCCAACTGCCCGGCCTCGATCTTGGAGACCACAAGGAAGTCAGACACCAGCCGCTCCAGGATGACCCCAGAGTCCCGGACAAGCCCCACCATCTCAGCCTGTTCCGGGCTGAGGGGCGTGCGCGACAGGGCGTCGATGATGCCGATGACCCCATTGAGGGGAGTCCGAACCTCGTGGCTCATATTGGCCAGGAAGTCGGTCTTGGCGCGGCTCGCGGCCTCCGCGGCCGCCTTGGCCTGCAACAGCGCCTGTTCGGCGGCGACCCGATCGGTCACATCCCGGGCGACGCCATAGATGCGATCACCCTGCCGCTGGGCCCGCCATTCAAGGGTGCGGTAGCTGCCGTCCTTGTGGCGATAGCGATTGATGAACCCCAGAACCGGATCGCCGGGCTTGCGGTTCTCCACCTCCTCCACACTGCCTTGCGTGGCGGGGAGATCGTCCGGGTGGACAAACCGCAATAGCGGGCGCCCCTCCATTTCGGCGGGATCATGTCCAAGGGTCGTCAGCCAGGAGCGGCTGGCCTTCAGCACCCCGCCTTCAATATCGCGAATGACCAGCAGATCGTGAGAGACGTCAAAAAAAGCCGCTGCGTCCAGGGCCGGGGCTTCGCGTTGCGACCAGCCGGACGGGGGTTCGGGATCGACGAGCGTCGCCTGGTCCATGGGAAGCGCATCCTTACGCATCAGACTGTGACCAGGCTGACGGTAGGCGCGCCGGGTTAAGCACTCATTGCGCCGCCAACCCCACGTTGAGGTGTCAGGCGCGCGTGAGCCCCGCCCCCTCATCCAGACCCAACATCAGGTTCAGGTTCTGCACCGCTGCGCCAGACGCGCCCTTGCCGAGGTTGTCCAGCACGGCGACCAGCCTCGCCTGGCCCTTAGATTCATCCCCGAAGACATAGAGCTTGAGACTGTTGGACCCATTGAGCGCTTCCGGGTCCAGGGCCTGGACATAACCCGCCGCGCCTGCCCGGGCCTGACTCAGGCTAGCGACCTCCAGGTCTGTGGCGACGGAGACGAAGGCTTCGCCAGCATAGGCCTCGGACAGGGCCGCACTCAGATCGCTGACCTTCGGTTGACCTGGCAGGGCCCAGAGCGCCAGCGGGATCTCAACCATCATCCCCTGGGCATACCGACCGACGGCTGGGGAGAAGATCGGGGGATGCGACAGCCCCGTAAAGGCGACCATCTCCGGCAGGTGCTTGTGGGCCAGGGTCAAGCCGTAAGGTCGGAAGGCGTCGGCCGAGGGCGCTGGCGCAGGCTGGTCCTCGAACTCCGCAATCAGTCCCTTGCCGCCGCCCGAATAGCCAGACACTCCGTGCACGGAGAGCGCCGAATCGGCAGGAATCAGGCCCGCCCGGACCAGGGGAGCGGCCAGGGCGATGAAGCCGGTGGACCAGCACCCTGGATTGGTGACCCGCTTTGACGCGGCGATCGCCTGCCGGTGGCCCGGCATAAGCTCAGGAAAACCAAAGGTCCAACCCGGCGCCGTACGATGGGCGGTCGAGGGATCGATGACCCGTACCTCCGGGTTGACGATCATCGCCACAGCCTCGCGGGCGCCGTCATCCGGGAGGCAAAGGATAGCCACATCGACACTGTTGAGCAGCTCGGCCCGGGCCTCGGCGTCCTTGCGCCGCGCCGGGTCGATTGAGACCACCTCGAGATCGCGCCGGTCCGCCAGACGCTGGCGAATTTGCAGACCCGTGGTGCCGGCTTCGCCGTCGATGAAGATCTTGTGGGCCATGGTCGTCTCCCGCTTGGGACGATGGACAAGAAAAAGGGCGCTCCGGTCTCCCGAAGCGCCCCATTTCGCATACGCGGTGTTCGCGCGCGACTAGCGCTTCGAGAACTGGAAGCTACGGCGGGCCTTGGCCTTGCCGTACTTCTTACGCTCAACGACGCGGGAGTCGCGGGTCAGGAAGCCGTGCGGCTTCAGGACCGGACGCAGGCCCGGCTCGTAATAGGTCAGCGCCTTGGCGATGCCGTGACGGACCGCGCCCGCCTGGCCCGACAGGCCCGAACCCTTGACGGTGACGATGACATCGAACTGGCCCAGACGGTCAGCGATCTCCAGCGGCTGGGCGATCATCATGCGCAGCACGGGGCGCGCAAAATAGATCTCCTGGTCGCGGCCGTTGATGGTGATCTTGCCCTTGCCGGGCTTGATCCACACCCGGGCCACGGCGTTCTTGCGCTTGCCGGTGGCGTAGGAGCGGCCGTACTGGTCGATGACCGGCTCACGGGGGGCCGATTCAGGATTGGACGAGAGGCTTTGCAGGGCCTCGAAACCTTGGGTCTCGGACATGGGCCTCAGGCGCTCCGCACGTTCTTGGCGTTCATGTCAGCGAACGCGATGGTCTCGGGGTTCTGGGCGGCGTGCGGATGCTCAGCGCTGGTGTAGATGCGCAGGTGAGTCATCTGCTTGCGGGCCAGGGGGCTTTCCTTGGGCAGCATCCGCTCCACGGCCTTTTCCAGCACGCGCTCGGGGAACTTGCCGCCGAGGATCTTGTCCGCGGTGCGTTCCTTGATGCCGCCGGGATGGCCGGTGTGCCAGTAGTAGACCTTGTCGGTCAGCTTCTTGCCGGTGAACTTCACCTTGTCGGCGTTGACGACGACGACATAGTCGCCGCAATCGACGTGCGGGGTGTAGTCGGGCCGGTGCTTGCCGCGAAGACGCATGGCGATGAACGAAGCGAGGCGGCCGACCACGGCGTTCTCAGCATCGATCACGATCCACTTCTTCTCGACCTCGGCAGGCTTCAAAGAAGCCGTGGTCTTCATCATGGGGACGATCCGTTAGTTGCGACGGCGGCGTAGCGCCGGCGACGTGAGGCGCGGCATGTACGTGCCACGCGCCACCTTGTCAACACGGATGACCCAGAAAGCCTTATAAATCACGGCTCAAATGCGAATGGTATTATAATACCGCGAGACTTAATCCCCGCGATTGACGATCGACGCCGTCGCCACAAGGTCGTTGAGCAGCGACAGGGTCGCCGAGCCCGAACACTCGAAGGGATTGAACTCCAGCCGGCGGAAATATTTCAGCACCAGCGAGGGGTTGAGCTTCTTGATGCTCACCTGGCCCATGGTCCAGTGACCGAACTGGCGCTCAGAGATCTCCTCGAACACGAGCATCCGGACGTTCTGGTGGCGCTCGTCGCGAACAATGGCGTTGTAGAGCTCGCAGACCTCGTCCCGTCCCCCCTCGATCACCTGGATGAAAAGGTTGTCGGAGACGCAGAGAAGGCCGGTGATGCCCAGGGCCGGATTGTTTTTCCGGGATTGATGCAGGATGCGATCCAGCTCGGCGCCCTGCAGGGCGGTGGAGGGGCGGCTGGCGTAGAGACAACGAACGAGCATGACGCCTTACCTACTTGCTGGACTTGATCAGCGAGAGAAACTCGCTGCGCAGGGTGTGATCCTTCAGGAAAGACCCCCGCATGACGCTGTTGGTCATCTTGGTCTCGGAGTCCTTGACCCCGCGCCAGTGCATGCAGAAGTGATCGGCCTCCATCACCACGGCCAGGCCATCGGGACGAACCTTCTCCATCAGCAGTTCAGCCATCTGGGTGATGGCTTCCTCCTGGATCTGCGGTCGCGACATCACCCATTCGGCGAGGCGGGAGTACTTCGACAGGCCGATCAGATTGGAATGCTCATTGGGCATCAGGCCGACCCAGAGCCGGCCCATGATGGGGCAGAAGTGGTGGCTGCAAGCGCTGCGGACTGTGATCGGCCCGACAATCATCAGCTCGTTGAGGGATGAAGCGTTGGGGAACTCCGTCACCGGAGGCGCCTCGGCATAGCGGCCGCGGAACACTTCGGTGAGGTACATCTTGGCCACCCGCCGCGCTGTATCCTGGGTGTTGTGATCGCTCTCGGTATCGATCACCAGGCTGTCCAGCACCGAACGGAACTTGCCCTCAACCTCATCCAGCAGCCCCTCGAGCTCGCCGGGCTCAAGGAAGGCGGCGATATTGTCGTTGGCGAAGAAGCGCTTGTTGGAAGACTTCAGACGCGCCCGGATCATGGCCGAGACGGGGGTCGGCTCCGGCGGACCGGAGGGCGGTTTGGAATCGCTCATGAACCATCTGCAGAAATGTGAGGCCCTGATTGGGCCAGAAGCACGCCGAACGCGCCCCCAGGGCTGACTGTATCAGGTCCAGCCAAGCCGCGTACCAGCTTATGGTCGTCAGCCTTCGCGACGGGCCATCCCCTGTTGTTCCAGCCGCCATTTGAACTGATCAAACCGGTCCTGACCAAAGAAGGGTTCGCCATTGAAGGCGATCATCGGCACGCCATAGTGGCCGGCCTCGCGCTGGGCCACCTGGTTGGCCTCCACCACGGCGTTGAGCCGTTCTGTCTGTGCATCGACGGCGGCGGCGAGTTCAACCGGATCAAGGCCCACCCGTTCAGCCGCCTTGGCCAGGTGATCGCCCTCGTGCCAGTTCTCCACCTGCCCGCCCCAGATGACGCGGCTGACCTCTGTCAGATAGGCCAGCCCCATGCCGCGTTCGGCTGCGGCCACCCCCATCTGCGTCAGGCGATGGATATGCGGCTGCTCCTTGGGATAGGTGCGGGTCGCCATGTCCATATAGACGGGGTCCGGACGGGGCCAGCCGAACGGCAGACCCAGATATTCCGCCTCGCGGTGGATATCCCTCAGGAAGTAGCTGAACCAGAGGGGGTCCTGGGTTTCGAAGAACTCAGGGGTCCGGACCGCCAACGGATAAACCGGGCGGATGACGCCCCTGACGTCGTACTCCGCCTCCAGGGCCATCAGCCGCGGCGTGATCATGTAGGAATAGGGTGAGCGGAAGGACCAATAGAGCTCGTAGGTCAGGGTCAAGGAGGCCTCCACTGCGCCATTCAGGCGAGATGCTCGCCTCGATATATTGACACGATAACTGTCACATCGACCCGTTCCAACCCTGTTTTGACTCCCGTCATCGCCTCGCCACGGGTTTCAGTTAGAATAGCTCAAAGCCCCTGCAATTCCTGGAGTCTCATGTCCCTTCATCGTCGCGCCCTGCTGGGCGCAGCCGCGGCAGGCGCGGCCTTCACCGGCTACGCCCTTCGCGCTCAGGCCCAGTCTGACTCTGAGACCTATCTAAATGAGGTTTATGGCTACGGCCCTCTGAAGCCGGATCCGTATAAGATCCTCGACCTGCCCGAGGGCTTCTCCTATCGGGTGATCTCCCACGCCGGTCAGACCATGGATGACGGCTTCTTCGTGCCCTACAAGGCCGATGGCATGGGCGTGGCGCCTCTGGGCGGCTCGCGCCTGGCCCTCCTGCGCAACCATGAGCTCAGCCCGCGGGACCTGAACTATGGCCCCCTCGGGCATGGTCGAAAGCTGGCTGACAAACTCAAGCCCGATCAGGCCTACGACGTGGGGCCCGATGGCTATCCTCTGGGTGGCGGCGTCACCACGATGATCTACGATCTGAAGAGTCAGCGGCTGGAAAGCCAGCACCTCAGTCTGACCGGGACCCTCGTCAACTGCTCAGGCGGGATGACGCCCTGGGGCTCCTGGCTGACCTGTGAGGAGACCACCCTGTCTCCCAAGGCCGGTCTCGGCAAAGAGCACGGGTGGGTGTTCGAAGTTCCGGCTCGTAACAAGGGGCTTGTCCCCCCGATCCCGCTCAAGGCCATGGGTCGGTTCCAGCATGAGGCCGCCGCTGTCGATCCCAACACGGGCGTCGTTTACGAGACCGAGGACTCCTTCGATTCCAAGGGACTGTTCTACCGGTTCCTGCCCAACGACCGTCGGGACCTGTCCAAGGGCGGGCGGCTGCAGGCCCTCGGCTTCCGGGATGCGCCGGAGGGCGGCGACGCGCGCAACATGAAGGGATCCGAGCCCAGCTGGAAGGTCGGCGATCGCAAGGCCTGCGTCTGGATCGACGTGGAGGGCGCCGACAACCCCAACGAAGACCTGCGTTTCCGCATGCAGAAAGCGGGCGCTGCGTTCATCGGTCGGGGCGAAGGCATCTTCTGGAGCCCTGAGGGCGTCTATTTCACCTGCACCTCCAGCGGACCGGCCGGCCATGGTCAGGTGCTGCGCTACATCCCAAGCCCCCAGGAAGGACAGGCTGGCGAAGCCGACGCGCCCGCTCAGCTTGAGTTGTTTGTGGAGCCGTCCGACAGCCGGGTGATGGACTTCGCCGACAACCTGGCCATCTCGCCCTGGGGACACATCTTCGCGTGCGAGGATCGCTACTCTGAGACCCTGCGCAATCATCTGAAGGGGATCACCCCTGACGGGCGTGTCTATACGATCGCCCGCAACGTCTTCGAGGGGAATGCCGAACTGGCCGGCGCCTGCTTCTCGCCGGACGGTTCCACCTGCTTTGTCAACATCTACTGGCCAGGCCTGACGGTGGCCATCACCGGACCCTGGGACAGCTTCCGCGCCTGAGCCGGCGCCGCGGCGGCCTAGACCCGGCGAATCCGCCAGGCGAAGGCCGTCGCGAGCCCCAGGACCACGGCGGCCAGGAACTGGTGGATCATGCTGAGCCACAGGGGAGCGACCAGCATCAAGGTCGCGATCCCCAGCACCACCTGCAGGAGGGTGACGTGGGTGGTGGCCATCATGAGCCGCTTGGCCGGTGGCGGCACATAGTTGGTGCGCCGAGCGCTGAACGCCATCCAGACCACAACCACGGTAAGAACGTACCCCAGAAGTCGGTGGTGCAGCTGCACCGCCCCCTGGCTGTGGGCGATCGTTCCCCATATCCCCTCGCCGGCATAGTCGCGGGGGAACAGCGTCCCGTTCATCAGCGGCCAGTCGTTATAGACCCGGCCAGCATCATTGCCGGCCACCAGGGCGCCCAACAGAATCTGCAGGAATATCAGGCCCATCAGCCCAAGGGCCATGGCGCTCCAGGGACTGGGCAGGGGCTGGCGCGCCTCTCCCCGCCAGGCGTCCAGAGCCGTCCAGATGAGGGCGGAGAACAGGATGAAGGCGAGGCCAAGGTGGATCATCAATCGTTCGGGGGCGACTGAGACCCGGTCGGCCAGGCCGCTGGAGACCATCCACCACCCGATCGCGCCCTGCAGGCCGCCAAGGGCCAGAAGCCCGGCGCAGCGCAGGATGAGCCGCTTGGGGATCTCCTTGCGGACCAGGAAATAGGCGAACGGCAAGGCGTAGGCCAGGCCCACCAGGCGACCCAGGAACCGGTGCGCCCACTCCCACCAGTAGATAACCTTGAACTCCTCCAGGGACATGCCCCGGTTGACCAACTGGTACTGGGGGATCTGCTTGTACTTGGCGAACTCAGAGTCCCAGTGAGCGTCAGACATCGGCGGCAAGGCGCCGGTCACCGGCCGCCACTCGGTGATCGAGAGGCCTGAGTCGGTCAGACGGGTCGCGCCGCCAACCACCACCATCAAGAGGACCAGGGCCGCCACGATGGACAGCCAGATGGCGACCGGTGTCGACCGGTCCGAACGCAGGAATGAGGTCATTGCGGCGGGATCGCGCCCCTTTGGGGTTTAAGTTGGGCCATGGGCTAAAGCACCGGGAGATTTCCGTCCATGCCCGGCCACCCTTGCCAGCACAATGGGAACCCCCCAAGCTTGACCGCATTGTGATGGGGCGGCGGAGCCAGCCGCGGAGCGGAGAACTTGAGCATGAGCGGCGTCGGCATCCTTAGCGCGATCATCATCGGCATTTTCGCCGGCTGGATCGCCGAAAAGATCATGAAGCGAGACCATGGGCTCTTCACCAACCTGGTGGTCGGCCTCGTTGGCGCCCTGATCGGTGGCTTTATCGCTAACGCCATTGATCTGCCCATCGATGGCTTTATCGGCAGCCTGATCGTCTCCACCGTCGGCGCGATCCTCCTGTTGGCCATTCTGGGGCTGATCCGGCGCAAGTGACATTGGGCGAGCACGTCACCTATATGGAGGCGGCGCCGTTGCGGCGCCGCCGCCTCACGAGGGTCTGATGAGCGCCCGTCTGCGCAAGCTTATTGGCCTGTTTGGGATGGTCGCCTTTGTGGCGGCCTATGCTGTGGTCGCGATCGCCATCGGTGAGCGACTGCCCGACAGCCTTTGGGTGCAAACCATCTACTTTGCGGTCGCAGGCCTGGCCTGGGGAATCCCCATCTTGCCGCTTATCAGCTGGATGAACCGGGGCGTTTGATCCGCCCGCCGGGGCGTCTCACGCCCCGTGATCTCAATCTTCGACCCCGTCCTCAGGACGATGGTCGGAGCGGCGGGATTCGAACCCACGACCCCTTGACCCCCAGTCAAGTGCGCTACCAGGCTGCGCTACGCTCCGTCGCCAGCGGCGAGGTCGCGTCTTATAGGCGGGCGCCCCGCGCCCGGCAACCCGCAAAGTCAGCCTTCGCCACGCCTGTCCCCAAGACCCTGATCGAGGCGGGCCTTGGCGACCTGGAGGTCTTCCAGCACCTGCCACAGGCGCTCGCGTCGATCATCATCCAACTCGGGCGTCCCCGGCGGCACAGCGGCTGATTCGACCTGCGCCAAGGCCAGAAGCTTTCGGACGCCCTGCTCCTTGTGCAGCTTCTGCACGCCCTTGATGGTGTAGCCTTCATCGTGCAGCAGACGGCGCACGCCCTGCAGGACGGCCAGATCCTGCGGTCGGTAAAAACGCCGACCGCCAGCCCGCTTCATCGGGCGAATGAAGGAAAACTTGGTCTCCCAGAACCGCAGGACGTGCTGAGGCACGTCCAATTCCTCAGCGGCTTCCGAAATGGTCCGGAACGCTTCGGGGCTCTTGGCCACGGCCTAGTCGCCCCCAGCGAGCGCCTTATCGACCCTCGCCTTCATGACCTGGGAGGCTCGGAAGCCGATAACCCTGCGTGGCTCGATAGCCGCCGGCTCGCCCGTCTTGGGATTGCGTCCCATCCGGGCCCGCTTGGCGCGAACCTGGAAAACGCCAAAGCCGGAAAGTTTGACCTGTTCTCCGGCCTCCAGGGCCTGGATCATCAGCTCAAGAGTCCGCTCCACAAGGGTCGCGCAATCCTGCCGCGACAATCCGACCTCGTCGTGGACCGCCTCGCAAAGATCAGCCCGCGTTAGTGTCGAGCCCTTCATACGCACCCCGCCCCCGGACAACCATCAAGCCTCCTCATGCCGTGATTGTCGGGCAAGGTCAAAGGGTTCCGGTCCAGAATTAAGGCCTTGCTCAGAAGCGGACCACGCAGGCCCCCCAGGTCAACCCGCCACCCATGGCCTCCAGCAGCAGCAGATCTCCCCGCTTGATGCGGCCATCGGCGACGGCGACCGACATGGCCAGCGGGATGGAGGCGGCGGAGGTGTTGGCGTGCTCGGCGACCGTCGTGACGACCTTCGCCTCTTCTATTCCCAGTCGGCGGGCCACGCCTTCCAGGATCCGTAGATTGGCCTGATGCGGGATGAACCAGTCCACGTCGGCCACCGCGACTCCCGCGTCGGCGGCTGCGGCGGTGACCGCCTCAGAGATGTTCACCACGGCGTGGCGGAACACCTGATTGCCCTGCATGCGAAGCTTACCCACCTCGCCATTGGTCGAAGGGCCGCCGTCCACATAGAGCAGGTCCTGCTTGGTCCCATCCGCGCGCAGCGCGAACCCCAGCAGCCCCCGGTCATCGGTCGTTCCGTTCCCTTCCGCGGGTTCCAGCACCACGGCGCCGGCCCCATCCCCGAACAGCACGCAGGTCCCGCGGTCGGTCCAGTCCATGAGGCGGGTCATCATCTCCGCCCCGATGACCAGGGCGCAGCGGCTCCGACCGCCAGCCACGAAGCCGTCCGCCACTGAGAGCGCATAGACAAAGCCGGAGCACACTGCCTGGATGTCGAAGGCGATC
The DNA here is from genome assembly GCA_002441055.1 of Caulobacteraceae bacterium UBA6225. Lineage (GTDB taxonomy): Bacteria > Pseudomonadota > Alphaproteobacteria > Caulobacterales > Caulobacteraceae > Phenylobacterium. The sequence goes on along the minus strand of DJWR01000085.1, from coordinate 24,000 downwards.
CCCACTGGGCAACCCAGCTTGCGCTGAACAATGGCCGCCGTAGCCGGAAAGGTGAGGTCAGGGGTCGTGGTGGCCACAATGATCAGGTCCACCTCGTCGACGGTCCTGCCGGCGGCGCTCAGAGCCTGCCGGGCGGCGGCGACGGCCAGGTCCGAAACGGCCTGATCGGGGCCGGCGCGCCGGCGCATCTGAATGCCTGTCCGCTCCTGGATCCAGGCATCGCTGGTGTCGACAACCTTGGCCAGGTCGTCATTGGTGACGATCTCATCGGGGAGGTATCCCCCCACGCCTGTAATGGCGCTGCGACGCACGGAACTCAAACTACTCGCCTCCCTGCCCCGCCTCGGCGGTCATCGGTTGGGCCGCCAGGCCCAGTCGTCCAAGACTTCGGGTGATCTCGGCGGCGAAGTCACTGCGCGCAAGATCGGCCGCCACCTGGATGGCGTCGGCGAAATCACGGACCGTAGCGCCGCCATGCCCCTTCACCACCACCCCATTGAGGCCAAGCAAAGGTGCCGCCGCCGGTGGGCTCAGCCGTTCCCGAAAGGCCAGAAGCGCCTTCCGAGCCAGCAAGGCGCCGAGCTTCGAGGGCAAGGAGGAGGTCAAGGCCGAGCGGAGTTCACCGGAAATGAACTTCGCCACCCCCTCCGCTGTCTTCAGCGCCACATTTCCCGTGAAGCCATCGGTGACGACCACGTCCACCACGCCCTGGGTCAGGTCGTCGCCCTCAACAAAGCCGTAATAGTTCAGGCCGGCGCCGCCCTCCCGCAGGATCCGGTGCGCCTCACGGACCTCCTCATGGCCTTTGATGTCCTCAGACCCGACGTTAAGCAGTCCGACCGTGGGGCGTTCCACCCCGTGGGCGGCGCGGTGGAAGGCCTCCCCCAGGATCGCGAACTCCACCAGCCGGGCGGCGTCGCAATCCACATTGGCGCCGACATCCAGCACAGTGGTGAACCCCCGCACGGTCGGCCAACTGGCGGTCAGACAGGGCCGGTCAAGATCGGCGCTCATGCGCAGGATCAGCTTGGAGATCGCCATCAAGGCGCCGGTATTGCCCGCCGAGACGGCCCCGG
>DJWR01000085.1:0-22913 GCA_002441055.1 Caulobacteraceae bacterium UBA6225 | reverse complement strand
GTTTATCGGTGTGCCGGATCTCCACCCGACCGGCCAGGTCCCGGATCTGAGCCAGCTCAGCCTCAATGAGCTGAGCCTCGCCATGGGCCAGGAATCGGACGTCCGGACCCAGGCGACGGGCCGCCAGGCCCAGGGCCGGGATGGTCACCTCTGGCCCATGGTCACCGCCCATGGCGTCGATGGAAATGGTGAAAACTTGGCTCACGGCGTGGTTACAGCCCCATCTCGCTGGCCGGCGCAATCCGCCATGGCGGCGACCGGCGGGCGCTCACCCATTATCGTCTTTCAACCGCTTAAGCACGGCGAAGGGCGAGTCGTCATCCTGCGGCGACGTGTACTCGAAGGTTTCCCCGGGCTTCCGGGGAAAGGGATCGATCTCGACGGCCAGATGTTCGACCACATAGGCGGCCACATCGATGACATCGCCATCCAGGAGTTCCGGCGGATCAGGCGCCTCGGGATCGAGCTCGATCTCAACCTCCGGGTCCGGCGCATTGGGGCTGCCAGCCGGGACGAGCCGGACCTCCAACGGCCCCTCCACCTCTTGATCAAAGATCTCGAGGGAAATGCCGGACTCCTGTTCAACGAGGGCCTTGAACCCGCCGCCAATCTCGGCGCCGTCCAGCCACGGGCGGATGCGCGCCTCCGCCGACAGGGATTTGATCGCGCGCACACCAAGATATCGGGCCAGAGCCTTGCGGGTGGCCTCGTCAGCTTCGAGTCTGACCACCACGGGCCCACGAGAGAGGTCAGCCATGCGGAAGCGGTGGGACCAGATCGGTTCGTCGTTCATGGGGTCGACCACTCAACTTCGCCCGCGAGAATCGCCTCCAGCGGCTGGTCCGCCAGGGCCTGTCTCTGGCGCAGCACATAGGCCACCAGGGCTTCTGGCGCCGCGCCGGCCGCCTCGGCATAGACCGTGCGGATCAGAAGCTCGGCAAGCTGCGCCTCGTCTGGCAGGGCGGCCAGGGCGGCTTCGTAGGACTTCACCCGGCCATAGAAAGCCTCGCCCAGCTTTCGCATCTTCTTGCCCACCGACAGGTCGCCGACCCCCATCTCCCGCAGGGCGTCGTCCAAGGCCGAGACGTAAGTGTCGAACAGGGCCTGGGCGACGACGCCCGCCGCCGCCCCCTGGCGCTTCAGGCGGTCGAGCAACAACACCACATGCAAGGTGTAGAGTTCGAAACGCCCCTCCACCGTGTCAGGGACCGCCAGGCGACCATAAAAATCAGGCTGTCGGGCCTGGGCGACAAGCCCGGCGTACAGTTTCTGCCCCGCAATCTTCGCGGGCTTGGGACGAAAGAGACGCTGCAGGATCATCATGGCCTCGATTTCGCCGCCACGGGGCGGTAACGGCGGCATTGAACTAAGGCCCCGCGGGCGATAGGTCAAAGTCTTGAAATCTTGAACAGGTCCGGTTCCCTCATGTTTCGCCATGTCGCCATCGCCGTCCTCTCGGCCGGACTGCTGACCACCAGCGCCTGCGCGCCGATCACCAGCTACTCCGGTTTCCAGGCCATCGACGCCAATCCGAAGGATGTGAAGGTTGGCGAAGACACCAAGTCCACCGTGCGTGGCCGGCTGGGATCGCCGTCGACAACCTCGACCTTCGAGGACGACATCTGGTTCTATATCGCCCAGGTGAAGGAGCAGGTGGCCTTCCGCAGGCCTCAGGTCGTGAACCGTGAGGTTGTGGCGATCCGGTTCAATGGCGACAGCGAGGTCGTCGAGTCGGTGGATCACTACACCCTGGAGGATGGCAAGGTTGTCGCCTTCAACGACCGGGAAACCCCCACCCGCGGGCGCGAGCTGACCATTCTCGAACAGCTGCTCGGCAATGTCGGCCGTGGCGGCATGCTGCCGCGGGACGACGAATCCGTGCCAGGCAACCGCCCTGGGGACCGTCGCTAAGTCTCAACGCCCCGCAGGCGAAAATGAAGACAAAAGCGCCCCGGAGATCTCTCTCCGGGGCGTTTCTCGTTCAGAGGTGATGCGGGCGTTAGCCGCCGACCCCGTGGGCCAGGATCGCCAGCAGCAGCAGAGCCACAATGTTGGTGATCTTGATCATCGGGTTCACGGCCGGACCGGACGTATCCTTGTAGGGGTCTCCGACGGTGTCGCCGGTCACCGCGGCCTTATGGGCCTCAGACCCTTTGCCGCCATAGTGACCTTCTTCGATCAGCTTTTTGGCGTTGTCCCACGCGCCGCCGCCAGACGTCATCGACACGGCCACGAACAGGCCCGTGACGATCACACCCATCAGCATGGCGCCCAGGGCGGAGAAGGCGTCCGCCTTGCCCGCGATCGCCATGATCACGAAGAACAGCACCACCGGCGAGACCACCGGCAGCAGGCTGGGCACGATCATTTCCCGGATCGCGGCCTTGGTCAGGATATCCACAGCCCGGCCGTACTCCGGCTTGACCTCGCCGGTCATGATGCCGGGGTTCTCCTTGAACTGCCGTCGGACCTCCACCACCACGGCCTCAGCCGCGCGACCCACCGCTGTCATGGACATGCCGCCGAACAGGAAGGGCAATAGGCCCCCGAACAGCAGGCCGACGACGACATAGGGGTTGGAAAGATCGAAGGCGACCGAGCCCATGCTCTCAAAGAAGGACCCGGGCGTCGCTGTGGATGAGAAGAACTTCAGGTCTTCGGTATAGGCGCCAAACAGCACCAGGGCGCCCAGACCCGCCGAACCGATGGCATAGCCCTTGGTCACAGCCTTGGTGGTGTTGCCGACCGCGTCCAGGGCGTCGGTGGAGACGCGGACCTCTGCGGGCAGGCCCGCCATTTCCGCGATGCCGCCGGCGTTGTCGGTCACCGGACCAAAGGCGTCCAGGGCGACGATGAAGCCCGCCAGGGACAGCATGGCTGTGGTGGCGATGGCGATGCCGAACAGGCCGGCCAGGCCGTTGGCCACGATGATGCCGGCGATGATCACCAGGGCCGGAAGAGCCGTGGCCTCAAGGCTGACGGCCAGGCCCTGAATGACGTTGGTGCCATGGCCCGAGACGCTGGCCTTGGCCACCGACTTCACCGGCCGGAAGGCGGTGCTGGTGTAGTATTCCGTGATGACCACGATGGCGGCGGTCACGGCCAGGCCGACAACCCCGCAATAGAAGAGCGAGAGGCCGTCAAAGCTGCGGCTGCCCAGGGTGACCATGTCCGGCACCATGCGGGTGGTGACCCACCAGATGGCGCCCACAGAGAGCAGGCCGGTGACGATCAGGCCACGATACAGCGCGCCCATGATGTTGCGGGACTTGCCCAGCCGCACGAAGAAGGTGCCGATGATGGACGTGACGATACAGACACCGCAGATGGCCAGCGGCAGCATCATCATCGTCTCCACCAGCGGCGTGCCGCGGAAGAAGATGGCCGCAAGCACCATGGTGGCGACCGTGGTCACCGCATAGGTCTCGAACAGGTCAGCGGCCATGCCGGCGCAGTCACCGACATTGTCGCCCACATTGTCGGCGATGGTGGCGGCGTTACGCGGATCATCCTCCGGGATGCCAGCCTCGACCTTGCCCACCATGTCGCCGCCGACATCAGCGCCCTTGGTGAAGATGCCCCCGCCCAGACGGGCGAAGATGGAGATCAGCGAGGCGCCGAAGCCCAGGGCGACCAGGGAGTCCACCACTTCACGGCTGGTGAGTTCGAAGCCGAGGGGACCGGTGAGAACAAAGAAGTAGCCGGCCACGCCAACCAGGGCGAAACCCGCCACCAGCATGCCGGTGACCGCACCGGAGCGGAAGGCCAGCGAAAGGCCCTTCTCAAGGCTCTCGGACGCCGCCTGCGCGGTGCGAACATTGGCCCGCACGGAAATCCACATCCCGGCGAAGCCTGCGGCCCCGGACAGGACCGCGCCGATCAGGAAGCCGATCGCCGGCAGGACGCCCAGCAGCACCCCCACACCGATCAAGATGACCACGCCCACCATGGCGATGGTGGTGTACTGGCGACGCAGATAGGCCTGGGCGCCCTCCTGGATCGCCGCGGCGATCTCCTGCATGCGTTCGTTTCCAGGGGAGGCCCGCATCAGGGATGCGGACTGGACGACGCCGTACAGCACCGCCAGCAAGCCGGCAACAATCACCAGCATAAGCTCGAGACTCATAGTTCAGACGCCCCTATTCAATGGCGCGACAGGCCGCTTCTCCGCCAGGACGGCGGGAAGGACTGGCCGCAATGTTTCCTCTGGGTTGGAGCGCCGTCGATGCGCCGCTCCTATTTTTTTGGTCGCGCGGCGACTGTGCCAAGGTTGCGGTAGGGGCGCAACGGGTTGTGCAGAACCGCAGACTCAGCCCGCTGAGGCGCCAGGATGCTTGGGCAGCCCGCTTTGGCGTTTGGCGGTCTGGGACGTCACCGCCACGCTCTGAACATCCTTGCCGCCGAGACGCACCGCCTCTTTCAGCATCACCGACTTCAGGCGCTCGACATCGAGGCTGGTGAAATCGGACTTGCCGGTGAACGGGGTCCGGTGGCCGGCCCGGACCAGAGCGTCCCGGAAGAACGGCTCCCGCTCCCGAAGCTTCTGGACATTGGCCATGGCTGAGAGGTTCAACCGCACGCCGACGAAGATGTAGTTGACCACCCTGGACCCGATCGTCACCGGCAGGGCCACCGGCGAGATATCAATGTGCTGAGCCGCACCAGACTTGCCAGCGGGCTTGGCGCCGCCCCCGGCCGCAGCGGCGGGACCAGCCGCCAGCATGAAGGGGATCAGGGCTATGAGGCTTCGACGATGCATAGAAAAAGGCTAACCCCAACAGGGTTGCCGTAGTCTTACGATCAGGGGTGCGACCATCCCCTTGCCCCAGCCGCCATGGGTTGGCCCGCATAGGTGACGGTGATCCCAGACCCGGCTTCAACCGCACCCACGACGGGCAGACCAAGGACGGCTGCGGCCGACGGGGGAGCGGTGATCACGAGCTCGTAGTCGTCGCCAAAACTCGCCAGACGGCTTAACGCCAGGGCCCTGTCTGGCTGGACGTCGAGCCAGGCTTGAGCCGCAGTCGAAACGGGGATCTTGTCGAGATCGAGGCGCAAAGCGACGCCGCTTGCGGTGGCGATGTGCCCCGCGTCTGCGATCAGACCATCTGAGATGTCTGCACAGGCCGAGGCCCAACGCCTTAAGCCCTCGCGCAGATCAAGCCGGGGTGACGGGAGTTCGTAGCGCCCCCTCAGATAGCCGTCTTGACCTGGCCAGCTGCCTTGAACAGCGGCCAGCCCCAGTCCGCCGTCGCCAATTGGGCCGCTGACCATGACCAGGTCCCCTGACCGAGCACCTGAGCGCAGCACAGCCTGACCTTGTGGGACCCACCCCAGCAGCGTCAGGCTCGCGCTCAACGGCCCCGACGTGGAAACTGTGTCCCCCCCGAGCAGGGAGACATCAAACGCCGCGCCATCGACCTCCAGCCCATTGGCGAAGTGCTGGCGTGAGGAAAACGGAGTGTCGGCAGGCCACGCGACCGCCAGAAAATAGCCGTAGGGCTGGGCCCCCTTTGCGGCGAGATCCGACAGATTGGTCCGCAAGAGCTTGCGCGCCACCAGGTCGCGCCTCTCACCCCATGGGAAGTGGACGCCCTCCACCACGGCGTCCTTGGTGATCACGAGATCATAGCCCGGCCGAGACCCAATCACTGCCGCATCGTCCAGCAGGGCGAGGGCTTCCGGCGCCCCGCGGGTCAGGGGGCGATAAAGCCGGGCGATCTGCTCGAACTCATCGGGCAAATCGGTCTCGTCAGGTTCGGACATCCTGCGCCACCCCATCGAGCGCGCCATTGACGAAGCCTGGCTCCGGCCCTTCAAAGAAGGACTTGGCCAGTTCCACATACTCGTCGATCACGACCTCTGTGGGCACGTCAGGGCGCTCGGAGAGCTCATAGGCGCCTGACCTGAGGATCGCGCGCACGGTGGCGTCGAGGCGCTCAAGCCGCCAGCCTGAGGCCAGACGACGAACGACGGCGCGGTCCACCTGCGCCTGGTGAGCCACCACGCCGCGAAGGAGTTCGGCGAAGAAAGCCTCATCGGCTCCATTCAACGCGAAACCTTCCACATCTCGCTCGAAGCGGTGGTCAGAGAACTCGCGGATGACCGCCTCGACCCCAGCCCCGGAAACCTCCATCTGATAGAGGGCCTGAACCACCGCCAGTCTTGCGACCGAACGGGCCTGCCTCGGCGGTTGGGGGGAAGCAGGAAGATCGGCGCTCATTGATCGTGCCCAGACAGCCGCGACTTGAGACTGATCATCTCCAGGCAGGCCCGCGCCGCGCCGCCGCCCTTGTCAGCTTCGCTGGCCCGGGCGCGAGCCCAGGCCTGGGACTCCTCATCAACAGTCAGGATGCCATTGCCGATGCAGAGCTTGCGACCGATCGACAGATCCATCAGGCCCCGCGCCGACTCGTTGGAGACCACCTCAAAATGGTAGGTTTCCCCGCGGATGACGCAGCCGAGGGCGACATAGCCGTCATAGGAAACGCCTGCCCCGGCGCCTGAGGCGTCCGCAATGGCGATGGCCCCGGGAATTTCCAGGGCGCCAGGTACGGTCACCACGTCAAAATCCACATCGTGCGCACTCAGCACGTCAGTCGCGCCGGCCAGGAGGGCGTCGGCGATTTCACTGTAAAACCGCGCCTCGACCACGAGGACGCGCAGCTTCTGGTCTTGCATCTTGGATCCCAGCGACCGCGGAAGGCGATCTTCTTCCTGCCTTTAGGCGGTTTCGCGCCAACGCGCGAGATAGCGCGCCAGCATGTCGATCTCGAGATTGACCCGCGCGCCGGATTTCAGGTCGCCCAGGGTGGTGACCTCCCAGGTGTGCGGGATCAGATTCACGCCAAAGACATCGTCCTCAACCTCGTTCACCGTCAGAGACACGCCCTCAACCGTGATGGAGCCCTTGGGCGCGATGTAGCGATGCAGAGGGCGGGGCACGCGGACCTGCACTCGGTGAGAACCACCCTCAGAACGCACCGACACCACCTCGCCGACCCCGTCCACATGGCCCGAGACAATGTGCCCGCCCAACTCGTCGCCAACCCGGGCCGCGCGTTCCAGATTCACCCGATGGCCCGACGCCCAGTCCCCCAGGGTCGTCTTGTCCAAGGTCTCGCCAGAAACTTCCACAGCAAACCAGTCCGCGCCTTTCTCGACGACGGTCAGGCAGCAGCCGGCATGGGCGATGGAGGCCCCCAGTTCGACCGTCGACAGATCGAACCGGGTCTCGATCTCGAACCTGCGGTCTCGGTCTGTGTCGCGCACGGCGCGGACCTTGCCGATGTCGGTGATGATGCCGGTGAACATTCAGATCCTCTCGTAAGTTTCCCACAGATCGTCGCCCAGCACCCGAAGGTCAACGCGGCGCAGGCGCGGCGCCATGGCGAGCGAGCCGAGCGCCAGGTCGCCAACCCCAGGCCGCCCCTCCCCGCCAATGAGCATGGGGGCGCGGAACCACTCCAAACGGTCCACGAGTCCGGCCTTCAGGAAACTCGCCGCCACTTCGCCGCCGCCCTCCACAAACAGACGTCGAAGACCCCGGCTGGCCAAGGCCGCCACGACCTCTGTTATCGCAGGTCTCCTCCCTTCGATAATCGGCGCCTGAACGCCCCGTATTCCGGCCGCTACCAAGTCGGCGTGCAGGGGTTGGGGCGACACCAGGTAGGTCGGGATGTCCCTGGCGGTTCGCGCGAGACGGGATTCAGGCGATAGCCGCTGGCGCCCGTCCAGTACAACCCGGGCTGGCTGGGCGCCGACATAGCCCTCCAGGCGCACTGTCAGCTCAGGATCATCAGCCAGGGCCGTGCCCGCCCCGATCACGACCCCATCATGGGCGGCGCGAAGGTGGTGCACCTGCAGACGGGCGGCCTCGCCGGTGATCCAGCGGCTCTCTCCCTGCGCGGTTGCGATTCGCCCATCCAGCGAGGTGGCCAGTTTCAGGGTGATCATGGCCCGACGCCGGCGCGTCGCGCCTAGCGCTCCTCCTCGGTGGGCTCACCAAAGCCCTCGCTGCCGAGAAAGTCGGCGAAGTCGCGGGTCTCGCGGAAGTCCCGATAGACCGAGGCGTAGCGGACATAGGCCACGTCATCGAGGGACTTCAGAGCCTTCATCACCAGCTCGCCCACCACCTCGGACGGAATGTCGGTCTCGCCCATACTCTCAAGCTGACGGGTGATCCCGTTGACCATGCGGTCGACCTGTTCCGGGTCCACGGGCCGTTTGCGAATGGCGATATCGATGGAGCGCAACAGCTTGTCGCGGTCGAAGGGGGTCCGACGGCCCGAGCGCTTGATGACCACCAGTTCCCGCAGCTGCACCCGTTCGAAGGTGGTGAAGCGGCCGCCGCAGGCCGGACACAGGCGACGTCTGCGGATAGCCGCGCCGTCTTCCGACGGGCGGCTGTCCTTCACCTGACTCTCGGCGTGGCCACAGAACGGGCATCGCATCGGTTCAGCCCCTCCCGGACCTGGTCCCAGCCGGCCTAGTTGTAGATGGGGAAGCGTCGGGTCAAGGTCAGGACCTCTTCGCGCACCTTCGCTTCGACCGCGCTGTTGTCGCCGCCGGCGGAGAGGCCATCGACCACCTCGGCGATCAGCTGGCCGATCCGGCGGAACTCAGCCGGGCCAAAGCCGCGCGACGTGCCCGCCGGCGAGCCAAGCCGCAGGCCCGAGGTCTGCATGAAGGGCAACGGGTCGAAGGGGATGCCGTTCTTGTTGCAGGTGATGTTGGCCCGCTCCAGCGCCACCTCGGCGTCGGCGCCTGTGACCCCCTTGGGCGTCAGGTCCACCAGCATGAGATGGCTGTCGGTGCCACCGGAGACGATCTTCAGGCCTGAAGCAGCAAGAGCGTCGGCCATGGCGCGGGCGTTCTCCACCACCTGGCGGGCGTAGAGCTTGAATTCCGGCTTCAACGCCTCGCCGAACGCCACGGCCTTAGCGGCGATGACGTGCATCAGNNGCGGACCACGCAGGGTCTTGTGGGTCGTGCTCGTCACCACATGGGCATGGGGAACCGGGTTGGGATAGGCGCCGCCGGCGATCAGACCGGCATAATGGGCCATATCGACCATCAGGATCGCGCCGACACTATCGGCGATCTGGCGGAAGCGGGCCCAGTCGATCTCACGGCTATAGGCCGAACCGCCGGCGATGATGACTTTGGGCTGGGTGCGAAGGGCCACCTCGGCGGCCTGATCATAGTCGATCAGATGGTCCTGCTGACGCACCGTGTAGGCGACCGGATTGAACCACTTGCCCGACTGGTTGACGTCCTTGCCGTGAGTCAGATGGCCGCCAGCCGCCAGATCCATGCCCATGAAGACGTCGCCCGGCTTCATGGTCGCCATGAAAACCGCCTGGTTCGCCTGACTGCCCGAATGGGCCTGGACGTTGGCGTACTCCGCCCCAAAGAGCCGCTTGGCGCGCTCAATGGCCAGGGTCTCGGCCACGTCGACCTCGTCACACCCGCCGTAGTAGCGCTTGCCGGGATAGCCTTCGGCGTACTTGTTCGTCAGAACCGAACCCTGGACCTCCAGCACCGCGCGCGAGACGATATTCTCTGAAGCGATCAGCTCGATCTGATCCTGCTGCCGCGCCAGTTCCTTCGACAGGACGTGGGCGATTTCCGGATCAGTTTCGGCGACGCCGCGGCTGAAGAAGGCGTCGGCGGCGGAGACGGTTTGGGCTTGGGCGGTCAAGGGCGGACCTCACGTCGGAGTCGGGTGGGCGGAGGCGCCTTTTACTCCCATCTCCCGGAGGTTCCAACCACGGCGGCGCGAGGGCGGAACGAAGTTCTGGCCGGTGCGTTTGGGAACCCATCGCCGGGTGTTTCAAGTCACGCCGTGGCGACGCCGCCTGCCGCCCAGGGGATTGCCAGATGAACGCTGAAGACGACGCCGCCGGTCAACCCAATGATGTCCGTCGCTTGGGGGTGGACATCGTGGCCGCCTATGTCAGCCGCAACCCTGTCAGCGCCGACGCTGTGCCCGACTTGATCCTGGCGGTGCACAGGGCCCTAAACGGCCTGGGCGAAGCCGAACCTAGCGCGCCGGTGGAACGTCCCAAACCCGCCGTTCCCATCAGCCGATCCATCCAGGATGACTTCATCGTCTGCCTTGAGGACGGCAAGCGGCTGAAAATGCTGAAGCGCTACCTGCGTTCTCGCTACGACATGAGCCCTGAGGACTATCGCCGCCGCTGGGGCTTGCCTGCGGACTACCCCATGGTGGCGCCGGCCTATGCGGCGAAGAGGTCCAACTTCGCCAAGCAGATCGGCCTGGGCAAAGGCGTCCGCCGCAGGCCCTAAGCTGCGACGCCGCCCACGCGCTTGATGTTGCAGTGGACCCAGAGGGATTCCAGGGCCTGGGCCAGATGGTCCATCATCTCGTCGGTATGCGCAGGCGACGGTGTGAAGCGCAGCCGCTCGGTGCCGCGGGGCACGGTCGGGTAGTTGATGGGCTGCACATAAACGCCGTAGTCGCTGAGCAGGATGTCCGAGATCATCTTGCAGTGGACCGGATCGCCCACCAGCACGGGGACGATATGGCTTTCGGACGGCATGACGGGGATGCCAGCCTGGGTCAGCCGGTCCTTCAGGGCCTGAGCGCGGGCCTGATGGGCCTGACGAACCTCGTCATGCTGCTTCAGGTAGCGGATCGAGGCGACGGCCCCGGCCGCAAGGGCGGGCGGGATCGAGGTGGTGAAAATGAAGCCATCAGCGAACGACCGGATCGCATCGATGATGACGGCGTCGGCGGCGATATAGCCCCCCATCACCCCGAACGCCTTACCAAGCGTGCCCTCAATGATGTCGATCTGATCCATCACGCCATCGCGCTCGGCGACGCCGGCGCCGCGAGGGCCATACATGCCAACCGCATGGACTTCGTCGAGATAGGTCATGGCGCCGTAGCGCTTGGCCAGGGCGACCATGCCCTTCATGTCGGCGATATCGCCATCCATGGAATAGACGCTCTCAAAGGCGATAAGCTTCGGGGCGTCAGCCGGCGCGGCAGCCAGCAATTCTTCCAGATGGGCCAGATCATTGTGGCGGAACACGCGGCGCTGTTCGCGGGCGCCGGCTCGGATGCCGGAAATCATCGAGTTGTGATTCAACTCGTCGGAGAAGATGATCAGCCCAGGCAGGATCTTGTAGAGGGTCGAGAGCGAGGCTTCGTTCGACACATAGCCTGAGGTGAACAGCAGCGCGGCTTCCTTGCCATGCAGGTCGGCCAGCTCATCCTCGAGCTCCACATGATAGTGGGTGGTGCCGGAGATGTTCCGGGTGCCGCCCGAGCCGGCGCCCGCCTCGTCGATGGCCTGCTTCATGGCGTCGATGACGACGGGGTTCTGCCCCTGGCCGAGATAGTCGTTAGAGCACCAGACCACCACATCCTGCGCCCCGCCGTCAGGGCGGGTCCAGGTGGCCCGGGGAAAGGCGCCGCGATGCCGCTTCAGATCGGCGAAGACCCGATAACGACCCTCAGCATGAATGCGCTCGAGGGCGTTCTGGAAAGCGGCTCTGTAATCCATCGCAACGAAATCCGGCCGCGCGCTCGACGATCTCACGCCGCAGCCAGTCCTCTATTAACCGCCCGGTTTTTGGCGCCGGGTTCGGAAAAAGTCTACAAGGCGCTGTGTCGCGCCCGCTTGATCTGCGTCAACAACCGTCAGTTCTGCGTGAACCGTCACGTCAGGTCGTCCAGTCGCCCGCGCAGCAGCTGAAGTAGGGCTGAAAAGTCCTTTTCGCCATAGCCGAGACGGTCAAACAGCGCGTAAAGCGCCTGGGCCTGGGCCGCGAGCGGCGTCGAGGCCCCCACGGACGCGGCCGCCCCCTGGGCCAGACGCAGATCCTTCAGCATCATCGCCGCCGCAAACCCACCCTCATAGTTCCGGTTTGACGGGGCCGACTCCACTGTCCCCGGCCAGGGACAGTAGGAGGTCAAAGACCAGCACTGTCCCGACGAGGTGGACGCGATCTCGAAGAATCGCTCGGGATCAAGCCCAAGCCCCTCGGCCAGGGTCAGGGCCTCGCAGACCCCGATCATCGAAACGCCCAGCAGAAGATTGTTGCAGATCTTGGCCGCCTGCCCGGCTCCGGCGTCGCCCGCGCGAACCACTGTCTTGGCCATCGGCGACAGGGCGGCCTTGGCCCGTGGAAAGTCGGCTTCGTCACAACCGACCATGAAGGTCAGGGTTCCCGCCGCCGCTCCGGCCACGCCGCCCGATACCGGCGCATCAGCGACGGCGAACCTGGCCGCCGTGGCCCTACTGGCGATGGCCCTGGCGCTCTCAACGTCAATGGTGGAGCAATCCACCAGCAGCGCCTCGGGCGGCGCGTGGGGCAGGACCGCCTGCTCGTAGACCTCGCGCACATGGACGCCGGCCGGCAGCATGGTCAACACCACCTCGGCTCCAGCAACCGCCTCGCGGGCGGAGCTGCAGGCGCTCGCCCCGGCCTCGACAGCGCGCGCGACGGCTTGAGACGACAGGTCGAAGGCCTGAACCCTGTGCCCCGCCTTGGCCAGAACCGCGGCCATGCCGCCACCCATATTTCCCAGACCGATCAGCCCATAGCGGGTCATGCCGGCCTCCGAAGGTCTTGGCCTCGCATCACAGTTCTCCCATCGATGGGCGAACGAAGGCCGCCCTTAGTCGAAGGGTATCGGTCGCCAGGTCTGGGCGGAAGGCAGTGGCGCGAAGATCTCGTCCAGCATGGACTCACTCACCCCCGCCAGGCTCGCCGGGTTCCAGCGCGGGGCGTTGTCCTTGTCGATGATCACGGCCCGGACGCCCTCGATGAAGTCGTAGAGCCCGACCACACGGGCGCCGATCCGGTATTCCATCTCCATGTTCTCGGCGAAGGACTGCGCCTGGGCCCCCAGCGCCAACTGCCGGAAAGCCACTTTCAGCGTCTGGGGCGACTTGGTCTTAAGGACCGCCAGCTGCGCGCTCGCCCATTCGCCGCCGTCGGCCTCCAGGGCGGCGAAAATCGCCTCAACACTGTCGCCGGCGAAGAGATGGTCCATCTCGTCGCGATGCGCGCCTATCGGGGGGCGGCCAGCATCGGCCTCCAGGACGGTGAGGTGCGTTTCCACCGCGGCGGGATCGGCGATGATCTGCGCCTTCAACTCCTCCAAGCGATCGGAAGGAATGAAGTCTGTGGCCAGTCCAAGCAGCTCGCAATCGGCGGCCTTGATCCGGGCGCCTGTCAGGGCGAGCCAAAGGCCCGACTTGCCGGGCAGCCGCGGCAGATGCCAGCCGCCGCCTACGTCTGGAAACAGGCCGATGCCGGTCTCAGGCATGGCGAAAGTGGTCTTCTCCGTCGCCACCCGATAGCGGGCCGGCAGGGCGATCCCGACCCCACCGCCCATGGTGATCCCATCCATGATCGCCATCACGGGCTTGGGATATTCGAACAGCAGATGGTTGAGCCGGTACTCGGTGAAGAAGAACTCCCGGGCCGCAAAGCCGTCGCGGGCGCCGCTCTCGGCCAGCATGCGGATATCGCCGCCGGCGCAGAACCCCCGCTCGCCGGCATGGTCGATGAGCACGAACGTCACCGCCGGATCGCTGCGCCAGGTCACCAGGGCCTCAATCATCTCGCGGCACATAGCTGTGGTCAGGGCGTGCAGCGCCTGGGGGCGATTGAGGGTGACACGTCCTACCGCGCCGTCGACTCGGATCAGGACCTCAGGGGCGTCGGTCATCGAAACATCTCCCGGGCGATGATCACCCGCATGATCTCGTTCGTCCCCTCCAGGATCTGGTGGACGCGCAGGTCGCGGACGATCCGCTCCAGCGGGTAATCTGCCAGGTAGCCATAGCCGCCGTGCAGCTGCAGGGCTTCATTGGCCACCACAAAGCCCGCATCCGTGGCGAAACGTTTGGCCATGGCGCACAGCTTGGTGGCGTCTGGACGGCCAGCGTCCAAGGCCGCGGCGGCCCGACGGACCATGAGCCGGGCGGCTTCCAGCTCGGTGGCCATGTCGGCCAACTTGAATTGCAGGGCCTGGAAGTCCTTCAGCGGCCGCCCGAACTGCTGTCGCTCAGCGAGATAGGCCTTGGCGGTGTCCAGAGCCAAGGCGGCGCCGCCGAGGGAACATGAGGCGATGTTGAGCCTGCCCCCATCCAGCCCCATCATGGCGAACCTGAACCCTTCCCCCTCCTCGCCAATGCGGTTGGCGGCGGGGATGACGACCTGATCGAAGTTCACCTGGGCGGTAGGCTGAGCGTTCCAGCCCATCTTGCGCTCACGGGCGCCAAACGAGAGGCCCGGCGTGCCCTTCTCGACGACAAAAGCCGAAACGCCGCCCGCCCCTGACCCGCCCGTCCGGGCCATGACCACATAGAGGTCTGAGACATCGCCGCCAGAGATGAAGGCCTTGGCGCCGTCAAGCACGTAGGTTTCGCCCTGCCGGCGGGCTGTGGTCGTAAGGGCCGCAGCGTCAGAGCCGGCGCCAGGCTCGGTCAGGCAATAGGAGGCGATCAACTCCATCGTGCAGAGGCGCGGCACATAGCGCCGGCGCAGGTCCTCGCCCCCGAAGCGGTCGATCATCCAGGCGGCCATGTTGTGGATGGTCAGATAGGCCGTGACCGCCACGTCCCCATAGGCGAGCGCCTCAAAGATCAGCGAGGCGTCCAGGCGAGACAGCCCCGATCCGCCCAGATCCTCGGACAGATAGATACCGGCGAACCCCAGGCCCGCGGCCTGCCGCAGGGTTTCGGTGGGAAAGTACGACTCGGCGTCCCAGCGCGCGGAATGCGGCGCCAGTTCGGCCGCCGCGAAGGCCTGAGCCGCAGCTTGCAAGGCCCGTTGATCCTCGGAAAACTCAAAATCCATGGTCTGGCTGCTCCGTAGGCTTGAGGAACTTGCCCGGGCGGCGCACCCTGTCAACGACAGGGGGACTAAAGAATGACGTTCGATGGCATCGGCGGGACTCCCCGCGACTCGGCCCGCAACCTGGCCCTGATGAACTACGGCCTGCTGTTCGCCTCCTTCTTTTTCGCTGGGGTTCCAGCCCTGGTGGCCGTGATCATCGCCTATACCCAGCGTGATGCGTCCGCTGAGCCGGGGCGCAGCCACTTCACCTTCCAGATACGAACCTTCTGGGTCGCCTTTGTACTCGCCCTCCTGGCAGGAATCTGTGGGCTGGCGGCGGTGATCCACATTCTGGCTTCGCTCTATGGCGTGGCCAACACCCTGGGCTGGGACGGCTTTGACAAGATGGAGGTGGTGATCGGTCAGGTGGCCATAGACGCCTCACTTCTGGCGATGATCGTCGGGGCCATCGCCCTGGCCTTCCTTTCCGGTCTCTGGCTGATCGGCTCATCGGTTATCGGCGCCATCAGGCTTGCGTCCGACCAGGGGATGGGTAAGAGCCGCGTCCCATGAGCCTGCCGCCCCTTGCCGCCTACCCCGCCCTGCGCCTGCGCCGTCTGCGTCAGGCCGACTGGATCCGCCGCCTCGTGCGCGAGACGGTTCTCACCCCAGCCGACCTGATCTGGTCGATGGTGGTGCATGAGGGCGAAGGGCAGGTTCCCGTCGCCTCCATGCCGGGCGTGGCCCGCCTCTCCGTGGATGAAGCCGCCAAGGCGGCTGTGGAGGCCCGGCGCCTGGGCATCCCGGCCATCGCCATCTTCCCGCACATCGACATGGCCCGGAAGGACCCCACAGGCTCCCTGGCGGCCGACCCGGACGGCCTGATCTGCCGGGCGGTCAAGGCGATGAAGGACGCCGCCCCTGAGGTCGGCATCATGTGTGACGTGGCGCTCGATCCCTTCACCGACCATGGCCACGACGGGGTGATCGAGCAGGGCCGCATCCTCAACGACGCCACCATCGAGAAGCTGGTCGAGCAGGCCCTGGTCCAAGCCAAGGCCGGCTGCGACATTCTCGCCCCCTCGGACATGATGGACGGCCGGGTCGGCGCCTTGCGCACGGCGCTTGAAGCCGAGGGCCTGCAGGACGTGATGATCATGTCCTATGCCGCCAAGTACGCCTCGGCCTTCTACGGCCCCTATCGCGACGCCATCGGCTCGGGAAAATTGGGCACAGGGTCTGTGGATAATCCTGGGGACAAAAAGACCTACCAGATGGACCCGGCCAATACCGAGGAGGCGCTGCGCGAGGTCGCCCTCGATATCGCGGAGGGCGCCGACATGGTGATGGTGAAGCCTGGCCTGCCCTATCTCGATATCCTGCGGCGTCTGGTGGAGGCCTACGCCCTGCCCACCTTCGCCTTCCAGGTCTCGGGAGAGTACGCCATGATCAAGGCCGCGGGCGCCAATGGCTGGATCGATGAGGACCGCGCCATTCTTGAAAGCCTCGGCGCCTTCAAGCGGGCCGGCGCGGCGGGAACCATCACCTATTTCGCCCCCCATGCGGCGCGACTGCTGGGCGCCTAGGCCTTTAGCCAGTCGACCAGAAGGCTGTTGACCGCCTCCGGCGCCTCCTGTTGCACCCAGTGGGAGACGCCGGGCAGCCGCTTGATCTGCAGGTCGGCCACATAGGCGTCCGTCCCCTCCAGGGTTTCCAGACCGAGCGCCGCATCGGCCTCGCCCCAGATGACCAGCGTGGGAATTTCGATCTTCGCCCAGGGCTCGCGCATGAAGTCGGGGTGGCGGGCCGCAGCCCGGTACCAGTTGATCATGCCGGTCATGGCGCCCGGCCGCTGGGCGTCCTGGGCGTAGCGGTCCAGCACCGCATTGGAAAATCGGCTCTTGTCCTTGGCCATGCCAGAGAAGGCTTGCCGGATAGCCCGGGCGTCCTTCGCCAGCAGCATGCGCTCCGGCAATCGGGGAATCTGGAAGAACGCCATGTACCAGGATCGCAGCATCTGCTTCGGCGAGCGGCGCAGGACATCGGCGAACACCGCGGGATGGGGCACATTCATGATCACGAGCCGCGACAGGGGCCGGACCTTGCGCGCGGCGAAGGTCCAGGCCACAGCCGCGCCCCAGTTGTGGGCCACCAGCATCACCTCCCGCGCGCCGGCGGCGTCAATGAGGGCGGCGACATCCTCCAGCAACCGCTCCATCCGGTAGCTGTCCACATCCCGGGGCTTGGGCTCGGTCTCCCCATAGCCACGCAGGTCAGGCGCCCAGACCCGGTAGCCGAGTTCGGCCAGCACCGGCATCTGGGCGCGCCAGGAGAAGCGGCTCTCTGGAAACCCATGCAAGCACAAGGCGAGACGGTCGCCTTCGCCGACCTCGTCCACCGCGAAGGCGAAACCATTGGCCTCAACGATTCGCGTGGTCATAGGCATGCGCCCCTCTGATGTGCTCAGGCGCAGTAGTAGGCGCTCGGCTGGTCCCATCCGTCCAGGTGGCGGACGTCGATGAACCGGAATCCGACCTTCTCCAGCACGCGGCGTGAGGCGGCATTGTCCAGATTGACGATGGCCGCCACGGTGGTGAGCCCCAGCACGTTCCGGGCATGGGCGAGGACGGCGGCGGCGGCCTCCTGGGCGTAGCCACGCCCCCACCAGGGCTCGAGGAAGGCGTAACCCAGGTCCACATGCGGCAGGACATCGCGACGCACCAGACCACAGAGGCCGGCTGGCTCGCCTTCCCCCTTGGCCGCAACCACCCACATGCCAAACCCATGATCCCGATAGCTGCCGACCATCCGGGTATCGATATAGTCGCGGGCCTGATCCAACGTCCGAACGCCGCGATCGCCAATCCCCTGGATGAAGCCGGGGGCGTTCAGCAGATCGAGAATGAAAGGCCCATCCTGCGCCGTCGCCTCACGTAGTGTCAGGCGTGCGGTCTCGAGGATCATTCGGGTGGCTCCAGTCGGGCCACGAGGCTCGAGGTATCCCAGCGCCCCCCGCCCATGGCCTGAACCTCGGCGTAGTAGCCATCCACGAGGCGGGTAATGTCCAGACGTGCGCCATTGGCCTGGGCCTCATCCAGCACCAGACCCAGGTCCTTGCGCATCCAGTCGACGGCAAAGCCGAAGTCAAAGCGGCCCTCGGCCATGGTCGGCCAGCGATTGTCCATCTGCCAGGACTGGGCCGCCCCCTTGGAAATCGCCGCCAGCACGTCAGCCGGATCAAGGCCAGCGCGCCTTGCGAAATGTAGCCCCTCGGCCAGCCCCTGGACCACGCCGGCGATGCAGATCTGGTTGACCATCTTGGTCAGCTGACCAGACCCCGGCGGGCCCATCAGCCGGATGGCCTGGGCATAGGCCTCCATGACCCCGCGGGCTCGCGCAAACGCATCAGGGTCGCCGCCGCACATGATGGTGAGCTTGCCAGCTTCGGCTCCAGCCTGGCCGCCAGATACAGGGGCGTCGATGAAACGGCGCCCAGTCTCCGCCGCTCGCGCCGCCATTTCCCGGGCCACGACCGCTGAGGTGGTCGTGTGGTCAATGATCACGGCGCCAGGCGCGAGGGCCTCAAGCGCTTCTCCAACGACCTGGCGGACATCATCATCCTTGCCGACACAAAGGATCAGCGCCTCGGCGCCGGTGGCGGCCTGAGCGATGGTCGTCTCAGCCCGTCCCGGATGCGCCTTGACCCAGGCGTTCGCCTTGGCCGGTGAGCGATTGAACACCGCGACCTCATGCCCAGCACGGGCCAGGTGGCCGGCCATGGGAAAGCCCATGACCCCAAGACCCACAAACGCCAGCTTCATACCCAGTCCCCAGACTCAACAAATGGCAACGGCATCTTAACGCCGACCAGGGACCCTAACGCAGAATTAGCGTTAACCGGGGTGGGACGATGGCGTCGGGCGAGCGGCCGATCATCATCAAGAAGATCAAGAAGGCGGCCCATGGACACCATGGCGGCGCCTGGAAGGTCGCCTATGCCGACTTCGTCACCGCGATGATGGCCTTCTTCCTGCTCATGTGGCTGATCAACACCACCAGTCCGGAACAGAAGCGCGGCATCGCCGACTATTTCGCTCCGGCCAGCATTTCGTCCACCACCTCGGGATCGGGCGGCATTCTCGGCGGCACCGCCCTCGGGGAGGATGGGGCCAAGTCGTCAGGCTCCATGTCGATCATCGAGCAGATGTCCCCCGAATCGCCCAATCCCGACGAGGACGGCGAAACCCAGGACCCTTCAGCCAAGAGCCGGTTGCAGGAAGCCAGCACCGAGGCCCTGCGCGAAGCGCTTCAGAAGCGCGAAGAGGCCGCCTTCCAATCGGCGGCCCAATCCCTGCGCCAGGCGCTGCAGGACATGCCAGAACTGGCTGAACTGTCGAAGAACATCATCATCGACCAGACGCCAGAAGGTCTGCGGATCCAGCTGGTCGATCAGGAAGGCCGCTCAATGTTCGACGAAGGGTCGGGCCAACCCAATGACCGGGCCCGCCTGTTGCTGCGGGCGGTGGCCAAGATCATCAACCAACTGCCCAACCGGGTCAGCATCTATGGTCACACCAGCGTCAATATGAACGGCGCCCGCTCAGAGGGTGACTGGGCGCTCTCGGCCACCCGCGCCGACTCCTCTCGCCGGGTGCTCCAGGCCGCTGGCGTGGCCTCTGACCGCATCTATCAGGTGTCCGGCAAGGCCAATTCCGAGCCGCTCTACCCCGATGACCCCACCCTGCCAGGTAACCGCCGCATCGCCGTGGTGCTCCTGCGTGAGGCCCCAGTCCTGCCGCCAGACGTCCAGCCCTAGGCCCCACAGAATGGGTCACCGGGCTTGGGATCACCAAAATGTGCGGCTTGCCTGATCGGGATCCATGCCGCCTAATCGTCGGTGATACAGAGGCTTAAGGTCCAGACCCGCTCCGTGACGCAGCATTTCCCGACGCGACAGCTCCGGTTCTTCCTTACGGCCCCGTCGCCCTGCCCCTATCTGCCCGATCGCTTTGAGCGCAAGGTCTTCGCTCACCTGCCGCTGACCGACGGGCCCAGCGTCAACGACTCCCTGACCCAGATGGGATTTCGGCGCTCGCAGAACATCGCCTATCGCCCGGCGTGCGAGTCCTGCATGGCCTGTATATCTGTGCGCCTGCCCGTGGCGGACTATGTGTTTTCGCGCTCAGAACGTCGGACCCTGAGCCGCAATGACGACATCCAGCGTTCCGTGGTCGAGGCCGAGGCCACAATGGAGCAGTTTGATCTGCTGCGTCGCTATCTCGTCACCCGCCACGTTGACGGGGGCATGGCGGAGATGAGCTGGCCCGACTATGTGGCGATGGTCGAGGATACGGCGGTGCGCACCCATCTGGTGGAGTACCGCATCCGCGCAGATGACGGAGGCCCCGGCGACTTGGTGGCCTGCGCCCTCATCGACCTGATGGGTGATGGCCTGTCGATGGTCTACAGCTTCTATGACCCTGAACAGGCCCGCCGCAGCCTGGGGTCCTTCATGATCCTGGATCACGTGGTTCAGGCGGGCCTGCTTGGATTGCCTCACGTCTATCTGGGCTACTGGGTCAGGGGCAGCGACAAGATGGATTACAAGATTCGCTTCTCCCCCATCGACCTGCTGCGTCCGGACGGGTGGGCCAGGGTAAGCAACCGCGACAGCCTGACCCCGTCGCGGACCTGAGCATCCTCAGGCCCGGGATCCTTCCAGGGTGAAGCCCACCTTGAGATAGACCTGGAAATGGCCAAGCTCGCCGTCAATGATCTCTCCGCGGGTCGCCGTCACTTCGTACCATCGCATGTCCTTGAGCGACTTGCCGGCCTCAGAAATGGCGTTACGGATGGCGTCATCGACGCTGTTCTTGGACGACCCGACCAGCTCAACGACCCGGTACACATGCTCAGACATAGATTGCGGCTCCCTTGGTACGCGCCCACTTGGCGCCCCACCTAAGCGCCTTAGCGGCCATCAGCGTTCCCAACGCGGCCCACAGCTGGGGGCATGCCATCCCCAGGGCGTCGAGGATCACGCAATCGACCCCCCCGTTCGGGCCTGCTACAAGCTCGTGACTGAGTAACCGCCTTCGGAAACGGACCATGGCCCGGCAGCTTCGGCTGAAGCTTCGACGTCCGCCGTCCTACGACCGGGACGATTTCGCCGCTGGCTCCTCCAACGCAGCCGCGCGGGCCGCCCTTGGCGCCTGGCCCGACTGGCATGGTGGGGCGCTGGTGCTGGTGGGACCGGAGGGCGTCGGCAAGACGCACCTGGCGCGCCTCTGGGCGGAGCAATCTGGAGCCGTTGAGCTATCGGCCAAGGGCAGCGATCTGATCCACGCGGGCCCGACGCTGATCGAGGATGTCGACCAGGGATTCGATGAAGAATTCCTGTTTCACCGGATCAACATGGCTGGCCGGTCTGGCGGAGGTTTACTGCTTAGCGCTCGCACCTTGCCGACGGCCTGGGCCACCCGGCTTCCAGACCTGCGCTCCCGCCTCAACGCCCTGCCCGTGGCTGAGATCGAGCCCCCAGACGATGAGGTCCTGGAGGCGGTGCTGCGCCGGCTCTTCGCCCGCTGCAACATCACGCCCCATGACGACGTCATTCCCTACCTCGTCAAACGGATTGAGCGCTCAGCGCCAGCGGCCTGGGTGCTTGTGCAGCGGCTGGACGCCGTCTCGGGCGAGACCCACAGGCCGGTTTCCCGGGTGCTGGCGCGTCAGGTTCTCGAAGACGAGACGGAGAATCTTGACCTTTTCGAGTGACCCTGCGGGCATGATCGGCGACCCTGCGTCGAACGGCTTTCTTGGAACGAGGTCCCTATGTCCTATGTCGCATCCCCGCCATCCCCGGGCGCGCCGAAGGCCGAGTCGGCCCTGGGGTGGGATGCGGAGCTGGCCTCATCAAGGGACCGGTTCTTCAATCGGGAGCTGTCCTGGCTGGCCTTCAACGAGCGGGTGCTTTCAGAGAGCAAGAACCCTCGCCATCCGCTGCTGGAGCGGCTTCGGTTCCTGTCTATTTCGGCCAACAACCTCGACGAATTTTACATGGTTCGGGTCGCTGGCCTGAAGGCTCAGGTGCGTGAGCGCGTACGGTCGGTCAGCCAGGACGGCCTGACGGCGGCCGAGCAGCTGGAGCGGGTCAACGCCGAGGCGGCCATGTTGATGGCCGACCAGCAGACCAGATGGCGCGATCTGCGCCAGGAGCTCGCCAGCGAGGGCCTGCGGCTGATTGAGGCCGACGAGGTGACCGCGGCCGAGCGGACCAGCCTGGAAGCCGCCTTCCTGAGCCTGGTGTTTCCGATCCTCACGCCCCTGGCGATCGACCCGGCGCACCCTTTCCCCTTCATCCCGAACCTGGCCTTCTCCCTGGCCCTGACTCTGCGTCGGGACGCTGATGGTCGGAAGTTCAACGCCCTGGTGCCCATCCCCGCCCAGGTGGCGAGGTTCTGGCAACTGGAGGCGCCGAGGGTGGGTCGCAAGCCGGCCAAGCCGCAGCGGCGGTTCATCTCCCTCGAGGGCATGGTCGCCCTGTTCGTCGACCACCTGTTCCCAGGCTGCGATGTTGAGGCGAGCGGCGTGTTTCGCCTGATCCGCGACTCAGACGTCGAGATCGAGGAAGAGGCTGAAGACCTGGTCCGGGAGTTTGAAGCCCGGCTGAAGCAGCGGCGTCTGGGCTCCGTTGTACGGGTTGAGCTCGAGTCGGCGATGCCGGAGGCCCTGCGCAGCTTCATCTGCGAGAACCTGAACGCCCAGCCCGACGACGTGTTGCTGATTGACGGCCTGCTGGGTCTTGATGAGCTGTCACAGCTGATCCCGTCGGACCGACCCGACCTGAAGTTCAAACCGTTCACCGCCCGTTTTCCGGAGCGAATTCTCGACCATGGAGGAGACTGCTTCTCCGCCATTCGCGAGAAGGACATCCTGGTCCATCACCCCTTTGAGAGTTTCGATGTGGTGGTGCAGTTCGTGCGCCAGGCGGCCCGCGATCCCCATGTGCTGGCGATCAAACAGACCCTCTATCGAACCTCGTCCGACAGCCCCATCGTTGCGGCGCTGATCGAGGCGGCCGAGAATGG
>DJWR01000084.1 GCA_002441055.1 Caulobacteraceae bacterium UBA6225 | reverse complement strand
GTTAGAGCATTTTTCGATCCGATAACCGCGTCACACTTATCGGAAAATGCTCTAGGCCTGGGTGAACGGCCGTCATCCGGCTTCGCGGTCGGGCGGCCTTTGCGCTGGATCAAGGACGGGGCGTCCCCCGTTCGTAATCTTGAGGTTCCAGCCTCACGACCCAGTGGCCCATGCTCGCCGAGACCACGACCCTCATTCGCCCCGCGCCGACCGTTGTCCTGTTGGACGACGACGCGGCCCTGCGCATGGCCCTGACCTTCTCCCTGGAGATCGAGGGTTATCGGGTGGAGGCCTGCGCCACGGGCGAGGAACTGATGGCCCTCGACCTGCCCCCGAGCGAAGCCTGTCTGATCCTGGACTACCGACTCGGCGGCATGTCCGGGCTCGACGCCCTGCAAGCTCTAAGGCAGCGCGGCGTGCAACTGCCCGCCGTACTGATCACCAGCAACCCCACCCCCGGCGTGCGCGCCCGGGCCGCCCGGCTGCAGGCGCAGGTCGTTGAGAAGCCGTTGCTGGGGGATCATCTCTTGGGCCACATCCACAGAATGCTGCCGAGCTGAGACTCAGGCCGCCCGCGCGCCCAGGCGGCGCATCTGGGCCAGCCATCGCAGGCGCTGAGCAGGATTGGGCGATTCCGCAGGCCCCAGGGCCATCTCCCGCACCGGGCTATAGCCGGACACCCAGAGCATCCCCCGGCTGACGCACTTCAGGCCGTGCCCGAAGAAGACCAGCCGAAAGATGAAGCCGGGCATCCCCATGGTCACCACAACACGGGCCGAGCGCCCACCCAGCAGGCCCTTCACGCCCTTCGCCGTCCCCGGCGCCGCCAGGGCCAGCCCATAGCGGAACACCTGCTCCAGAAAGGCTTTGAGCATGGACGGCGGCGCCCCAAGCCACAGAGGATAGATCAGCAGCAGATGATCGGCCTCGCGGACGGCGGACTGGATGTCGGCCACCTCTGGGGAGGGTGTGGCCATGAAGTCCGCCTTTGAGGTGATGGGGGCCAGGTCGAGATGACCGACCTCGATCCGCCTCACCTCATGGCCGGCCGCCACGGCGCCCGCCTCGTAGGCCGAGGCGAGCGCCGCGCAAAGCCGTCCGGGGAACCGTCATGTGGAGCCTTCCTGGTTCCTTCAGCCTTGGCCAGGACGCGCCCGCCTGCCTTGAGCGAGGTCAAGGACTCACCAGGCCGGCTGCGCCAAAATCGCCTCTGGTTGCGCTTCCGGGAAACTACTTAGGTAGCAGACCCGAATATCGGGCCCGGACGGTCCACGCCACTATCAGGTCATCGGCTCAAGGACCTCCGCCATGACCCTCGCCTACGCCCCCGACGCCCCCCTCGCCACCCCCGCCATCACCCAGGTGATGGAGCGCCTCGGTCTGCGGATGACCTTCGCCAAGGACGAAGAGATCTTCTGCCAGGATGAAGAGGCCGATCTCCTCTACATCGTTGTGTCAGGCGCGGTGCGGACCACCCGGTTGCTAAGCGACGGTCGTCGGCAGGTGGGCAGCTTCTACTATCCCGGCGATCTGGTGGGCTTGGAGACTGGCGATCTTCATCGCTTCTCCGCCGAGGCGCTCTGCGATTGCACGCTGCTGGTGGTCAAGCGCTCGGCCGTAAAGACATTCGCCGGCGATGAGGACCTGGACCGCGCCCTGTGGCAGGCCACCCGTCGGGAACTGGAACGCACCCAGGAGCACCTGCTGGTGCTGGGCCGCAAGACCGCCTGCGAGAAGGTGGCCTCCTTCCTCATGGATCTGGCCCAGCGCGACCGGTCCGAACACATCGCCCTGCCCATGGGCCGCCAGGACATGGCCGACTATCTGGGCCTCACCATTGAAACGGTTTCGCGGATGCTGACTCAGCTCCAGGGTGCCTCGGTCGTCGAATTCGACGGTTGCCGCCGCTTCCGCGTCACCCGCTGGGACGCGCTGGAACGCCTCGCCGAATAGGCCATCGAGCGCAGGATCACCCAGACCTGCGCCCGGACCGACCTCCCGAGACGGGAGCCATATGCCGCAAATACCCCCTGTGGTCAGGCTCCACCTTCAGCGCCCCGCCGGCGCAGCGCCCGGTTCCGACCCAGACGGAATTGGCCCGCTGCGCCGGCCACCTGATTCCGGGGCCGCGGCCCCTTTTTTTGCGGGCCCTGCCCGCACGCCCTTTGATCTGAGTCACGGCGGGCCTGTGGGTGTAACTCGATGATGAGCGCATGACCGTACTCTACAACCCTCAGGCCCCGGCCGACGCCCAGCTGATCGCCAAATATGACGGCCGCGCGCCGCGCTACACCAGCTATCCCACGGCGGTGCAGTTCACCCCGGATGTGGATGAAGCCGTCTATCGCGCCTGGTTGAGTACGCTGCCGACGACCACGCCGGTCTCGGTCTATCTGCACATCCCGTTTTGCGCCCGGCTCTGCTGGTACTGTGGATGCAACACCCGGGCGGTCACCCGCCACGAGCCGGTCCGGGACTACGTCGACCTGCTGATGGCCGAGCTCTCGCTGCTCGAACAAGCCCTGCCCGGCAAGATGACCGTGGGTGACATCCACCTGGGCGGCGGTACGCCAAACATGTTGAGCGTCGAGGAGTTGGCCACCATCTTCGGCAATCTGCGCCGGGCCTTCCATGTGAGTGAGGATGCTGAAATCGCCGCAGAGCTCGACCCCGCGGTCCTGTCACGGGATTGGGTCCGGGCTGCGGCCTATCATGGTCTGTCGCGGGCGAGCCTCGGGGTGCAGAACCTGGCCCCGGAGGTGCAACGCGCGGTCAATCGCCAGGAGCGGTTCGAAGATATCGCCGAATGCGTCGACGATTTGCGGCAGGCTGGGGTCAAGTCCGTCAATCTCGACCTGATGTACGGCCTGCCTCACCAGACCACCCGCAACACCCTCTCGACCCTGGACGCCGTGCTGACCCTGCGGCCAGAGCGGCTGGCCTTGTTCGGCTACGCCCATGTGCCCTGGATGAAGTCCCACCAGAAGCTGCTGGACGAAGCCGCCCTGCCCGGTCCCGCCGAACGGCTGGAACAGAGCCAGGCCGCCGCCGAGCGACTGAAGACCGAGGGCTATGTTCAGATCGGTCTGGATCACTTCGCCCTGCCCGACGACGCCTTGGCCAAGGCCGCCACAGACGGCGGTCTGCATCGCAATTTCCAGGGCTACACCACCGACACCGCCGGCACGCTGTTGGGCCTTGGCGCCTCGGCCATTGGAACCTCGCCGGGCGGCTATGTTCAGAACATCACCCAGGAGCTGGGTTGGCGCCACGCCGTGGCCGACGGACGGCTGCCCATCGCCCGCGGCGTGGCGGTCACGGACGAAGACCGCTTCCGCGCCGATATCATCGAACGCCTGATGTGCGACTTCGCCGTGGATCTCGTCGCCGCCTGCGACCGCCATGGCCGCAAGCTCGCCGAGCTGGACGGCTCCATCGCACGCCTGCAGGACTTCATCGCGGACGGCCTCGCCGTCTGGAATGGTCAGGTCCTGGCCGTCACGCCCCGCGGCCGGATGCTGGTGCGCTCCATCTGCGCCCTGTTCGACGCCTATCTGGCGCCTGACGCCCAGCGTCACGCCAAGGCGATCTAAACCCTCACCTCAATCGGACTGTACCTCGCTACAGGTCCAGGAAACGACCCTGGCTGTAGATCAGCGGCTCGCCGGGCGCCGCGTTGATATGCAGCCCTCGGCCAATGAGGATGTCGTGATCCCCGGCGGTGTGCAGGGCGTGCAGGCGACAATCAATGCTGGCCAGGGCGCCGGTGATCTGCGGCGCGCCCAGGGTTCCGGTGGTGGTCGCCACGCCAGAAAACCGATCGGTCGCGCCGGGGCCCGCAAAGAGACGGGCGAGCGCCCCCTGATCTGCAGCCAGGATGTTGATGCAGAAATGCCCCGCCCTACGGGCGGCGGCCCGTGTGCGACTCTTGTGGTCCAGACAAACCAGCAGAAGGGGCGGTTCCAGAGAGACGGAGGAAAAGGCGCTGACCGTGGTGCCGACTGGCTGGCCAGACCCGTTCAGCGTCGTCACGATGACAACGCCGCTGGCGAAACTACCCATGGCTGCGCGCCAGGCGGCCCCATCAAGGGGCGGCCCATTTTCCCCCGCTTTGAAGGCGGAGATTTCATCCATCATGCGCTTCCATAGGGCGCGTCGCCATGGGGTGGCGTCGGGCCAGGCTGGGGGTAGGTCGTCATCTTCCAGCGCGGGGGACGCATGAACAGCGAGGCGACGAACACCAGGCCCGCGGCGACCCCGAACAGCTGAAAGGTCGGAGCAAAGCTGCCTGCCACATCGCGCAGGGCGCCGCCAATCACCGGGCCCAGCGCCGACAGAGCTCCGACCAGACAGACCGTGGAAAAGATCTCAAGATTGTTCTCACGCCCATAGTAGTTGAGCAGCAGGATGGTCACCGCCAGGGCGGTCAGGCCAAAGCCGGCGCCGATACCCACCGCATAGACGATCATCAACGGCAGGGTTTCGGCCACGCTGAGAGCCAGCGACCCGACCCCCAGCAGCCCGACAGCCAACATCAGCAGCCACTTGGGGTCGATAAGATCGCCAATAAGGCCGCCCCCCAGTCGGGCCACCGTGGCCATCAGTCCCTCGAGGCTGAGCATGCCAGCGGCCACGCCGGCCACCACCCCCCGCTCAGACAGATGGGCGACTGACAGGCTCGAAACCGTCGCGCCGCTGAGCAGGTGGACGAAATAGGCCGCGACCAGGATGTAGAACTGCGGGGTGGCCATGGCCTGCCGAAGGGTCCAGTCATGAACCGTCCGATAGACCGCCAGCGGGGCCTGGACAGGGGCGGACGCTGCGGCCGCGGCGTCAGCCTTCACCTTCTGGTCAATATGGTCGGACGACTGCTTCAACCAGGCGCTGGACGGGATCAGCAGCGAACAGAGGACGCCAATGGCCAGCGCCGCGATGGCCTGCAGCGCCCAGAAGGGGCGCCAGGCGCCGCTCGAAGCCTCCATGACCCCAAGTGCGATCCAGGGGCCCGCCACCCCGCCCAGCCCTCCGAGGGTGAAATAGACCCCAAAGGCCATGGCGCGTTTCTGAAACACCGCCGCCAGGACGTGGGTGCCCGGGATCAGCGCCATCAACTGATAGGCGACCCCGCAAAGGGCGGTCCCCAGGAAATAGAACCAGACACTAGGGGTCAGGTAGAGGCAGAGGAACCCGGTCGCCATGACCGCCGTGCCAAGCAACAGGGCTGCACGAACCCCGAACCTGCGGATGACCAAGGGCGGAAACCAGGCCGAGCCGCCGCAGAAGGCGCCCAGTAGCGTAAAGCCAAGGCCCGCCTGGGCCCAGCTCCACTGCTGGTCGGCGACCATGGCCGGCAACACAACGCCCAGGGACGAGAATGTCGCCGCCGAAATCAGGAACAGCAGCAGACTGAAAACGCCCAGAAGCACCCAGGGGCGCCATTGGCTCAGGGGCATGTCCGCCTCCGCACAGGACTTAGGCCAAATCCCCCTCGCAGGGGTGGGGGCCACATCAGAACGAGCGGGTCAGCGTCACCCGCCACTCGCGGCCTTTACCAGGAATGGCCGCAAGATTGGCGTAGGAGTCCGCCGCCGGGGTGAAGAACAGCGCGTCGAACACATTATCGACGTTGAGCGCGGCGCGGAACGGGCCCCGTGCATAGAAGACCGAAAGGTTGGCTGTGGCGTATTGCGGATAGGTGATCGGGGTCTCCACCGTCTGGGCCGTCTCACTGACCAGGGTCGCGCCAAAGACCCCGCCAATCTGCCCCCAGTCGTGGGGGTCGCTGGTATAGCCGCCATACAGGCTGAAAACCGTGCGTGGGATCAGCGTAAATGCATAGTCCCCACCCCGGCCAGGCAAGCTCGAAAACGCCCAGACCGCATAGGCGCCGCCAAAGGCGTCCGCCGGCTCCACCCCGGCCACATAATAGGGAATATAGGCGAAGCTGGCGTCGGGGCCCTTGACCGTGGTCCGCTGGCTGTTTCCAACAAAGGTGAAGGACAGATTGTCGCTCGCCAGGTAGCGCAACTCCACCTCGACCCCCTTGGAGCGAACGCCCCGCACAGTCGGATTTGGGCCACCGGTGAGCTGAGTGCGGCTCTGGCGATAGGCAGCCATGGAGCCCACCAATGCGCCCGACAACAGCTGAAACTTCACCCCGGCCTCCGCCAGATCGGAGTCCGACAGCCAGGCGTCCGATTGCAGCAGCGAGGGGGCGATGTCTCCCGCCTGGCTCATCTCCAGGGCGACGGTCTCAGCATAGGTGAGGTAGGGCGTTAGACCGATATCGAACTGATAGGCCAGAGAGGCGGTGAAGGTCCCCTCCCCCTGGCTGTCCTCAATTTGGCCCGGCGGCTGAAAGCTCACGAAACCCAGGTCCTCGGACTGCGCCTCATAGAGGTCATAACGCCCGCCGAGCATCAGGTTCAGACGCTCGCCGATGAAGATGTCGGAGGTGAAGAAGACGCCTGCCTGACTCCAGGTCGAGCGGTTGTCGTTCTCCCACTGCAGGCCATACGCCTCCGGCGAAAAGGGATCATCGATGATGTCGTTAGGGGTGGCGCCATGGGCGATGTCCCGCCTGTCCAGGGCGATGAGGCCGGAGTTGAAACTCTCCATCCTGCGGCCCTCAAAGGCCCGATAGGACGCCCCGACAAAGGATCTGGATCTCATCACCCCCCGATCAAGGGCGAATTCATAGGTCACCCGAGCCTCGCCAACCCGGGAGTCGAACATGGCAGGGTAGCCATAGGAGACGAACCGCTTGGTCTTCAGAGCGTCATAGAACAGCTGAATCGTGAGCGCTGACCCGTTCTCGAATTCCCCGATCAGGTCGATATACCCCGTCTGCGTCCAGGCGCTCGAAACGTCCGCATCGCTGATATAGACCGTGCGCCGGTCCAGCCGGGTCGTACCCAGGCCGGTGTCGAGCCTATGGTTGGCGTCACTCTGCGGGACGCCGAAATAGGCGAGATAGAGGGCCGAGGCATAGGGATAGACGCCGATTTCATCGGGGGTCAGTTTTCCATCCCCATTAGCGTCAGTCAGGCTGGTGTCGCGGCCCGTGATGTAGGTCTGGTTGTCGATCAGATCCTGGGTCAGGCGGTTCCACCCAGGGGTCTGCACATCTCCGTCGGCATGGAAAGCCATGCCGCCGAACGCCGCGCGCCAGCGCCCGCCCAGGTCCAGGTCCGCTGAGGCTTGCAGGATTTCCCGACGCGGCGAGATCCCACGATAGAAGCTGTCGGAGTTCTCTGCTTGGCCATAGAGGCTCACCCCTCCCGCCCCACCGGCTACGCTGACTGGCAGGCGGACCTGACCGGACACAGCCCTTCGGTTGTAGGAGCCGACCGTGAAATCCGCCTGGCCCGCGACCTCTGAGATATAGGTTCCCTCGTCGCGACCGGATTTGGGCGTGAAGTTCAGCACCCCGCCGAGCTTGCCGCCGCCAAAGATCGGGGTCGGCGGGCCGCGGACGATCTCGATCTGCGCCGCATTGGCGATGGGCGTGGCGTAGGTCCCCCGGTTTTCGATCCGCTTGAAGCCGCGGAAATAGTTCTCCGCCAGGGCGCCGCGAATATTGAGGGCGCCCGCCACCCCGTAGAAGCTGGCCGTATAGGTTCCCGGAGAAACGGCGGTCAGTTCATCAATGGACTCGATACCATACCGCTCCAGGGTCACATCGCTGGCGAAGCTGGCCGAGCGGGGGGTTTCGATCAGCGGCTTGTCCAGCCCAAAGACACTG
This sequence comes from Caulobacteraceae bacterium UBA6225, assembly GCA_002441055.1. Lineage (GTDB taxonomy): Bacteria > Pseudomonadota > Alphaproteobacteria > Caulobacterales > Caulobacteraceae > Phenylobacterium. The sequence goes on along the minus strand of DJWR01000084.1, from coordinate 316 downwards.
TCGCTGGGCGCCTTTTCCAGCAGGCCGGTGCGATCCTGAGCCGTGACCACCACCTCCTCGAGTTCGACCTGCGCCCAGCTCAGGCCCGGCGTAACGATCGCCGCCAACAGGGCGGCGCCCAGGATCAAGGTGCGTGGCTTGGACATATGACCTTCTACCGGAGTAGCGCAGCCCCTTCTTCATGAAGAGGGCGCCCTCGCGCTCGCTGGAAGGCGAGGCGACATGCGGCGTCAATGACATCGCCCGCAGAGTCAAGCCGCGACGAAGGCCGTCGATCAGGTCAGTGCAATTTGCCGCGCACGGATGGTCTGAAGGA
>DJWR01000067.1 GCA_002441055.1 Caulobacteraceae bacterium UBA6225 | reverse complement strand
CCTGAATGTCAACGCTTCCTAGGGCCCTTTTCGATCTGATTGCTTCAATCAGATCGGATAAAAAGGGCTATAAATCATAAAGTTAGAGCATTTTTTGATCCGATAACCGCATCGCACTTATCGGAAAATGCTCTAAAGGCGTCGGCCATGAAAAACGGCCGGGTGCGGGGTCCGCATCCGGCCGTTCTGGTATCTCAAACCTCAGGCTGAGGCCGAAAGGGCTTTGGACCCTTAGAGGCCGATCAGCAGGTCGCGCTGGGCCGAGGGCGGCATGCGGGCCAGTTCATTGACCAGCGGAGCCATCCAGCGGGTCAGGAAGCGTTCGATCGCTGCAAACATGTTCTGCCCCTTTGTGCAGTGCAAAATGTTGCATTGCACATAGGCCTGGGCCCTTTCCCCCGCAACGGCCACGCCGAAAAAACTGACAGTTGCGCCGCAAGATCACGCTCATGTGTTGTCGCGATGCAACATCGGGCGTCGGCGGGGGCTAATCCTCCTCGCCGAAGTCCTCATCCCCGGGGCCCGGCTCATAGTGCAGCAGGTCGCCCGGCTGGCAGTCGAGCTCGCGGCACAGGGCCGCCAGGGTGGAGAACCGCACGGCCCGGGCCTTGCCGGTCTTGAGGATCGAGAGATTGGCGATGGTCACCCCGACCCGATCGGCCAGTTCGGTCAGCGACATGCGCCGTTCCAGGAGAACGCGGTCGAGAAGCACGCGGATGGGCACTTTGGCGCTCCTCAGATGGTCAGTTCGGCTTCGCGGCGCAGGCGGGCGCCCTCGCGAAACACCTCGGCCAGGACAAAGATCACCAGAACAGAGAACCAAGCGGTCAGGCTGAGCGACGGCTCCACGGCGTTGGAGTCCGGCAGGATGGCGCTGGAAAGCGCCCAGAAGGCGTAGCGGCCAAGCTCCAGTCCCGCCAGGATCAGGCCCACCATGCGCAGACGCCGCACATTATCCGGGTGGAAGGGGTCCCCGGCGGTCAGGGTGGCGAAGATCTTTCGCAGCTGGGCCACGATGATCAGGATGCCGCCCATATAGACCGCCGCGGCCAGCAGGCCGAGGGTCACCACCGGGCCCCGGTTCTCAATCTCCTCTCCCCCCGCCGTCACCGCGATATCGGCCAGCAGGTCGGGATTGAAGGAGAAGAGCAGGGCCGCCAGCATCAGGACGCCGACGACGCTGACCCCGATCCAAAGGGCCACATAGACCACGTCGAGGATGATCTTCAGAAAGCTCGATACCGAGCCTGGCCCCAGAGCGCGCATGGTGGTCTAGCCCCGCTATATTTCCGTCCTCAGCCTAGAGGATGCCGGCGCCGGCGACCACGGTGACGATGGGCAGGACGGCCAGACACAGGGCGCAGGCCAGGGCGAAGCGTTCAAAGCCGTTGGAAAAAGCGAAGCGGGGCATGGGTGAAGTCCTTGATTGAGAGGCGCCCGGGGGCGGGGAAGGTTGGTGGAGCCGCCTTGGCTCCATGTCGTTAGTCGATACGGACATGCCGTTTTTCGATCAAGGAAATTATCGAAAAACGATATTAAATCGTCGTAAGGAAGTGGACGATCTGTCATCTGCGTCGCCGTTTGCCCAGGCGACGCCGGCTGCCTATGTTCGCCCCGTCTCAAGGAAGGATGGCCTATGGCCCTGAAGCTCGAACCCGGCGCGCGGCTGGTGGTGGCCACCCACAATCCCGGCAAGGCCCGGGAGCTGGCGGCGATCCTGGAAAACCGCTTCGACCTCGTCACGGCCGGCGAGCTTGGCCTGCCCGAACCGGAGGAGACCGAGACCACCTTCGTCGGCAACGCCCTGCTCAAGGCCCGGGCGGCGGCGCGCGGGTCTGGCCTGATCGCTCTGGCCGACGATTCCGGGCTCAGCGTCGCGGCTCTGGACGGGGCGCCTGGGGTCAATTCGGCCCGCTGGGCGGGACCGGACAAGGACTTCGCCCTCGCCATGGCCAAGGTGGAGTCGCGGCTGGAGGCCACGGGGCTGAAGGACCGCGCCGCCTGGTTCACCTGCGCCCTGGCGGTGGCCTGGCCGGACGAGGGCCCGGCCCTGGTGGTGGAAGGTCGCCTGGACGGTCAACTGGTCTTCCCCGGCCGGGGCGACCGGGGCTTTGGCTATGATCCCATCTTTGTTCCGCAAGGCGGACAGGAGACCTTCGGCGAGATGGATCCAGCCGCCAAGGACGCCATGAGCCACCGGGCGCTCGCCTTCGCCAAGCTCAAGGCCGCCCTGCTTTGACGCCCCCCGCGCCTCCCCTGGGGGTCTATATTCACTGGCCCTACTGCGCGCGGATCTGCCCCTATTGCGACTTCAACGTCTATCGCGACCGCGGCCGGACCGCCGAGCAGGCCGCCCTGGTGGACGCCATCATCGACGATATGAGGACCCAGGCGAAGCTGACGGGGCCTCGGACCCTGGTGTCGGTCTTCTTCGGGGGCGGGACGCCGTCGCTCATGGCGCCAGAGGCCGTGGCCCGGGTTCTGGAGACCGCCTGCCAACTCTGGACGCCGGGCGCCGATCTTGAGGTCAGCCTGGAGGCCAATCCCACCGACGCCGAGGCCAGCCGCTTCGCCGACCTGGCGGCGGCCGGGGTGGGTCGACTGTCCCTGGGGGTGCAGGCCCTGGACGACGCTGCCCTGAGCTTCCTCGGGCGCGACCACGACGCGGCGGCCGCCCGCCGAGCGTTGGAGATGGCCGCCAGAACCTTCCCGCGCCTGTCCCTGGACATGATCTATGCCAGGCCCAGCCAGACGCCGGAGGCCTGGGGTAAGGAACTGCGCGAGGCGCTAAGCTATGGCGCCGAACATGTCTCGCCCTATCAGCTGACCATCGAGGCCGGCACGGCCTTTGACCGCGCGGTTCGTCGCGGCCGCTTCTCGCCGCCCGATGATGAGCTGGGAGCCGCCCTTTACGACACCACCCAGGCGGTGCTCGAGGCCGCCGGCTTCGAAGCCTATGAGGTCTCCAACCACGCCCGTGGCGAGGCCGCCCGCTCCCGCCACAATCTCGTCTACTGGCAGGGCCTCGACTATGTGGGCGTCGGGCCAGGCGCCCATGGACGGATCACCGTGGATGGCGTGCGCTGCGCCACCGAGGCGCTGGCCCGGCCCGGCGCCTACATCGCCCAGGTGGCCGAATCAGGTTGCGGCTTTGCTGACTACGAAACCCTGTCGCCCGCCGCGGCGGCCGAAGAACGCATCATCAGCGGCCTGCGCATCTGGTCAGGGGTTACTTTCGCAGAAGTGGCGCCCCTTGGCCTGTCGCCGGACCATGACCGGGTCAAAGCCCTTGTGGCGGAGGGCCTGCTCGCCCCTAGCAATCAGGGGTTGTTCCCGACCCCGGCTGGCCGACTGCTGCTTGATCATGTGGTGCGCCGCCTCTTGGTCTGAAGGCGACGCTTGCTTTGCGGGCTCCGACCGGCGAACCCTTTTCCCATGGCCCATCCCGTCGACCCGCCGCCCCTGTCTGACGCGCCTCTTGCGCCGGGCCTCTATATTGTCGCCACGCCGATCGGGAATCTGCGGGATATCACCCTACGCGCTCTGGATGTGCTGGCGGCCGCCGATCTGATCCTGGCCGAGGACACCCGGGTGACCGGCAAGCTGCTGGCGGCGTTCAAGATCTCCGGAAAAATGGAGCGCCATGACGAGCACGCCGCCGAACGGGCCAGGCCCAAGGCCCTGGCTGTGCTGGAGCAGGGGGGGCGGGTGGCCCTGGTGTCTGACGCCGGCACGCCGCTGATCTCAGACCCCGGCTATCGCCTGGTGCGCGAAGCCGCCGCCGCCGGCTTTCCCGTCCATCCCATTCCAGGGGCCTCAGCCCTGCTGGCGGGCCTATCGGTGGCGGGCCTGCCGTCCGACCGCATCCTGTTCGCGGGCTTTCCGCCGCCCAAGAGCGCCGCGCGGCGCACCTTCCTGCAGGAGGTGGCGGGTGTGCGGGCCACCCTGGTCTTCTTCGAAGGCGCCTCCCGCCTGGGGGAGAGCCTGAGCGACATGGCCCAGGTGTTTGGCCCCCGGGAGGCTGTGGTCTGTCGGGAGCTGACCAAGCTCTATGAGACCGTGGTGCGGGGGCCCCTGGACGTACTGGCGGCTGATCCGGCCCTTCAGGCGCCCAAGGGCGAGATCGTCATTCTGGTGGGACCTGGTCGGGAGATGGAGGCCACGGCGGCTGACGCTGACCTCGCCCTGCGCGAGGCCCTGGGGCGGCTCAAACCCGCCGAGGCGGCCGGCGAGGTGGCCCGGGCGCTGGGTCTGCCCCGTCGGGAGCTCTATCGCCGCGCCCTCGAATTGAAGGCGGACCAGGCCGATGCGGAGGCCTGATCCGGACCAGGCCCTGGCCGCCCGCCAGGTTCGCGGCGCCCAGGCGCGGCGCAGCGGCCGTCGGGCGGAGGCCTGGGCCGCGCTGTGGCTGATGCTCAAGGGCTACCGGATCCTGGGCTTTCGACTGCGCACCCGCCTGGGGGAGATCGACCTGCTGGCGCAGAAGGGCGCCGTGTTGGCGGTGGTGGAGGTCAAGAGCCGGCTCACCCTGGCCGAGGCCCTGGCCGCCGTGGCGCC
>DJWR01000159.1 GCA_002441055.1 Caulobacteraceae bacterium UBA6225 | reverse complement strand
GTTACCATTGCCGTTGCCTGCATCGACCGGGGGCCCATTCCCGTTGCCGTTGTTGGAGCCAGGATCAGCCGGGACATTGGCAGGGGGGCCATTCCCGTTTCCGTTGCCGTTATTTGAGCCGGGGCCAGCCGGGACGTTGGCGGGGGACCGTTGCCGTTACCGTTGTTCGAGCCCGGGCTAGCCGGGACATTGGCTGGGGGGCCATTGCCGTTGCTGGCGCCTGGACCAGCCGGAACGGTGGCCGGGGGGCCATTGCCGTTCCCTGGGGCTGTCGCGACGGCGGCGTTGGCTGACGCATTGGCGTTTTGCGCCATGGCGGCCACAGAGGCGCTCGCCATGCTCATGACCTGATCGCCGGCGCCTGCCGGTTCGCCCGGGGACCCGGTGGGGCTCAGCGCGGCGGGGGTCGCCGCCGCCATGTCGCGGCCAATCGGCGCGTCGGGGCCAGCGACGACGCCATCTGAAACCTGGCTGTAGTCCAGGCTCGGCAGTTGCGCCGCGGGTTCTGGCGCCGCCGCGGCGGCCGGGGCGATGACGCCCACCTGATCGGGGGCGTCGCGGGTCACCCGGCCGGTGACGCCGGAGGGAATATCATTGGGTTGACCGCCGCCGTTGGCCCGGACCTCCACCAGTCCCTCGGCCACATGAACGCTGTCGCTCACCGCGCCGATCGAGACGGTGAAGGTGGTGCCCTTCACCACGGCGGCCAGCAACGGGGTGTCGACGCGGAAGTGGGGCTGGGCCTGCTTGTTGACCTGGAAAACGATGGAGCCCAGGTCCTGCATGATGCGCGTCATGCCGGCCGGCTGTCCGGCGGCCACCGTCATGCGGCTGTTGGGGCCGATCACGATGCGCTTTTCACCGTTGCTCAGCACCGCCCGTCCGCCCGCGGCGGTGGTGATGTCCGCGCCGGGCGGGATGATCAGATTGGCGGCGCCGGCCTTGGGGTCTTCACCGGGCGCGGCGACCCGCACCCGTCCGCTGACCTCCGTCAGTCGCCATTCAGCCGCCGCGGCGGCGCCCGCGCTCAGAACCAGGACTGTTCCAGTCAGGGCCGTCAGGGCCCACTTATAACCGTACATATTCTATGCCTTCCGGCCAGCCGCGCTTTGGTGGCGGTGGATCGAACCGGAAAGTTAGGCGATCAGGGCTAACCGAGACCTAATGTTTGAACAAATTTATATCGTTAGCAGGCTGTTCACCTTCTTAGCCGATCCTGGTTAACCCTGTTCACAAGCTCGAGGGCCATGGTGTCTGCGCGTGTGGTTCTGCGTCGTGCGACCCCGGTCCTGGCGTCCGTCGCCGCCATTCTGACCGCTGGATTCGGCGGCGGTCCGGCCGATCGCGCCCTCGCGCGGGCCGAAGACCAAGCTCAGGCCGCAGCGGCCGAGGAGGCGACGGCCGAAGGTCGATTCGTCCTCAATGGCCTGACTATCGATGGGGTGAGCGCCTATCCGCAAAGCGATCTGGCGCCCCTGTACGCCAACGCCCTGGCCACTGAGATCGGCGTCTCCGACCTGGCCGGGGTCGCTCAAGCCCTGACCGACCGCTATCGAAAGGACGGCTATTTCCTGGCCCGCGCCGCCACCCCCCGACAGGTGGGCGCCGAGGGCCATGCTCGTCTCGTGGTCTATGAAGGCTATGTCGGCGAAGTCGCCTTCGAGGGCGACGCGGTCCCGGCGGTCGGCGCGCTCCTGCGGGATATTGTCGATATTCGCCCCCTCAAACTCGCCGACCTGGATCGTCGCCTGGCCCTGGCCAACGACCTTCCGGGGGTGCGGGTGACCGCGAAGCTGGAGCCGGACTTCGATGATCCGGCCAAGCACCGGCTGGTGGTACACACCCGGCTTCGCCGGCTTGAGGGGCAGGTCTATGCGGACAATCGAGGCGGCGAGCAGGCCGGGCCCTGGCAGGTCTATGCCCGCGGGGCCGTCAACTCGGCGGTGCGATCTGGCGACCAGCTGGGTCTGGGCGTTCTGACGACCCCGGGACCCGCGCCGAGGTTTACTCAGGTGGATATCTCCTACGGCGCCCCTCTGCCCGGCGGCGGACAGTTGCGCGGGACGCTGGCGGCCTCGAAGGCGGACGGAGACCCTGATGGCCTGGCCGCCGCTCTTGGCAATGAAAGCCAGTCGGCCGGTGTTCGCCTCAGCCTCCCGGTCACCCGCCGTCAGGACCATGCCCTGTGGGTCGTGGCCCAGGCCGACGCCCGCCGCGTAGAGCAGAACTGGACCACCGCCAACCTCGTGGACGAATTGGTGGTTGGCCGAGTGGCGCTGCAGGGCGAGCGTCGGGGCGATGGGCGCTATTCCACCGCATTCGCCCAGGTCAGCCGGGGCTTTGGCGGAATGGGCGGCGATGACCGGGACGGCCGCACGCGGTGGGACGCCAGCGGCCAGTTCTGGAAACTCTATCTCCACGGCTCGCACTACCGGGACCTGGGCCGCCGGGCCGGGGTGTTCGTCTCGGCGAGCGGGCAGTGGTCGCCAGATCCCCTGCTGGCCTCAGAAGAGTTCGCTGCTGGCGGGCTGCCGGTGGGGCGCGCCTATGACTATGCCGAGATCATGGGGGACAAGGGGATCGCCGGCCAGGTGGAGCTGCGCGCCGGTTGGGATCCAAACCTGCGGCCGCTGACCTTCTTCCAGACCTACGGCTTCGTCGATGGAGCCAAGGTCTGGAACTACTACGCCGCGCCAGGCTGGGAGGCCATGGACCTCGCCTCGGCGGGGGCGGGGGTGCGGCTGGTGTTCAAGGATCGCTTGAGCCTGCGTTTCGAGGTGGCCAAGCCCCTGACGCGCAAGCCCCATTCGCAAAAATCCCGCGGGCTTTGGGGCTTTCTGTCGCTCTCGTCCAGCTTCTGAGGCCTCAGGCGGCGACGGCGCCCTGACCTTCGGCGACCCTTTGTAGCACCGCGATCAGCCGTTCCGGTTCGATGGGCTTGGGTAGGTGCAGGTCCGCTCCGGCCGCCAGGCTGGCGGCCTGGTGTTCTGGCAAGGTGTTGGCCGTCAGCATGACAATGGGGGTCCGACCCTGGTGGGCGGCGTCCTCTTTGGCCCGGATGTTCCGGATTGCGGTCAGGCCGTCCATCACCGGCATCTGCATGTCCATCAAAACCATGTCGAAGGGTGCGGTCTCGAAGGCCTGGCAGGCCTCAAGGCCGTTTTCAGCCAGGACCAGCTCCGCATCGAACTCCGCCAGGAGGACTTCCACCGCCTGCCGGTTCACCGGATGATCGTCGGCGACGAGGATTCTTAAAGGCCGCGCCTGCACAGACTGCCGCTCGGTCGCCAAGGTCTCGGCTGCGGGATCGGCCGGGGGCAGCGGAAGCTCCGCCCAGAATGTCGCGCCGCCGCCCGGGCGGCTGTCAGCGTCGATTTCGCCGCCCATCAGCTCCACCAGTTCGCGGCTGATGGCCAGGCCCAGGCCCATACCGCCAAACCGGCGGCCGATGCTGGCGTCGCCCTGGGCGAAGCGCTTGAAAAGCTCCGCTTTCCGCGCCGGATCAAACCCCATCCCGGTGTCATCCACCTGCAGGCGCCACCGGTTCTCCGCCAGGGGTCTGACGGAAACCCTGACCTCGCCGCGCTCGGTGAACTTGATGGCGTTGGTCATCAGATTGGCCAGCACCTGCTTCAGGCGCACCGGGTCGCCCATCACCAGCTGTTCGGCCTCTGGCGCAATATCCAGGCTGAGGGTCAGCCCCTTTTCCTCGGCCCTGGGCCGCATCAGAGTCTCGAGGGTGCGCGCCGCCTCGGCCAGGTTGAAGGCTTCATGGCTGACACGAACCGATCCGGTCTCCATGCGGGCCACATCCAGCAGGTCCGACAGCAGCCGCTCCAGGCTGATGCCTGAGGACCGGATGATCTCGACCATGTTGCGCTGGACGGGCGTCAGTGGGGTGGCCTCCAGGGCGGCGGCCACGGCGCAGACGCCATTCAGGGGCGTGCGAATCTCGTGGCTCATATTGGCCAGGAACTCGGTCTGGGTGCGCTGAGCCTGCGCCTGCTCTCGCCAGGCGTTGCGGGCGCGGACCACCATGACCGCGCCGACGGCTCCAAAGGTCAGCAAGACGGCGATGATCGGCAGGATGGAATTGCGCAGCAGCATCGCCCCGGGCGTCTGAGGCGTCCAGGCCAGGACCAGCGGCGCCTCGGACCCGATCACATCCATACGCACCTGAGCATCGCCCGGCTGCAGGCGCGCATCGCCCAGACCTGTCCGCATGTCCGCCAGCTGAAAACGCCCGGCGAGAAGGTCGATGGACACCTCGCGGACGGGGAGCAGGGTGAGCATCACCAGGCCCTTCTGCTCGGCGGGCATGGCCGCCCCGGCATTGGGCTGGATCAGGGTTGCTGTGGCCAGAACGCTGCGTCCGTCGACGACGGCGAAGGCGCTGGACTGGATCGGTTCGGGCATGGTCGCCCAGGGCGCGGTCTCTGCGTCCAGGGGCGGGCGCTGCGCCTCGGCGGTTCTGACATTGGCCAGCAGTCCTTGGAACACGTCCGTCGTCGCCCCATTCAGCGGGGCGCGCTGGCGGTCCTGACGATGGTAGATCGGCTCATCCTGGGCGCCGAGAATGGTCAGTTCGCTGAAGTTGAACCCCAGGGCGTAGAAGTCATCGAGATTGGCGTCGGCCCAGGCCATATCCCGTCGATTGTCGAGATAGAGCACCGCCTCGTCCCAGGTGGTCTCCGTGACCAGGGCGGCCTCGACCTCCGCGATGGCGGTGACAAGGCCCTGCCGGACCAGTTCCTCTTCCCGGGCCAGGGTCTGGGCGTCGACGCTGCGGCTCCACAGCACCAGGCTGAGGACAAAAACGGCCATGGCCGCCAGAGCTATGGCGGCGGCGGGGGCCAGTAAATTGCGGTTACTGAGGCGACGCATTTCGCTGTCCTCAAGCGCCCTGAGCGTGTTCAGAGACAGGCTCTCCCAAACTATCGATCACTGTTGGCTGAGATATGCGGAGAGCCGACCTCGGTCTAGTCCTGCCGCTGAGACGGGGTGCGCGATTTCAGCGGCGGTTCGGCCGGCCAGGCGCGCACCGCGACCGCGGCCGTCAGGGACCCCAGCACCGCCATGACCGCGCCAAGCGCCTGAACCTCGGTCATGCCCGTGGCCAGCAGTCGCCCTGTCATGGCGCCGGAAACGAAGATCAGACTGGCGGTGGCCCATTCGGCCATGCCCTGAGAAAATAGCGCCTTGAACATGCTGGCAATCCCACCTTCTGCGGTAGGACGACCATGGCTCGCGTGGCGTTAGACATTCCTTACACGGGGCGGGGCTGCGGCGTCTGGACGCAGGTTGGCCGCTCGCGGTCGGGGGTCAGGTCGGAGAATGAGGTTGAGAGACGCAATCTGAGCATCAGATCGGCAAAGTCGCCACCACGGCTTGACCCCTTGCGGAACCGACCGCCAAGGTAGGCGTATTCAGGGGGTGCTTATGCGTTGGAAAGCCCGGCTAAGACGCGAATTGCGGTTTCTCCGCAAGTTGCGGCGGACGCTCACACGGGTGAAGTCCATCGCGCCGGACTCGCCGAACCTGATCTGCGACGACCTGCAGGCGGCGGTGGACCAGTGGCGCGACCGCCCGGCCATGACCTTTGAAGGCCGCACGATCACCTATGCCGAGCTGGATGGGATCGCCAATCGCTACGCCCATTGGGCCAAGGGTCTGAACCTGCGGCGCGGCCAGACGGTGGCGCTGTTCATGTCCAACCGTCTGGAATATTTCTGCGTCTGGTATGGCCTGTCCAAGGTCGGCGTCATCACCGCCCTGATCAACAATCAGCTGACCGGCGCGGCGCTCGCCCACTGCCTGAACATCTCCGGGGCCAGCCACTGTATCGTCGATCCTGAAACCTCTCCGGCGTTTGAAGAGGTCAAGGACGGGCTTGAGACCCACATCCAGCAGTGGGTGTTGGGCGAGGCGCGCAACGAACAACGCGATCTGATCCAGGCCCTGAAGAGCTGCAGCCAGCTGCCCCCCGACCGCAGTGTCCGCGAGGGGATGACCGCGCGAGACACCTGCCTGTTCATCTACACCAGCGGCACCACGGGCCTGCCCAAGGCCGCCCGGATCACCCATGTGCGGGCCCAGCTCTATATGCGGGGCTTCGCCGGCTCCACCGGTGCCCGAGACAGCGACCGGATCTATGTGGCCTTGCCGCTCTATCACGCCACCGGCGGCCTCTGCGCGCTCGGCGCGGCGCTGCTGAATGGCGGCACGGTGGTCCTGAAGAAGAAGTTCTCGGCCACCCAGTTCTGGCCCGACATCGTGGCCGAGGGCGCCACCATGTTCGTCTATATCGGCGAGCTGTGCCGCTACCTGGTGAACCATCCCGAGTCCGAGGACGAAACCCGGCACAAGCTGCGCCTGGCCTTTGGCAACGGCCTACGTCCGGACGTTTGGCCGGTGCTGAAGAGCCGCTTCCGCATTCCCGACATCCTGGAGTTCTACGGCTCCACGGAAGGCAATGTGTCGATGTTCAATTTCGACGGGAAGGTCGGCGCCATCGGCCGCGTGCCCCGCTATCTGCGCAAGCGCTTCAACTTCCGCCTCGTCCAGTTCGACGTGGAGAACGAAGCGCCGATTCGCGGCCCCGACGGCTTCTGCATCGAATGTGGTCCTGGCCAGATCGGGGAATGCATTGGCCGTATCGGTGGTGACGCCCGGGCCGAGTTCACCGGCTATGTGGACAAGGCCGCCAGTGACAAGAAGGTCCTGCGCGACGTCTTCGAACGGGGCGACGCCTGGTTCCGCACCGGCGACCTGATGCAGCAGGACGCCGAGGGCTATTTCTATTTTGTCGACCGGATCGGCGACACCTTCCGCTGGAAGGGCGAGAACGTCTCGACCAACGAGGTGGCCTCTCGCCTGCAGGAGGCGCCCGGCGTGCTGGAGGCCAATGTCTATGGGGTCGAGGTGCCAGGCGCCGATGGCCGGGCGGGGATGGCCGCGCTGGTCACCGACGAGACCTTCGATCTTGCAGCCTTCGCCGAGCATGTGGGCCGCGAGCTGCCGCCCTACGCCCAGCCGATCTTCCTGCGGATGATGCCGGCCATGGAAACCACGGGGACCTTCAAGCAGCGCAAGGTTGACCTGGTGACCGAAGGCTTCAACCCGACCAAGGTGAAGACGCCGCTCTTCTTCCGGGACCCTGACAAGGGCTTTGTGAAGATCACCAAGCCGGTGTTCACCAAGCTGTCGGCGGGCGGTTACCGGATCTAGGCCTGCCTGGGATCAGGCGGCGACGTCCTCGTCGGGGCGTCGTCCCTGAAGCTGCAGCTGGATGTGGCATTTGAGGCCGCTCTCGGCGAAGTCGAGGCGGGCCTCTCCGTCGATATCACCCTGCAGGCTCCGTTCGATCAGGCGTGAGCCGAAGCCTTGGCGCGTGGGCGGCGACACGGGCGGGCCGCCTTCCTCCGACCAGGTCAGTTCGAGACCGAGGGCGCCCCCCTGGTCGCGAACCTCCCAGCGAACCCGCACGCAGCCCTCGGAGGTCGAGAGGGCGCCATACTTGGCCGCATTGGTCACCAGCTCGTGGAACACCAGGCCAAGTGTCAGGGTCTCGGCCGGCGACAGGGACACCTCGGGCCCCTCCAGCTGATAGCGCTCGACGCCGTGCGGCCGCAGCTCCATCAGGATGACGTCCCTCAGGGGCGCACCTTGCCACACTGATTGGGTCAACAGATCGTGGGTGGCTGATAGGGCCAGCAGTCGGGTCTCAAAAGACTCCCGGAACGCGGCGGGACTATCGGTGGTGCGCAGGGTCTGGGCGGCGATCGCCTGAACCGTGGCCAGGGTGTTCTTGACCCGGTGATTGAGCTCATCGAGCAGCAGCTTCTGTTGCCGCTCGGCCCGGACGCGGTCGGTCACGTCGCTGCCTTCGACGAACACGCCCCAGGGTGCTCCGCGGGCGTCGAGAATCGGCTGGTAGATGAAATCTACGAACCGCTCCTCCGGCGGCCCCTCAGCTTGACGCTGCAGCATCACGCTGGCGGCCTGACCGAGGTAGGGCTGACCGGTCACCATCACATCATGCAGGATGTCCTGGAAGGCCTGGCCTTCCAGTTCCGGAAGCGCCTCCGCCAACGGCCGGCCGATCACCGCGCGTCCGCCGATCAGTTTCTGATAGGCGTTGTTCACCAGCCGGAAGACGAAGTCTGGGCCGATCAGGACCGCCATGAAGCCCGGCGCCTGCATGAACAGGTTGCGGATCTGATTGGTCTCCTCGACCAGGATCAGATTGGTCTCCTGCAGTTCCCGGGCCCGTTGATAGAGCTGGGTGGCGCTCTCGACGGGGGGCTCAGGCAGGCTGGCGGGACCAAAGGCCATGTCCTTCAGCCGCTGGATCTCGGTGACGTCGACCGTGTTCTGCAGGACATAGGCCACCTGGCTGGCGGAATTGAACAGCGGGGTATGGACCGCCGACCAGTACCGCATCTCAAATCCGCCACCCCGGGAGACGGGCAGGGGGATGGCGTAGGGGATCAGGGCCAGGGTGTCGGGCTGGCCGGTGTCCAGCACCTTCTGCAACGACTCCCGCAACTGGCGGCCGCTAGCGCCGGGATTTGGGAACAGATCAAAGATGTTCCGGCCGATCAGCTCGTCGCGGGTGCGCTCCGTCACCCGCTGATAGGCGAGATTGGCCTCGACGAAACACAGGTCGCGATCCAGCACCATGTGCGGACTCGGCAAGGTTTCGAACAGCGCCTTGAAATCGATCTGCGGCAAAGCAGGCCCCCATATTTTCCGGTAACGCTTTCACCGGGGAAGCGATCCACAGGCGCCCGATGGCCATAGCGGGGTGGCCCCGAGACATCAATCTTCCCGTCCGCGCGTAAACGCCGCGCCTCTGGGTCTGGCGGCGGGAGTCGCCTATATCGTCGCCATGGTTGAACGCGACGCCGCGCCGCTGATCGGCGCCGCCCTCATCAAGGATCAGGTCAAGCGGCTTCCCGACGCGCCCGGCGTTTACCGGATGTTCGGCGAGGACGGCGAGGTGCTCTATGTGGGCAAGGCCCGGTCGCTGAAGAAGCGGGTGACCCAGTACGCCCAGGGCCGTTTCCACACCCAGCGCATCGCCCTGATGGTCGATCTGACCCGGTCGATGGAGTTTGTCACCACCCGCACCGAGACCGACGCCCTGCTGCTTGAGATCAATCTGATCAAGCAGCTCAAGCCCCGGTTCAATGTCCTGCTGCGGGACGACAAGAGTTTCCCCGAGATCGTCATCCGCCGGGACCATGACGCCCCGCAGTTGCGCAAGCACCGGGGCGCCCACTCGATCAAGGGGGATTATTTCGGCCCCTTCGCCAGCGCCTGGGCGGTGAACCGGACCCTGAACACCCTGCAAAAGGCCTTCCTGCTGCGGTCCTGCTCCGACAGCGTCTATGACAGCCGCACCCGGCCCTGCATGCTGCACCAGATCAAGCGCTGCGCCGCCCCCTGCACGGGGCTCGTCTCCCTGGAGGACTACGGCGCTCTGGTGGACGAGGCCGAGGCCTTCCTGCGGGGCAAGAGCCGGGCGGTGATGGCCAAGCTCTCGGCCGAGATGCAGGCGGCGTCCGATGAGATGGAGTTCGAGCGGGCCGCGCGCCTGCGCGACCGCATCCGGGCGCTGGCGTCCGTCGCCCAGGAACAGCAGATCAATCCCGAGAGCCTGGAGGAGGGCGACATCATCGCCCTGCACGGCGAGGGCGGACAGGCCTGCGTCCAGGTCTTCTTCTTCCGCGGGGGCCAGAACTGGGGCAACCGCGCCTACTTCCCGCGGGTCGACAAGAGCGACGAGGCGGCCGACGTCATGGCCGCCTTCCTCGGCCAGTTCTATGAGGACAAGCCGGTCCCCAAGCTGATCCTCACCAATGTGGAGCCCGCCGACCGGGACCTGCTGTGCGAGGCCTTCGCGCTCAAGGCCGGCCGCAAGGTGGAGATCCTCAAGCCCATTCGCGGGGAGAAGCGCCAGCTGGTGGAGCACGCCCTGACCAACGCCCGCGAGGCGCTCGGTCGGCGGATGGCCGAAAGCTCGGCTCAGTCCAAGCTGCTGATCGGGGTCTGCGAGGCCTTTGGCCTGGACGCTCCACCCGAGCGGATCGAGGTCTATGACAACAGCCACATCATGGGGACCAACGCCGTCGGCGGCATGATCGTGGCCGGGCCCGAGGGCTTCCTGAAAAACCAGTATCGCAAGTTCAATATCAAGGGGACCGAGCTCACCCCGGGCGACGACTACGGCATGATGCGCGAGGTGCTGCGTCGCCGCTTCGCCCGGATGGTCAAGGACGAGGAGGCCGGTGAGGCCGCCCCGCGCCCCGACCTGGTGCTGATCGACGGCGGGGCCGGGCAACTGGCTGCAGCCCAGGAGATCATGGCTGATCTCGGCGTGGACGACATCGCCGTGGTGGGGGTGGCCAAGGGACCGGACCGGGACGCAGGCCTGGAGCGGTTCTTCATGGCCGGGCGCACGCCGTTCATGCTCGAGCCCAAGTCGCCGGTGCTCTACTATCTGCAGCGCCTGCGCGACGAGGCCCACCGCTTCGCCATCGGCAGCCACCGGGCCCGCCGAGCCATCGACATGAAGAAAAACCCGCTGGACGAAATTGAGGGGGTGGGGCCTGGCCGCAAGCGGGCTCTGCTGCACGCCTTCGGTTCGGCCAAGGGGGTGTCGCGCGCGTCTGTCGAGGATCTGGCCAAGGTGGACGGGGTGAGCCAGGCCCTGGCTCAGCGGATTTACGAGCGCTTCCGCAAATAGGCGCCCCATAGCCCGCAGGTCGGCTATGGTCGTGGGCGAACCCTGTGGCCCATCTGACTGGAGACGCGCATGTTCCTTCGCCTGACCCTGATCGTCGCTGCGGCGTCGGCCGCCCTGGCGGGCCCGGCGCTCGCCAGCTCCCCTGACGCCTGGGCCGACTTCCGGATCGAGGTGCGCGAGACCTGCCTGGCCGCCGCCAAGGCCCAGGGGATGACCTCGCCTGAGGTGATCGTCCATCCATTCGGCACGTCGTCCTATGGCGTCGCGGTCCTGCGAGAGGGCGACGACAAGCGGATCTGTGTGTTCAACAAGGCCACCAAGGCCGTCGAACTGACCTGATCGACCATTCAAGGCGTGTGATGAAAGCCCTTCCGAACATTTTGACCTCCATGCGCCTGGTGCTGGCGCTGTTCATGTTCGTGGCCCTGGCCACAGCCGCGGGCGCCACGCCCTGGGTCAGCGAACGCCTGACGCTCGAGGCGCAGTTCACCCTGCAGCGATGGGCCTTCTACGCCTTCGTGATCGCCGCGGTGACCGACTGGTTCGATGGTTGGCTGGCGCGCAAGTACGACGCCGTCACGGTCTGGGGCTCGATCCTCGATCCCATTGGCGACAAGGTGCTGGTGTGCGGCGCGGTGCTCGGGCTGATGTCCCTCGGGCCTCAGCCCCTGGTCCTGCTGCCGGCGGGTCTGATCCTGTTCCGTGAGTTTACGGTCAGCGCCCTGCGCGAGGTTGGGGCCGGGCGGGGGGTCGTCCTGCCCGTGACCATGCTGGCCAAGTGGAAGACCGCCCTGCAGATGACCGCCCTGGCGGCCGAGCTGTTCGTGGCCAGCTGGGGGGCCTTTGGCCTGCCCCACACGCCCGAGCTACTCGGGCCAGCGAGCCTGGTGGCTCACACCCTGTTCTGGTTGGCCGCCCTGGTGACCGTGATCACCGGCGCCCAGTATTGGGAGCAGACCCGCAAGGCTCTTGCGGGCTGACGGGCGGGGGGATGGGGCAGGCTGCGGCTCACGCCCGGAGGCGGGCTGGCCAGATGGCCGGTCCATCTGCATGAGGCGCACCAGCATCGCCTCCCCCGTCGTCCGCAACATCATCGGGTCTCTCCCTGGCCAATAGGGCCTGCGATCAGGTTTCGATAATGCGAATGAGTCTCATTCGTCGTCAAGCCGTCGCGCTACTGTGGAGCTAAACCCGCGCAGATGCGTTAGGGTGAGCAAAGCAACCGATAGAGACACACCCATGCGCCCTCTCGCCTACTCCCTGGCCGCGGTCATCGCCCTGTCCACCGCCCCGGGTATCGCCTCGGCCCAGGCGGCCGGCACGCCGCTCGGCGCCTTCTTCGCCTGTGAGGCCAGTGGGCAACGTCAGGAGACGGGGGCCCTCATCGGCGGCGTCGCCGGAGCCCTTCTGGGCAGCCAGGTCAGCAAGAATGAGCGCGCGCTCGGTGCGGTCATCGGCGCCGGCCTGGGCGCTGCGGCCGGCTCCTGGATCGGCTGCCGCATGCAGGTGAGCGAGCAGCAGCGGGTGGTGAGCGCGGTCGAAACCGCCTTGAACACCAATCGCAGCCAGACCTGGAGCGATCCCACCACCGGGACCACCGGCCGGGTCGACATCATTGACGCCAATTATGGCGGCGGGGCCGGCGGCGGCGTCGCTTTCGGTCAGGCCACCTCGTCGGCCAATCTGCGTTTCAGCGGCGGCGCCCAACCCCTGCGCACCGCCTTTGAGCCTACCAACGCCCAGTACACGACCCGCAACACCGTCAACCTGCGGGCTGCGCCCTCAGCCAACGCCAGTGTGGTGGGCCAGCTGCGCGGCGGCCAGTCGTTCAACGTCCTCGGTCGGGTGGCGGGCGACCGCTGGCTGCTGGTGGAACAGAACGGCTATGTCACGGGCTATGTGGCGGAATGGGTGGTCCAGCCCGTGGCCAGCGGTGGCGGCTACGCCAGCGTCAACTGCAAGCTGGTGCAACAGACCATCCAGCCGCGCAGCGGCCGGGCCACCACCGAACGCTACACCGCCTGTCCCGACGCCGGCGGCGGCTGGCGCCTCACCGCCGCCTGATCAGCGCGCGCTCCTAACGACCAAGGCCCGGGGTTTCGCCCCGGGCCTTTTTCTTGCGTCACGACATGGGATTGGCTTCCGGCGGCGGATCGCCGGGCAGGGGGATGAACTCGCCGTCGTCGGCGTCGGGCAGCTTCATGCGCCCGGCCCGCCAATCGGCCTTGGCCTGTTCGATCCGGTCCTTGGACGAGGAGACGAAGTTCCACTCGATGAACCGCTCACCCACCGGCTCGCCGCCCAGCAACATGACGATGGCGTCGGTGACGCCGGTGAACAGCACCGGCTGACCCGGCGCGAAGACCAGCATCTTGCCTTCGCCATAGGTGTGGCCGTCCACCTCCACCTCGCCCCGGGCCACATAGGCCGCCCGCTCAGAATACTCCGCCGGCAGTTGCCCGCGGGCGCCGGCCGGCAGGGTCCAATGGACGTAGAAGAGCGGCGAATGCACGGGCACCTTGGACTTGGCGCCGAAGGCCTCGCCAGCGATCAACACCGCCTTCAGCCCGTCATCCCCCACATGGGTCACGAGGTCGCCGGTCCCGAAATGGACGAAGCTGGGGTCGATCTCCTCCTGCGCTTCGGGTAAGGCGAGCCAGGCCTGGATGCCGTCCATCCGGCCGCCATGGCCGCGCAGGTGCTCGAACCGCTCAGAATGGGTGATGCCCTTGCCCGCTGTCATCCAGTTGACCTCGCCGGGCTTGATCTCCTGCACCGCGCCGACGCTGTCGCGGTGGGTCATCTGACCGTCGAACAGATAGGACAGGGTCGAGAGTCCGATGTGCGGATGGGGCCGGACGTCCACATTGCCCGGAAAGCCGGGGTCGAACTGGGCCGGCCCCATATGGTCGAAGAAGATGAACGGCCCCACCATCCGCCGCCGCGAATAGGGCAGCACGCGGCCCACCTCAAATCCCCCAAGATCCTTGCGGCGCTGGTCAATGACAAGGTCGATCATGGGCGGGTCCCTTGGTGACTGAGGCTCGGAATATAGGGGCGCTCCCTTGCCCTGGCGACCGCGGTCTGGCCATGCCAAGCATCCGTTTAGGCCGGATCGACGGCCGATGACGCAGGGTGCCCCGAGGCGAGGAATTCTGCAGCTGCGCGGCCGCGAGGGGCAATTATGGAGCGTGTGGTGATCCTCGGATGCTCGGGCTCGGGCAAGTCGACCCTGGCGCGGCGACTGGGGGAAATGACGGGCCTGCCGGTGGTGCATCTGGACGCCTTGTTCTGGGAGCCGGGCTGGAAGGAATCCGATCCGGCGATCTTCCGTCAGCGGGTGGTCCAGGCGCTCGTTGGCAGGTCGTGGATCACCGATGGGATCTACAGCTCCAAAACCTTCGACCTACGCCTGCCTGAGGCGGACCTGATCCTCTGGATCGACCAGCCGCGGGCTCTGCGGCTCTGGCGGGTGACGTGGCGGGCGCTACGCCAATGGGGCAAGACTCGTCCCGACTTGGCTCCGGGCTGTCCGGAACGAGTCGATCTCGAACTCCTGAAGTACATCTGGAACTTCGACCGCAAGAACCGCCCGAGGCTGGAGGCGGCGATCGCTAAGTTGGCGCCGACCACCCCATTGGTCCGGCTGCGCGGCGACCGAGAGATCGCGCAATTCCTCGCCGGCGTGCGTCAGGCCTAGCCGACGACGAGCGCGGGTCTAAGGCTCTTGTCGCCCTGCTGACGGGGGATGTCGGGTCGTTGACGGGGGGCTGTCGTGGCGTCTGAATGGGCTGAGGCGGCAGGGTTGGGCGATCGTCGGCAGGGGGAAGAGCGCGTGCTGATCCAGAAACTGAGGTTACAGCGGGGCTGGTCGCAGGAGCAGCTCGCAGAGGTGTCCGGCCTCAGCGTGCGCACGGTTCAGCGGCTGGAGCGTGGCCAGACCGGCAGCCTTGAGTCCCTGAACGCCCTGGCGGCGGTCTTCGAGATCGACATCTCTCGCCTCACGGAGCCAGACATGGACACGCCCAACGCCGACACCCTCAGAGCCGATGAGGCCCTCGCGCTTGCCCAGGTGCGAAAGTTGAAGGGGTTCTACGTCCACCTCGCCCAGTACGTCGTCGTCATCGCCCTGCTCGCCCTGATCAACCTGGTCGGTCAGCCGGGTTACCTGTGGTTTGTCTGGCCCGCGCTGGGCTGGGGGATTGGGCTGGCCGCCCACGCCGCCTCGGTGTTCGACATCTTCCCGTTCCTGAACGGCGACTGGGAGAAGCGGCAGGTGGAAAAGCGCCTGGGCCGCGAACTCTGAGGCGGGGCCGCCCTTAGTCGGACCCCCGCAGCACTCGCGCCAGGAAGTCCCCGCCCAGCCTCAGGCCGGTCTCGTCGATGCTGTGGCCAAGGTCGCGGGCGGCGTGGGTGGCGACCTCGAAGTTTAGGGCCTGGAAGCTGGCCTGCGCCTGGCCCATGGCGGCGAAGGGCACCATGGGGTCGGCGTCCCCGTGGATCAGCAGCAGGGGCGGCCTTGTCGCAACCTCTGAGGCCAGGGCCTCGGGATCGGCCAGCATGCCCGAATAGCCAACGACGCCGGCCAGGATCTCTGGTCGGCGGGGGGCCACATGCAGGGCCATCATGGTCCCCTGGCTGAAGCCCACCAGGGCGACCTTGCGGTTGGGCAGGTCATAGGCGGCACGGTGCATGTCGATGAAGGCGTTCACCAGGGGTGCGGCCTGACGCACGCCGGCCGCCCGGCTTTCTCGCGCCAGGTCGGTGAGCGCCCACCACTGATAGCCGCCAGGGGCTGCGGGGCACGCCTCCGGGGCGTTGGGCGCCATGAAGGCGGTGTCGGGCAGGGCGTCGCGCCAGTAGGGGACCAGCCCCATCAGGTCGGCCCCGTTGGAGCCATAGCCGTGCAGCAGGATCACCAGGGACTGCGGATCGCGGCCGCTGGCCGGGGCGGCGCTGGGGCCAGTGAGGCGGGTCAGGGTGCTCATGGTCCGGTGGTGGGACAAATGGCGGCGTGGGTCAACACGGGCGCACGCCTTGCCAAGGCGGGGCTTTCGCGTGTTCTAGGGGCATGGGCAGACATGAATGGATCGGCGACCCGGAGCGGCGCAGGCCAGCCGCGCGGAGCGCGGCCTGATGGCCCGTCGCCCGGCCAGCGCCAAAAAGGCCCTGTCAGAGGCCAATCTGGCCGCCCTTGGCGCCGAGCGCCTGGCCGCCCTGTTGATGGAGACGGCGAGCCCGGCCCTGAAGCGACGCCTGCGGATGGAGCTCGCCGCCGAGGCGGGCGCTGCTGATCTGGCCTTTGAACTGGACAAGCGCCTGGCCGCCCTGGAGGCCAGCAAGACGCGGGTGTCCTGGCGCAAGCGGCCCGAGCTGCTGGCCGAGCTGAAAGCGCTGGAGGCGATGATCGTCCAGCGGCTGGCGGCGCTGGATCAGGCTCTGGCTCTGGACCGGCTGGTCGCCTGGTTCGACCTCTATCCGGCGCTCACCCGCCGGGTGCAGGACCCCAAGGGGGAGCTGGCCATGATCTTCGACGCGGCCTCCAGCGACCTGACCGCCCTGGCCACGGAGCTGGGGCCGGAGATCGCCGGGCCGGTCCTGGGCGAAGCGCTCGCCACCCGGCTGTCGGAATGGGCGGTGTGGATCGGCCGCGGCGTCGGGGCCTTGAGCCCGGACCTAACCCGTCGCCTGCTGGTCGATCTGACGGCGGGAAAGGCCCAGCCCACGGGGCGTCTGGCCCTGGTGGTGCGACGGCTGGCTGACCGGGCCGGCGATCTGGACGCCTGGATCCTCTCCCTCTCGGACGCCGACCGGAAAAAGCCGGACACCGCCGCCGACATCGCGAGGCGCCTGGCCGAAGCCGGACGGGCGGGGCCAGCCCGGGAGGCCCTGGAGGCCGCGCGGGCCTCGCACCCGCAGGCCCGTCCGTCTAAGGGCAAGGCCGCCGGCCCCGAGCCGCAAGGGGAAGCCTGGTACGCCGCCGAGATCGCCGTGCTGGAGGCCGAGGGCGCGACCGAGGCTGCCGATGCGGCGCGCTGGCGCCTGTTCGAGCGCACCCTGTCGCCCGAGGTCCTGCGCGCCCTGCTGGCCAAGCTGGCGGACTTTGAGGATGTGGTGGCGCTGGACCGCGCCTTCGAGATCGCCGCCTGCCACGGGGACCTGATGCGGGCCCTGGCCTTCCTGATGGACTGGCCCGCCCACCGGGAGGCTGCCGTCCTGGTCCTCAAGCGACGGTCTGAGCTGCGCGGTGCTCATAACGACCTGCCGTCCTGGGCCGAGCGGCTCTCGGCCCGTCATCCCCAGGCCGCCCTGCTGCTGGTGCGGGCCCGGGCGCTGGCCCTGCGCCGCCTGGGCGCCGGCTTCAGCGACGAGGTGGCCGACCTGATTATCGAGGCCGAGTCCCTGGCCGTCGGCCTCACCGACGACACCATCCCCAGCCACGCGGCCTTCCTGGCCGAGCTTCGTTAGCCTTCCAGAGCCTTGATCATCGCCACCCGCGGGGCGTGCCGGCCGCCTTCGAATTCGGCGGCGAGAAAGGCGTCGACAATGTCCAGGGCCAGGCCTTCGCCCACCACTCGGGCGCCCAGGGCCAGCATGTTGGCGTCGTTGTGCGCCCGGATCATGCGAGCCGAGAAGGTGTCGGCGCAGACGCCGCAGCGCACGCCCTTCACCTTGTTGGCGGCCATCATGATCCCCTGGCCGGTGCCGCAGACCACAATGCCCAGGGCGCACTCACCGGAGGCGACGCGGCGGGCGGCGGCCTCACCGTGCCTGGGATAGTCAGTGCTCTCTGTCGTGGTCGGTCCGATATCGACCACCTCCCACCCCTTGTCCGCCACATGAGCGGCGATGGCCTGGCGCAGGGGGATGGCGGCGTGGTCGCTGGACAGGACGATGCGTTTGTTTGCGGTCATCGGCAGGCTTAGCCCTGGCTGCTCACATAGGGGCTGATCAGGCCGAGCGGGGCGGCGGTGGTGTTCTTCACCGCGCGGATGACGATGCGGCTCTCGATGTTGGAGACGAGGCCCAGCGACAGGATTTGGTCGCGCAGGAAGTTGTCGAAGGCGTGCATGTCGCGGGTGACGATGCGCAGCTCATAGTCGGCCGAGCCGGTGACCGTGGCGCACTGGACCACCTCGTGCAGCTTGGTGATGGCGGTCTCGAAGGCGTCGAGATTGTCCCGCGTCGGCAGGGAGAGCTTGACGGTGCAATAGACCTCGAAGTTCAGGCCCAGGCGCTCGCGATCCAGGATGGTCACCCTGCGCTGGATGACACCGGCGTCTTCCAGGCGCTTGATCCGGCGCCAGCAGGGGCTGGAGGACAATCCGACCCGCTCGGCGATCTCTGCCACTGACAGACCGGCGTCGTGCTGAATCAGATCCAGGATCTTGGCATCAACCGCATCGAGGGTCTCAGGCACGCTTTTCTCCCCAATTATCCGCATATGCGCCCGGTTCGTGCCCTGGAACCGGATGTCAGGGGCACGCCTTAGGTAAGCAATTGCGGCGTTCTTATATGATCTTGCAAGCCTATAGGGAGCCCCAAAGGGAAAGATATTGCGATGCGGCACACCGAAGTGACGCTCGACGACAAGTTTCTGCTCAACGAGGGTCGGGTTTTCATCACCGGGATCCAGGCCCTGCTGCGGGTCCTGATGGACCAGCGACGGCTGGATGAGGCCGCGGGTCTCAATACGGCGGGCTTTCTGTCCGGCTACCGCGGCTCGCCGCTCGGCGGCCTCGACCAGCAGGCGCATCGGGCGGGCAAGCATCTGGACGCCGCTCAGGTGGTGTTCAAGGAAGGCCTGAACGAGGACCTGGCCGCCACCGCCGTCTGGGGCAGCCAGCAGGCCAATCTCTTCCCTGGCGCCAGGTATGATGGCGTGTTTGGCATGTGGTACGGCAAGGCGCCCGGCGTCGACCGCACTGGCGACGCCTTCAAGCACGCCAACTTCGCCGGGACCTGGGGCCAGGGCGGCGTGGTGGCGGTGGCCGGCGATGACCACAACTGCAAGTCCTCCACCCTGCCGTCTCAGTCGGAGTTCGCCTTCCAGGACTTCGAGATGCCGGTGCTGTCGCCGGCCGACGTGCAGGAGGTGCTGGACTACGGCCTGATGGGCTACGCCCTGTCGCGCTTCTCAGGGCTTTGGGTCGGGCTGATCGCGCTGGCCGACACCATGGACTCCGGCATGACTATCGACGTGGCGCTGGAGCGCCACCGGTTCTTGCTGCCGCGGTTCGACATGCCGGCCGGAGGCCTGGGCATCCGGCTGAAAGATCAGCCGATGGACAAGGAGCGCCGGCTGCGGAGCTACAAGATTCCCGCAGCCCTGGCGTTTGCGCGGGCCAACCGGATCGACCGGGTGACGCTGGCCTCAGCCCGGCCGCGCCTGGGCATCGCCTGTCAGGGGCAGGCCTATAAGGATGTGATCGAGGCCTTCGCCGCCATGGGGATCAGTCCCGCTCAGGCCGCCGATCTGGGCGTCTCCATCTACAAGATCGGCATGCCCTGGCCCCTGGAGCCCACGGGCCTGCGCGCGTTCGCCGCCGGCCTCGAAACCCTGATGGTCATCGAGCACAAGCGGCCGCTGATCGAGGGCCAGGCCCGCGCCGCCCTCTATGACCTGCCGGCCCACGCCAGGCCCAGGATCATCGGAAAGACCGACGAGCAGGGCCATCCCCTGCTGTCGGATCTGGGCGCGCTTTCGGTGGCCGAGGTGGCCCTGGCCATCGCCGACCGCCTGCCGCCGGGTCCGCATATGGACGGGGTCTATGATTATCTGAACCGGGTCTCGGCCGCCGGGGTCGCGGCCGTCAGCCTGTCGTCTGACCAGCAGCGCAAGCCGTTCTTCTGTTCGGGCTGTCCGCACAACACCTCGACCCGCCTGCCGGAGGGCTCCCGGGCCCTGGCCGGCATCGGCTGCCACTACATGGCCAGCTTCTCCGACCCCAATACCGACCTGAACAGCCATATGGGCGGGGAGGGCCTGAGCTGGGTGGGGGCTGCGCCCTTCACGACGGAGAAGCACGTCTTCGTCAATCTGGGGGACGGGACCTACAACCACTCCGGTTCGCTGGCCATCCGGGCGGCGGTCGCCGCCGGCGCTAACGTCACCTACAAGCTGCTGTTCAACGATGCGGTGGCCATGACCGGCGGCCAGGCGGCCGAGAGCGGCTTTACCCCCGCCCAGATCACCCGCCAGCTGGCCTCCGAAGGGGTAGCCCGCACGGTCATCGTCGCCGACGATCCCAGCCGCTACGACGGCGTCCGCGACCTGGCGCCTGGCGTGGAGGTCAAGCCGCGGGCTGAGCTGATGACCGTGCAGCGGACCCTGCGCGACACCCCGGGCGTCACCGTCCTGCTGTACGATCAGGTCTGCGCCACCGAGAAGCGCCGGCGGCGCAAGCGGGGCAAGCTGGCGGCGGCCGAGAAGCGGGTGATCATCAACCCCCTGGTCTGCGAAGGCTGCGGCGACTGTTCGAAGGCCTCCAACTGCGTGTCAGTGGAGCCTCTGAACACCGAGTTTGGCCGCAAGCGGAAGATCAACCAGTCCACCTGCAATCAGGACTATTCCTGCCTCGACGGCTTCTGCCCCTCCTTCGTGACGCTGGAGGGGGCGGAGAACCCGCACGGGGTCCGGCTGCCGGCGCTGACGGCTGACTCCACGCCCCTGCCGACCTTTGAGGCCTCTCCAGGCGTGCGTAACATCGTCTTCACCGGGGTGGGCGGCACCGGCGTGACCACGACGGCCTCCATCCTGGCCATGGCCGCCCATGTGGACGGCAAGGCGGCCTCGGTCGTGGACATGACGGGGCTGGCCCAGAAGGGCGGGGCGGTGTTCAGCCATGTCCGTATCGGCGAAAATGAAGCGAGCATCGTCGGCGGCCGGACGCCCGCGGCCAGCGCCCATGTGCTGATCGCCTGTGATGTCATGGTGGCGGCCGGCGCTGATGCGCTGGCTCTCTACGCCAAGGACCGAACCGCGGCCTTCGGCAATGCCGACTTGTCGCCCACCGCCGACTTCGTCACTGACCGAGACGTGCGCTTCGATTCCGGCGGTATGGCCAGGCGGATCGCCGCCGCCGCCAGGTCCTATGACGAGACCCCGGCCCACCACATGGCCGAGACCGAGCTGGGGGACGCCATCTACGCGAACATGATCATGCTGGGCTTCGCCTGGCAGAAGGGCGTGATCCCGATCTCCAGCCGGGCCCTTTACCGCGCCATCCGCCTCAATGGGGTGGCGGCCGAGCAGAACCTGCAGGCCTTCGAGATGGGGCGCCGGGCGGCCCATGATCCTGAGAGCCACGGGCGGCGGGAGGCCGATGTGGCCACGCCTGAGACCCTGCCCCTGGCGGAGCTGATCGCTCATCGCACCCGCGAGCTGGCGGCCTATCAGAACGACGCCTATGCCCGACGCTATCAGGATCGCGTGGAGGCCATGGCTCACCTTGAGGGGCCCCTGGGGTCAGAGACCCTGACCCGGGCCGTGGCGATCAATCTCTACAAGCTGATGGCCTATAAGGACGAATATGAGGTGGCCCGCCTCTATGCCGACGGCCGGTTCGACGCCTATCGCAGTCAGAGCTTCCGGGGCGGCAAGGCCAAGGTCTGGCTGGCGCCGCCGATCCTGGGCGCCAAGGATGACCAGGGCCACCCGCGCAAGATCGCCTTCGGCGGCTGGATGCTGGACTATGGCTTCCCGGTTCTGGCCAGGCTTAAGGGACTGCGGGGCACAGGGCTGGACTTGTTCGGCTATTCCCTGGAACGCCAGATGGAGCGCGCCCTGATCGTGACCTATGAGGCCGACCTTCAGCGCATCGCCCGTGAACTGACCCCTGAGCGCCTGGCGTTGGCGGTTGAGATCGCCCAGGTCCCGCAAGACATCCGCGGCTTTGGCCACGTCAAGCAGGCCTCTTTGGGGCCGGCCATGGGAAAGCGCGAGACCCTGTGGGCCCAATGGGATGATGCGGGCGCGTCCGACGCGGTCTAAGGGGCGCGAAATTCGTTTCCCTGGGCCGCCCCTCGGGGTAGCCAGGGGGCATGGCTGATTTTGATTTCGACGCCCTGGTGGTGGGGGCTGGCGCCGTGGGCCTGGCCTGCGGCTACGCCCTTTCCCGCCGCGGCCTGACCGCAGTGGTGCTGGAGGCTGACCAGGCCATTGGCCAGGGGGTTTCCTCGCGCAATTCTGAGGTGATTCACGGGGGGCTCTACTATCCCACGGGATCGCTGAAGGCCCGGCTCTGCGTGCAGGGGCGGCGGATGCTCTATCCGTTCCTGGAGGCTCGCAACGTGGCCTTCGACCGCTGCGGCAAGCTGGTGGTGGCCAATGGGCCTGAGGAGGTCGCCCGCCTGGAGCCGATCCTCGCCCAGGCCCAGACCAATGATGTCGAGGGCATGGCCCTGCTGACTAAGGCCCAGGCCCTGGCGCTGGAGCCCAATCTGTCCTGTGACGCCGCCCTGATCTCCCCGCAGAGCGGGGTGTTCGACAGCCATGGCTACATGCTCGCCCTGCAGGGCGAGATTGAGGCGGCCGGCGGGGCGGTGGTGGTCTCCACCCCCTTCGAGGGCGCCGAACCCCTGGCCGGCGGCGGCTGGAAGGTGCGGGCCGGCGGCGCCGAGCCAACGACGCTTACCGTGCGCCTCTTGATCACCGCGCCGGGCCTCTCAGCCCAGGCTGTCGCCGGCGAGATCGAGGGTTTTCCCAAGGCCGAGATCCCTGAGGGCCACTATGGGAAGGGGCGCTACTTCCGCCTGCAGGGCAAGGCGCCCTTCGCCCGGCTGATCTATCCGCCGCCGATCCCCGGCGCTCTGGGCACCCATTATCGCCGGGACCTGGGGGGCCAGGCGGTGTTTGGCCCAGACCTGATCTTTGTCGATGAGCTGGACTACAGCGTCGAGCCGGACGCCGCGGCGGGCTTCTACGCCTATGTCCGCAAGTTCTGGCCAGCGCTGCCTGATGACGCGCTGACGCCCGACTATGCGGGCATCCGCCCCAAGCTGCATGGCCCCGGCGAGCCGCACTCCGACTTCCGTATAGACGGTCCCGAGGCCCACGGTCTGGAAGGCCTCGTCGCCCTGTTCGGCATCGAGAGCCCCGGGCTCACCTCATCCCTGGCGATCGGGGAAGAGGTGGCCGGACGGTTGGGGCTGGCTGGGGCCTAGCCCGCGCCGCTCAACCGTCCTCGTCCTTCGAGGCCCGCTGGCGCGGGCGCCTCAGGATGAGGACGGAATGAGAGGCCTCGCCACAGACTTCTTCAATCTGAGGTGCGAGCGGAGCGAGCCTCGAAGGACGTAGGGCTTCGCGGCCGCTGCGGTCTCTAATCCGCCTTGGGGACCAGCTTCAGGATCTTGCCCTCGGTGCTGTCGGTGGCGACGTAGATGGCGCCGTCGGGGCCCTGATCAACCTCGCGGATACGGGCGTTGAGGTCGCTCAGCAGGCGCTCCTCGCCCACCACCCGGTCGCCGTCCAGGGTCAGACGCACCAGCTGCTTGTCGCGCAGGGCGCCGACAAACAGGCTGTCCTTCCAGGCCGGGAACAGGTCGCCCTGATAGAAGATCATGCCCGAGGGGCCGATCACGGGATCCCAGTAGTAGTCCGGCTGCTCCAGGCCTTCCTTGGCGGTCAGCCCCTCTCCGATCGGCTTGCCGGAGTATTCCAGTCCATAGGCGATGGTCGGCCAGCCATAGTTCTTGCCGGCCTCGATGATGTTCAACTCATCACCGCCCCGGGCGCCGTGCTCGATCTCCCACAGGGCGCCGGTGTTGGGGTGCAGGGCGGCGGCCTGCACATTGCGGACGCCCGAGGCGAAGATTTCCGGCCGCACGCCGTCCTGGCCGACGAAGGGGTTGTCGGCGGGAATGGAGCCGTCGCGGTTGATGCGGACGACCTTGCCCAGGGCGGAGTTCATGTCCTGGGCCTGCACCCGGCCAGCCAGGACTGAGCGCTCCCCAAGGCTGATCAGAAGTCAGCCTTCGCGGTCGAAGACCAGGCGGTTGCCATAGTGCATGGTCGAGGCCATGGCTGGCGCTTGCTGGAAGATTACCTGCACGTCCTCGACCCGGGCGCCGGCCTCGTCCTCCACCAGACGCCCGCGAGCCACGGCGGTGGTGTTGGTTTCGCCCTCCTGCGGCTGGGCGTAGCTCCAATAGATCAGCTTGGTTTCGGCGTAATCGGGATCCAAGGCCACATCCAGCAGGCCGCCCTGTCCTCTGGCGTCCACCTCGGGCAGGCCGGTGACTGGCTCAGACACCTCGCCCGCCGCGGTAATGATCCGCAGGCGGCCCGGCTTTTCGGTCACCAACATGCGGCCGTCGGGCAGGAAGGCGATGGCTCACGGCTTGTCGAGGCCTTCGGCGACCGTGACGACCTCATAGGCCACATCGGCGCTGACTTCCGGCGCCCGGGTCTGGCCTGCGAAAGCGGGGGTCTGGGAGGGGGCATTGGCTGGCCGCGTCTCCCACGGCTCACCACCAGGGGCGGAGGGCGCCGCCGACTGGGCCACGCTGTCGGTTCCGCCGCAGGCGGCCAGGACCACGGCAAGCGCGGTGGTGAGAAGCAAGTTTCGAATGGACAGGTCTCCCTATGGTCGAGCTTTGAAGGCGCGAGCGCCTCAGTTCGTTCCCACCACCGCCTCCAGGGCCTCCTGGGGCGTGGCGCCGTCCACATGCATGAGCGACCAGACCGCAAGGAAGAGCAGAGGCCAGCGTCGGGAGTCGTTTTCGTCCAGGAAGACGTGCTGGGCCTCATGGGCGCCGATGGCGACGCCTATGGGAATGACGTAGCCGATCCGTTCGGCTATGGCCCGGGCGCGGGGCGCGATCCAGGCCTCTACCGGCACGGTGAAGCCCTGCTTGCGAGCCCAGGGGGACGCCGCAGGACAGGCGGCCTCCAGCCACTTGCGCAGCAGCCATTTGCCATGGCGGCCGCGCACCTTGAACCGGTCGGGCAGGGCGAAGGCGAACTCGGCGACGACGGGGTCCAGGAACGGGGTGCGCCCCTCCAGGCCGTGCGCCATCAGGCAACGATCGAGCTTGGTCAGCAGATCGTTGGGCAGCCAGGTGGCGATGTCAGCGTACTGGGCCTGTTGCAGGCGGGTGAGGCCAGTCGGCGCCCGGGCTTGATCGCGCCAGCGCTGCAAGAGCTCAGGATGCACGCCCCGGGGCTCGGCCGGGCGGCCGCCCAGCCAAGCGGGCCGAAGGGCGCGGCGATAGCGGCCATAGCCGCCGAACAGCTCATCGCCCCCTTCGCCGGTGAGAACCACGGTCAGGGTCCCCCGGGCGGCCTTGGCCAGCTTGAAGGTCGGCAGGATGGCGTAGTCGGCGGTGGGATCATCCAGGGCGTTCGCCACCTGGGGCAGCAGCGTCCAGAAGTCCTCCTCGGTGAAGGTGGTCTCCCGCCAGTCGAGGTTGAGCGCCCGGGCCACCCGCTCGGCCTGCCCGCGCTCGTCCCGGGCGCCGGGCGCATCGAAGCCGCAGGTGAAGGCGGTGACCGGCCGGCTGTTCAGCCGGGACATGAGGGTGGCGATGGTCGCGGAGTCGATCCCGCCGGACAGGAACAGGCCATAGGGTACATCGGCCCGCTGATGGACGCGCACGCTGTCCTCCAGCACCGCATCCAGCCGCTTCAGCAGGGCCGTTTGACCGCTGGCTGCCGGCCGTGTCCGGGGCGGGGGCAGGGCCGGACGGATCTCATGGGGGACCAGCCGACCGTCCACCACCTCGATGACCGCGCCTGGGGCCACGCGGCGAGGACCATGGAGGGCGGTCTCCTCCCCCAGGGTGTAGCTGAAGGCCAGCATCTCCCTGGCGCCCTCGGTGGTGATGGCGGGCGGGGCAAGGCCGGCCTTGACGAAGGCGCCGGCTTCCGAGGCGAAGGCCAGGCCCGTCTCCAGCTCCATCACATAGAGCGGCTTGATGCCGAAGGGGTCGCGCACCAGCCAGGTGCGGCCGTCGGCGCCCACCAGGCAGAAGGCGTACATGCCCCGCAGGCGGTGGAAGGCGGCAGGGCCCTCCCTGGCGTAGAGGTGCAGCAGGGGTTCAAAGTCCGAGCCAGTGGACAGTGACCCTTCCAGGTCAAACTCTTCGGTCAGCTCCAGATAGTTGTAGATTTCCCCATTGCCGATGACCGTCCCGCCGGCCGCATGCAGAGGCTGCCAGCCGCCCTCCAGGTCGATGATCGATAGCCGAGCGTGAGCCAGCGAACGCCCCGGCGTGTCCTCGACCCGGACGCCATTGGGGCCCCGATGGGTCATGGCCTCGATCAGGGGGCGGGCTGATATCTCACCGTCCAGGATGCCGGCGATGCCACACATCAGGCCGCCCCATGGCGGGCGAACAGGTCGCGCCACTGGGCGACGATTGAGCCTTGCGAGAAGTCGGCCTCCACACGGGCCAGTCCATTCTGCGCCAGGCGGATGCGCAGCATGGGGTCATCCAGCAGCCGACGCACGGCCGCGGCAAGGGCCTCGGGATCATCTACTGGAACCAGGAGGCCGTCCTCGCCCTCACGGATCAGGGCGCCTGGGCCCTGGCTGGCGGCCGCGGCCACCGGCAGGCCGTGCGCCCAGGCCTGGATCACCACATTCCCCAGGGGCTCGAAGCGCGAGGGAAAGACGCAGACATCGGCCGCCCGATAGAGCGCCGAAGGGTCATTGCGCCAGCCCAGGAGCCGCACCCGGGGCGCGACCCCCAAGGCCACGGCCAGGGCCTTAAGCCGCGCCTCCTCCGGCCCCGTCCCGGCGATCCACAGATAGGCGTCCGGCAGCTCAGTCAGCGCATTGAGGGTGACGTCATGGGCCTTGGCCTCATGCAGCCGGCCCATGGCCAGCAGCAGGGGCGCGTCAGCCGGCGTGTCCAGACTGGCGCGTTCGACCGGCGCAGCCTCGGCCGGCGCCTCGGCGAAGTTGGGGATGTAGGCGACCTTGCCGGCCGGCCAGCCCTGGCTCACCACCCATTCGGCGATGTCCTCGGTGTTGGCCACCAGGAAGTCGAAGCCGGCATAGTATTTCAGATTGTAGTAGCCCCCGAGGCGCCCGATCCGCGCCCAGGGGCCCTTGGGCGTATGCCGCGCGGCCCGGTTCATCCAGGCGAGCGCCACGCTGACCTTCTGATCCTGCGCGAAGCGGCTGACCCGTCGCCGGGTCATCAGGTCCAGAGGCCCGCCAAAACCGAAAGTTTCCACCGCCACGCCGGCGTCGCTCAGCACCCGCTCGCGAACAGGGTGCGCACGCAGGGCCGCGGCCTGCGCCACCCCGTCGCCGGCGAGCGCCAGGGCCAGGTCGACAAAGTAGGTCTCCGCCCCGCCTTCGCCGGCCGTTCCCAGAAGATGAAGCACGCTCATGCGGGCGCGAACCTAGCCTCGCTTTGGCCTGCGCCCAAGCCGCTTGATGCGGCGATCTGAAATCCCTATAACCCGCGCCTCGCGCGTCAGCGGCGCGAACCCGTGGCTGGGTAGCTCAGCTGGTTAGAGCGGTGGATTCATAACCCACAGGTCGGCGGTTCGAGCCCGCCCCCAGCTACCACGGCTTCTCTGCAGGCCGCCTGCGTCTCCCCTCTTGCATTTCCCCGCGTCTGAAGGCCCCTTGCGGCCTCTTGCGAGTGGGAGGCCTAGATGGCGCGGAACATGTATGACGCCCCGGTGAAGAAGGGGCGTGGGGTCGCCATGTTGGGGGTCGTGGGCGTCGCCGCCGTGATGCTGATTGGCGGGGTGCTGGCCGCCCTTGGCCAACAGCGCACCGCCGCGGCCGAGCGCTGGACGCCGCAGGGGCCGGAATGCCCGGTTTGGGAAGGGCCGCTGCCGGTCTCCAAGAGCCGCCCTGACCTGCTGAGCTTCGACTATGCCGGGGTGACCCTTGGGCGCTGGTTTGGTCATGCCAACTGCGTGGAGCTGTACAAGACCGCTCTGCCCGGCGGCGGGGTCTATCAGGTCTGTCATTTCACGGGCCCCGACTTCGTGCGGGTCAAGGTGGGCGACCAGGAGACCACCTATCGTCCGGGGGTCGGCAAGCCGGCCATTGTCACCATTCGCGACGGGGTCGCCACCTGCGCCACCGATCCCAGGGCCACGGCGCCCGCAAAGCCTTAAGGCTTTGGTCAGACTCACGCCCTAGTGCCTCAACCCCTGAGTTGTGATCTGCCCGCATTTCGGGCGCCCGGGGGGGTATTGTGAGTCATTGGAAGTTGGCGGCTTCGGCTGCGGTGATTGGATTGTGCCTGGCGCCTGGCGCTGTTCAGGCCCAGAGCCTTGAGGATGTGCTGGCCCGGCTGGAGCGGCTGGAGCAGGAGAACCGGCAACTCCGCCAGGAGGTGAACAGCCTGAAGGGTGCGGCGCCCATCGCATCGGCGCCCGCGCCGCTCGCCGTCCCCTCGACAAACGCCGAGCCGGCCGCCACCCCGATCCGCAATGTCGAGGCGCCCACGCCGGAGAATGACCGCGCCCGGGCCGCCCTTGAGTTGAACTCCGGTCTGTTCGTGAGCCGCGCCAGCGACGTCAGCTATCGAATGCTGGATCCCACTACGCACACCAGCCGCAAGCCGCTGATGCTGCTGGACGCCCGGCGCAAGGGCGACCTGCGCGACGGCGGGGTCTATCTCGGCGGGGCGATCACGGCCCTGGCCAACTACCAGGAGACCAATCGGAACTCCAAGTTCGGCTATCTGATGCGCCATCCCACCTCGGCCAATCAGATCGGCGAGACGGCGTCCGAGGCCGTTCTGCATTCGGCCCAGCTCAGCGTCACCGCCAATGTGACGCCCTGGATCACCGCCTATGCCGAGCTGCTCTATGATCCGGAACAGAGCTTCGGCGCCGGGACCATCACCGCAGTCAGCCGCAACCAGATGCAGCTGCGCAAGGGCTATGTGATGTTCGGGGACCTGGAGGAGAGCCCCTATTACGCGGCCATCGGCAAGATGGAGGCGCCGTTTGGCCTGATGGATACGGTCAGCCCGTTCACCGCCTCCACCGTCTGGCACGCCTTTGGCGGCCTGGCCTGGGGCGCGCTGGCCGGCTACTCCAAGGACGGACTGAACATCGCGCTGGAGGCCGTGCAGGGCGGCTCGCAGTTCCGCTCCCTGGCCACCTCAGTGGAAGGCACCAATGTGCCCTCGCGCCTGAACAACTTCGTCGCCGACGCCAACTACACTTTCGACC
>DJWR01000220.1:1228-13842 GCA_002441055.1 Caulobacteraceae bacterium UBA6225 | reverse complement strand
AACCTCAACGTGCCCTCGCGCTGGGGCACCCAGACCCCCTTCACCAACCTGACCTTCGACTGGGTCTGCCCCGAGGATCTGCGCGAGCAGACCCCCGTGATTGGCGGCGAGGACATGCCTTTCACCTATGGCGATCTGCAGGTGGAAATGGACATGATCAACCGCGCCTATATTGAGGTCATGACCGCAGGAGACGCCAAGGGGCGCGTCTTCACCTTCCCGATCCCCACCTACAACATCACCCCTGATTTCCCGTGGGAAAGCGAGAACGCCGAGCGTCTGTTCGCCATGACCGCCAAGTACGGGCTTCCGTACTTTCAGAACTTTCTGAATTCAGAGCTCAAACCAAACATGATCAGGTCGATGTGCTGCCGCCTGCAGCTCGACCTGACCGAACTTCTGAAGCGGGGCAATGGCCTGTTCGGCAGCGCCGAACAGACGGGGTCACTGGGCGTGGTGACGGTCAACTGCGCCAGGCTGGGACATGTGCACAAGGGCGACGAGGCTGGTCTCTTCAAGAGCCTCGACCGGCTTCTTGAGCTTGGCCGCGATAGTCTGGAGATCAAGCGGAGCGTGATTCAAGACCTCATGGACAAGGGTCTGTTCCCCTATACGGCGCGATATCTGGGGACGCTGCGCAACCATTTCTCGACCCTTGGGGTCAACGGATTGAACGAGATGGTCCGCGCCTTCACCGACGATGTCGAGACGATCGCCACTCCGTTCGGCCGGGCCTTCGCCGCAAGGATGCTTGATCACATCCGGTCGCGGATTGCCGAGTTTCAGACCGAAACGGGACATATGTACAACCTGGAGGCGACCCCTGCTGAAGGGGCGACCTATCGGTTCGCGAAGGAAGATCGCCGGAGGTTTCCGGGGATCATACAGGCCGGCAGCGACGCCCAGCCCTACTATACCAACTCCTCACAGCTGCCGGTGGCCTACACGGACGACCCGTTCGAGGCCCTGGATCTGCAGGATGATCTGCAGCGGAAGTACACGGGCGGGACGGTTCTTCACCTCTATATGGGCGCCCGCCTCGCCTCGGCCGAGGCCTGCCGCCGACTGGTTCGGCGAGCGCTGGAAAACTACCGCCTGCCCTACATTACCGTGACGCCGACATTTTCGATCTGTCCGACCCACGGCTATCTGGAGGGCGAGCATGCCTTCTGTCCCAAGTGCGACGAAGAGGCGATCGCCCGCAAGCGCCGCCAATACGCACGCTGACCTGAACCCCCACAAAGCAGAGGACTATCTCATGACCCAATCCCAGCCGAACACTGCCACCGGCGAGATCACCCTGACCCCGGAGGAGCGCCAGCCTTGCGAGATCTGGACCCGCGTGATGGGCTACCATCGCCCCGTCAGCTCGTTCAATACGGGCAAGAAGGGGGAGTTCGCCGAACGGGTGTATTTCGCTGAACGCCATGTCTGATGCGGGAATGCGGATAGGCGGGCTCACCCGCCTATCCACGTGCGACTGGCCTGGCGAATTGGTCGCCACGATCTTTACCCAGGGTTGCCCCTGGCGTTGCGGCTATTGCCATAACCCAAGCCTGATTCCCGCCGGGACGCCCGGTTCAGTGACCTGGAGCGAGGTTCTGGCGTTCCTGGAGCGCCGTCGCGGGCTGCTGGACGGTGTGGTCTTCTCGGGCGGGGAACCAACGCTGCAGGCGGGCCTGCCTGCCGCCATGAAAGACGTTCGAGCCCTCGGCTTTGGCGTGGGCCTCCACACGGGCGGGGCCTATCCTGAGAGGCTGGCTGAGCTTCTCCCCCTCGTCGATTGGGTCGGGTTCGACGTCAAGGCGGACTTTGCCGGCTATGAGGTTGTGACAGGCGTGGCCCGTAGCGGCGCCAAGGCGGCCGAGAGTCTCCGGCGGCTGCTGGCCAGCGGAGTCGCCTACGAAGTCCGCACAACGGTTCATCCCAGGCTGATGGATAGCCACGCCCTCGATCACCTCGCCGCGCAACTTCAGAGGCTTGGGGTCTCGACCTATGTGGTCCAGGGCTTCCGCGCCACCGGTTGCGAGGATGAGGCGCTGATCATGAGCGCAGCCCCCCCGCCGCAGCTGTCGCCTGAGCGGGCTCAGGCCTTTGCAAGCTACAGCTTCCGCGACGGGTAGAGCCACCTTCGCGGCGCTCTACGGCTCATACGTCGAGCTAAATCACACGCGACAGGCTTCTGGCGACCGGGGCTTCTCGGAGGGCCAGAATGGGCTCGCCTTGAGGTCTCGACGGCAGGGTGGCGATGGAAGGTGCGAGCCAGCCGCACGCGCGCCTCAGGCTGTCCCGGGTCGCGTGTCCGGCTGACCGAAACAGCGCCAGCCAGTCAGTTGGAGGTTCGCCCACCACTTCAATGACGCCTGGAAACAGCTGAATCATTTCGGGGTAGGGCGGTGCGCGTTCGGCTGGAAACTCACTCATCGACAGTTCCTCCTGACGGATGAGTAGGTGTAAATGCGAAGCGGTCGTGATTGTAAGCGACGACCGTCCCGGAGTTTGTTCAGGCGCAAGGAATGGCCCGAAATTGTGGGTTACGGCTTCCTCACAAGGAGAAGACCCATGAGCCTAGAAACGACCCTCGTCCGAGACATCGCCATTGGTCGGCCTGGGGCCACAGCCGTGTTCCGCCGCCACAAGATCGACTTCTGCTGCAATGGCGCAGCGCCCCTCGCTGACGCCGCTGAGCGTCGCGGGGTGAATCTGGCGGCGCTGGTGCAGGAACTGGAAAACCTCGCGGCGGCCAAGGGCGCCGCGCCCACTGAGCCTGAAGCGCTCATCGACCACATTCTTGAACGCTATCACGAGGTCCATCGGCGGGAATTCCCGGAAGCGATCCGAATGGCCAAGAGGGTCGAGGCGGTTCACCGGGAGAAGCCTGCCTGTCCGTCCGGTCTGGCTGACCATCTCACGCTCATGTTCGAAGAACTTGAGAGCCACCATCAGAAGGAGGAGCTCATGCTGTTCCCCATGATGCGGGCAGGCGGCGTGCAAATGACCGGGCTTCCGATCCAGCGCATGATGACTGAGCATGAGATTGTCGGCGAGCAGCTGGAGACGTTGGCCGAGCTGACGACAGACTTCATCCCGCCATCGGGCGCCTGCACCACCTGGCGAGCGCTGTATCAGGCCTGCCAGAAGCTTGACGAAGACCTGCGCGAACACATGCACCTGGAGAACAATGTGCTCTTCCCGCAGTTTGCGCCGCCGGTGTGATCGCAAGTCACCGTGGCCGCGGCGACTGGGCCGTATCCGATCTGACTGCATCAGTCAGATCGGATCACGGGAGGTTAGCGCCAGTAGTTGTTCGCCGCCGCAATGGTCTGGAAATGAACGGCGACGACATGTGAGACGGCGATCAGCTGCTCGCTGTCCTGTTCGTAGTTTCGCCGCAAAGCCTCGCGGAGCTCCGCAGAAGGTTGAGCGGCCTTCACGCCCATCCGGCCAAGTTTGACGGCGAGCTCAAAGCCGGCCTCGGGTGACGGCGTTTGCAGCGACGGCAACCAACCACTATCCATCTTGGGCATCTCCATGTCTATTGTTTGGTTGTTGAATTGGTCTGATCGGTATATCATGGCGGAAAGCTATTGTCATAGTCCGCCTGCTCGCAATATGCGCCGAGTGAACAATGAATACAGCTCAAGTTGACATCCTAAATAGGAGCTAGAAACTGATCTTGTCTATTGTGCGGCGGCGCTATGTGGGGCGGCTCACCACATAGACGCCGACCGAACCCATGATAATGGCGGTCGCCGCCGGGATGATGGCGGTTTGCGAGGTGAGCACGATCAACCCCCAGGAGGCTGACAGACCAGCCACCGCCGCCGCCTTCGCCTTCGCCGGAATGGCGCGTCGAGACTCCCACTGTTGCAGGATCGGCCCGAACCGGGGGTGTCTATCCAGCTTGGCGCGCCATTCGGGCGCCCCACGGGCAAAGGCCCAGGCGGCCACCAGGAGGAATGGCGTCGTGGGCAGCAAGGGGGTCGCAACGCCTAGCAGGGCCAGCGCCATGGCTCCGCCGCCTAGCGCACGATAGATCCCCCTCCTTGCGCGGCTCATGATGACGTCTCCAAGGACAGCGCCCCCCGAATCTCCTCCAGAAGCTGATCCGCCGGAACCCCGTAGGATGCGGCGGCCTCCGCGAGGCTCATGAAGGGAGCCATTGCGCAGCCGGGGCAGGCCATCCCGCGGCGAACAAGGGCCATTGCAGCGCCTGCGCCAAGCGACAGCGCATCGGCGATGTTGGTTTCCGCAGTCAGTTCACAGCTGGTGACAGACATGTTGTTCAACATGAGCATTTGCGGCTCGCCGATCTTTGCGCCGGCGCAAATCCAGCTTCGATCAGGGCGTCAGTCGTCTCGGGCGCCCGGGAGGTCCTCAGCGATGACCACCAGGCCGTGAGGACGCCGCACGGTAATGCGCCGCCGCGAACTGTCGATCAGCCCATCAGCCTCCCAGGCGGCGAGTGTGCGGCTAACCGTGTGCAGGGTGGCGCCGGTCATTTCCGCCAGATCCTGGCGCGTAATGGGGAAGTCGATCTCGATGCCAACCTCTGTGCGGCGACCCGCTTGGCGGACCAGACGGACGAGGCCGCGCGCGATTCGCTGTTCGACGCGGGTGGCGCCCATCTCCGCCATGCGGCTCTGCAGTTCTTGAACCCGCGCCCCCAATTCGGTGGTGGCGCGGATGGCGATGTCTGGATGACGCATCATGAGCCGGCGCATGACGTGGATGGGCCATACAAACTGGATGCTATCGACCACGGCGGTGGCGTCGGCTGGAAACGGCTGCCCCATGAGGGCGGCCACCGAACCGAACATCTCCCCAGATCCTATGAAGCGGATCACGAACTGACCGCCATCGGGTCGGGTTTGGGCGATCTTCACCCGGCCATGGACCAGGCTGTGACAGGTCTCGGCCGGCGCGCCCTGCCGAAAGGCGAGGGCCCCCTTGGCGAGGCGCTCGGTCTGACCGCAGGCCAGGACCTCCTGCAGCGCATCCTCACTCAGTCCCTTGAAGAGCGCGATGTCTTTCAGGGCTGAGATATGGGGCGATGGCCTTCCTGACCGCCACCCAGGCGGCGAAGCCATTTCTGACAGGTCGCAAAGCGATGCGTGTCTCATTCGAAAACCGTTTCTGGCCTGTCGAAGCCGCCTGGTCAGACGTGGTTCTGGCCACCGGCGTCTGGATCGCCGATAAGAAGTATGTAATATCCATCTTTAAGTCTGTCGAGGAGCCGGCAGGGGCGAGAGGCCGATTCATGCTGATCCTGACTGAGCCCACCCCCAACCCGGACGCCTTGAAATACGTGCCTCCTGTCCAGCTGACCGACGGGCGCACATGGACCTTCAACCGTCTGGACAAGACCGCCGCCAGCTCGCCTTTGGCGCAGCGACTGCTGAACTTTGGCGCCGTCAGGCAGGTGTTTCTTGCCCGTGAATTCGTCACCATCACCCGTGAGACCACGGGGGAAGGATGGGAGGCTCTCCGCGCGCCGCTTCTCCTGGCGATCGCCGAACATCTCGAGAGTGGGGAGCCTGCGGTTTACGCTGCGCAGGTGCGACCATCTCCCCGGCAGGACGTTCTGGAGACCTCAATTCGTGACGTGCTGGCGCTGCATGTGCGGCCTGGGGTGGCTCGGGACGGTGGTGATGTGGTGTTTGACCGGTTTGATCCGCCATCAGGAACGCTCTGGGTTCGCATGGAGGGCGCTTGCGGCGGCTGTCCCTCGGCTCGGCGAACACTCAAGGCCGGGGTTGAGGAGATCGTCCGCGCCCGTGTTCCTGCAGTCCTGCGGGTCGAGGAGGCCGCGGGGGAGGGTGTGACGGCGGCGCCTGGGCTGGTGGCGCGGTTGAAGACATGGAGCGCGGGCGGGGGCGCAGCGAGTGAGGTGAGGCGACCGCGCTCAATATTCCGACACAATGGCCAGTCGATACATCAGGCCTGACACTTGCGCGCCTTTGGGCGTGTGATCGCCAAGAAGCCAGGCGCCTGTCTAGGACTCTGGTGACGGTGGGGGATCGCCCAACAGGGCGGCGATCGGCTGTGGATCAAGCACGAGATCTGCCAGGGTGTAGCTATCCAGCACTCCCAGAAAGGCCGACCGCGCCTCGGCCAACACGCCCTTGAGCCGGCAGGCGGGTTGAATGGCGCACACGGCCCGGGCGGGGTCGAAACACGGCGCCAAGGCAAGATCAGGCTCGGTCCGGCGAACCAAGTCTCCGAGCCCGATTGCGGCGGGGTCGCGGGCGAGGCCAAGTCCGCCATTCTTCCCGCGGGTGGTCACGATCTCGCCGGCCCGGCCGAGTTCGACGACCACCTTCATCAGGTGATTTTTTGAGATGCCATAGGCGGCGGCGATCTCCGCAATGGTTGGCCGACGCTCAGGGTGCACCGCCAGGAAGATCAGAACCCGCAGCGCGTAGTCGGTGTAGGTCGTCAGGCGCATGAAGGCTCCCTAGCAGACGGAGGGTCATCTCGTACCCAGACGAGCGGGGCATGCTTCAATCGGCGCGCGGGGACGCCATAGGAAGCGGGGCAGTCCAGGGTTGAACAAATCGACTCTGTCTCATGTCGCAAGCCCGCGTACGCTAGTTTTCCGCACGGTTTGGCAGCTTCGCCGAAGTTGGTTCATGGCGGCGAGCCGGGCTAGATCGCCTCCCATGCCGACTCCAGGCGGGGCAGGCGGGCCTGAATCGCTGCGGCGATGGAGTCATGGAGCGGCTCAGGAAAATCAGGTGGCATTTTCTGTAGCGCCTGGGCCGCTGCGTCCGGCGCGGCCGTCAGCACGTCCTCCAGGACCTGCCGGATGACAGCCGGTCCCAGGCCTGCGGCCTTGGCGGTTTCGACGAAGTGTCGGCCGTGAACGTCCAGGATCTTGTAGTGGGGGTTAGCGCCCAGCGGCATGGCCAGGGTGAAGCCCCTGTGTGGGATGCGCTTGGCGTCAAACGCCGGCTGGGCGCTGAGGACATCGTAGAACGGGGTGAGCTCGAAGCGACCGCCCGGACGCAGGAAGATGCTGAAGTTCTTTGCATGCCCATCGGTGGCGCCCATGAGCCAGAAGATGATCTGGCTCTTGAACACCTTGGCCTGGGCGGCCAGGGGATCGTCGCTCTCCTGAAGCTTGGTCAGGATGTCGACAACACTTGGGCCCCCGTCGCGTTGGTACTTGCGGCTGGATGGGACCGACAGCGCCTGGCAGAAGTCTTCCTGCGGCAGACGCAGGATGTGGTCGCCCCCCCCGAGGGCGGCGATCAAAGCGTTCCACCACCAGCACACGGCGCGCGCCAAAGGTGGCGATCTCGGTCCGTGCGACGGGTAGACCGAAACTCTCCAGCAGGGTCAGGCAATAGTGCTCGTTCTCGACGCTGTCGCTGAGATCGATCACGCCTGACGAGGTCGGAATCTCTCCGAGCTGAGGCTTGAGAATATGCGTGGTCGGCGTCGTTCCGATCGGCCGCATCCACTGGCCTTGGTGACGAAGAAGCGCCGTCTTCTCCTGGGCGCCGGCGACCGATATCCGGAAATCCTGCTCAGGGTCTATGCCAAGGGGCGCGCGGGCAAGGTTGGCCAGCAGCGCCTCGATCTCCGCGTCGCTGATCGGTGCGCCCTCGATGGGCTGTAATGCGTCTACCCCGTCCTTTTCAGGAAGGAGCTGCATCGCACCCACGCAATCGCGTCCGATCTGAGCGAGCAGGCTGTAGGCGTCAGCGCCCCCTGCGCCCGTGCGCTCGGCGACTTGCCGGCGAACATAGGGGTTGTCTGGCAGGAGGTTGTCGAACACGGCGACGACGGCCTCACCGCGCCACGGGGCGTTCTGCAGAGGCAGGGAGAGGGAGACCGGAAAGGCCGGCGCCCAGGCCAACCAACCGGGGTCGTACTGGAAACTGATCGCGCCGTTGGCCTGTTTTTCCAATCGACCGCAGAGACGGTTGTT
The DNA here is from genome assembly GCA_002441055.1 of Caulobacteraceae bacterium UBA6225. Lineage (GTDB taxonomy): Bacteria > Pseudomonadota > Alphaproteobacteria > Caulobacterales > Caulobacteraceae > Phenylobacterium. The sequence continues at coordinate 5,906 of DJWR01000220.1, read as the reverse complement.
GATCAGCACCTTCAGGGGGGCGTGGGCGCGACGACGGGGCATCAGAAGATGTCCTCGATGTCGGCCGTCGAGCTCTGGCTGCGCGGCTCAAGGGTCATTTCAAGCCCCAAGGCGGCCAGCACGTCGAACAGAGTGGAGAGCTTCACGCCGCCTTGGCCGGTTTCAATCTTCGAGATCATCTCCTGGCGCTGGCCGGCCAGTTGGGCGAGCTGCGTCTGGGTCAAACCCTGCTCCAGGCGGAACCGATGGATCAGACGACCAACCTGACCGGACGAACGAGCGATCGTGAGGGGCATGGTCGCCTTCCGATTATGCCGCAAGCGGCCTATGCAGCCTTTATGTGTTTTCTGACATACTCCTGGTTTATGCTAAAATCAACATAAGGTTCATTTATGTGGATTGTAGCATAATCGGGCATGACCTGTGTGGAGTTGACCAGCGCCCGCGCCAGGTCCTCTTGATCAACCAACCCAGGCCAAGACGGCGCCCGCCTTTCTAGCGTGAAGCCTCTTGCTGGCGGCGATATTGGATCGGGCGTTCAGCCTGGACCAGAGAAAGAGATGAGGGAGAGGTGTGTGACTATCCCCAAGTAGCTGAGCACAAAGCGGTTCCACGATTGACGATCGCGATCTAGGATCAGCCATGCCCTGATCAGGGGTATTGTCGGGCGCGCCGAAAATGTCGCCATCGCAGATCGAGTTCCCTGCGCATTCTGGCCGGGTCAAGCAGCTGATGGCTTGGCTCGACGCCCAGATTTGCACACTCTTCCCCGGCTACTTCGCCTTGGTCATGGCCACCGGGATCATCTCCAACACACTCTATCTTGAAGGCCAACTTATCCTGTCGAACCTGATGTTCGGCATTAACCTGGTGACCTTCCCCTGGCTGGTGATGCTGACCGCCTTACGTGCCGTCCGTGCGCCCAAGGCCCTCTGGGCCGATCTCACAAACCCCAGGCTCGTCTTCTCGTTCTTCACCATCATCGCGGCCAGCGACGTCCTTGGCCTTGGCATGAATCTACGAGGTCAAAGCAGTCTGGCGCTTGGGCTGTGGATCTTCGCCCTCATAGCCTGGTTCGGTCTGATCTATTTCAGCTTTGCGGTGTTGACCTTCCTGAACTCCGCTCACAACGCCAACGTCGTCCATGGTGGTTGGTTGATCGCCATCGTGGGAACCCAGTCCCTGGTGATCCTTGGAACCGTCATCGCCCCGCTTCAGGGCGATCTGGCCCCGGCCGCCTTCGTGCTGACTCACATGCTATGGGGTGTGGGCCTGGCCCTGTACGGCATATTCATCACCCTGTTCGCCTACCGGATATTTTTCTTTGACGTCGGACCGGAGGATATCACCCCGCTGCTCTGGGTCGTCATGGGCGCTGCCGCCATCAGCGCCAACGCCGGTTCGACCCTGCTTCTGGAGGAGAGTGGTGTCCCATTCCTGATGTCCATGCGNNTTTGGCCTTTGGAAGCATGGGGTGCGACGCGTGCCCCTCCGCTACACGCCGACGCTATGGAGCCTCGTCTTTCCCCTAGGCATGTACGCGCTAGCGAGCCTGCGGCTGTCCTTGGCCGCGGAGTTTGGCCCTCTGCGCGCCGTCGCCCAGACGATGGTTTGGGTGGCGCTCGCCGTCTGGGCCGCCACCGCCCTGGGGTTGGTCCACACCATATGGACTGATCTGCGACGCGCCAGTCGGACGCCGAGCTTCGCCGCGACCCCGTAGAGCGCCCTACGGATCTGCTTCAATGACCAAGTAGATCGAGTTGCAGGAAGCCGGCGACCAGCACGACATTGACCGCCCAGGCGATGGTCAAGAGCCGGATGATCGTGTCCCATGGCGGTTGCGCCCCAGCAGCGCAGCGCCAGATTGCCACCAGCACCCACCCAGAATAGAGCAGGAAGCCACTCAGCGCCGCCTGTTGTGTGATCAGATCGCGCCTGTAGATCGCGTCCACATAGATCATGATCAGGACCAGGCTCGGCAGCACCCCTTGCGCCCAGACGACCTGGCCCAAAGGCGCTTTACCTCTCCAGGCGCGAACCTGGGGGCCGAATAGCGTCCTCAGTATGATCGCCCATAGCGAGGATTGTGAGTTTGGCGGGCGGTGGGACACGGTTAGTTCTCAAGAAACCTCTATGAATATTCCAATCTTGCGAGCGGTTTTCGAATGCAATCCTCGACCGTTCAAACAGCCATATTGACTTGCCGCAGAACGAGGGTTGTTCTGACCCAACCTGACGGGAATTGGAGTGTGTCATGAACACGACGGCGACCGAACCCCCTTCTGGCAGCGTCCGTGCCCTTTGGGTCAGTACCGCCGCCTTCACCGCGTGCTTCGCCGTCTGGACTCTCTTCTCGATCCTTGGCCTGGACGTGAAGACGGAATTTGGCCTCAGCGAGACGCAGTTCGGCCTGCTTGTCGGCACACCGGTTCTAACGGGCGCGCTGAGCCGGGCGGTGCTGGGCGTCTTGGCGGACCGCTATGGCGGCCGTCGGATGTTCCTGATCGTAATGTTGATCGCTTCAGTAGCGACTTTCCTCATGTCCTTCGCCGATTCCTATCTGCGACTGCTCCTGGCGGCGCTTGGAGTGGGTCTAGCCGGCGGGTCCTTCGCTGTGGGGATCAGCTACGTCTCCAGGTTCGTCCCCTCGGATCGGCAGGGGGCCGCCTTCGGGGTCTTCAGTGTCGGCACAGCCGGCGCGGTCATCACTGAGTTCCTGGCGCCGATGGCCATGCTGGAACTGGGATGGCGTACCGCGGCCCAGCTCTGGGCTGTCGGCCTGCTGGTCATCGCCTTGATCTTCTTCTTCGCGGCCAAACGGGAACCCGCAGTGCGGCCGGAGGCGGGGGCGCTGAGCTTGGCTGACCAGCTGCGACCCTTGAGAAACCTTCAGGTGTGGAGGTTCTCGCTCTATTATTTCGTCCTCTTTGGCGCGTTCGTCGGCTTAGCCCTATGGCTGCCCCGCTACTTTGTGGGCGTCTATGGCGTCGATGTGAAACTGGCTGGCCTGTTGACCGCGGGCTTTGCGATTCCGGCGAGTCTCTTTCGCATTTATGGGGGCCATCTGTCGGACCGCTACGGCGCTCGGGCGGTTCTCTACTGGACGTTTGGAGCGGCGGCGCTGTTCGCCTTCATGCTTTCCTACCCGCCGACAGACTATGTGATCCATGGCGTCCAGGGCCCGATCGCCTTCTCAACCTCCATAGAGCTTGGTCCATTTCTAGTGATCCTCTTGGCGCTCGGCTTCTTTATGAGCCTGGGCATGGCGGCGGTGCTAAAGCACATACCGGCCTACTATCCTGAGAATGTCGGCGCCGTCGGCGGGGTCGTCAGCATGGTTGGCGGGCTTGGCGGATTCATTCTGCCGCTGGTGTTCGGGGTGCTGAATGATCTCACCGGCGTCTGGACCAGCTGCTTCTTCCTGCTCCTTCTGTTGAGCCTGACAGCTCTTGTCTGGATGCACTTCGCCGTGCGCCAGATGGAATCTCAGGCAGGCGTTGACCGCGATCAGTTGCCTGAACTGCCGGAGATGGCCGGCCTGCACGCCGCCCGGCTCGCCCGGGGCGCCGGCAAGGGGCTGCTGGGTAAGGGGGGCGCCCTGACGCGCCCGCCGATCACCGATTGGCGGCCGGAAGATCCTGTTTTCTGGGAGGCCGCCGGCCGCAAATTGGCGCGCCGCAACCTCTGGATCTCCACCTACTGTCTGCTGTTGGCGTTCGCCGTCTGGATGGTCTGGAGCGTTGTCGTCGCCAAGCTTCCCGCCGCCGGCTTCCAGTTCACGCCCGATCAGCTGTTCTGGCTGGCGGCCCTGCCAGGTCTCTCGGGGGCGACACTACGGATCTTCTATTCCTTCGTGGTGCCCCTGTTTGGCGGCCGCCTTTGGACTGCGATCTCGACGGCGTCCCTGCTTATCCCGGCCTTTGGCATCGGCTATGCGGTGCAGAATCCCGAAACGCCCTATCTCATCTTCATCGTTCTGGCTCTGCTCTGTGGCTTTGGGGGCGGTAACTTCGCCTCCTCGATGGCGAACATCAGCTTCTTCTTCCCCAAGGCCGAAAAGGGTTCCGCGCTGGCCATCAATGCGGGGTTGGGCAATCTCGGGGTCAGTTTGATGCAGTTTGTCGTTCCCCTCGCCATCACCGTAGCGGTCTTCGGCGTCTTGGGCGGAGAGCCGCAGACCGTCGGCGATGGCGGCCAGATCTGGGTGCAGAACGCTGGCTTTCTCTGGATCCCGTTCATTCTGGTGGGGACGGTGCTGGCTTGGTTCGGCATGGATGATCTCGCCACCATCAAGGCCTCGTTCGCCGATCAGGCCGCCATCTTCGAGCGACTTCATACCTGGTTGATGTGCTGGCTCTACCTGGGGACGTTCGGCTCCTTCATCGGATTCTCGGCCGGCTTCCCCCTGCTGGCGAGGCTCGCCTTCCCGGATGTGGATTCCCTCAAATATGTGTTCCTCGGCCCCCTGATCGGCGCCTTGTCACGGGCGGGCACGGGCGGGCTTGCCGATCGGTTTGGTGGCGGACGTATCAGCCTGATCGTTTTCCTCGCCATGATGGGATCAGTGGGCGGGATGATCTGGTTCCTGGACGCGGGCAGCTTCTGGGGCTTCTTTGCGACCGTCATGCTGTTGTTCTTCTTCAGCGGCGTTGGCAACGCCTCCACCTTCCAGATGATC
>DJWR01000220.1:663-1190 GCA_002441055.1 Caulobacteraceae bacterium UBA6225 | reverse complement strand
TTCGGCGCCTTCTTCATTCCCAAGGCCTATGGTGCTTCAATTGCCGGCACGGGTTCAGCCAACCTGGCCCTGTGGGGCTTCCTGCTGTTCTATCTGACCTGCGCGCTACTGACCTATGCGGTCTATGTGCGGCCCGGAGGCCTGCTCCACGCCAGCGAGCGCCAGGCGTCCACGAGTTCTCCCTAGGAGCATTGGAGTTGGGAGTGGCGATCAACGACCGGTCACAGACTCGCGCCTAGAGCCGTCGTCGGGGGCATTCGAATCTATCCGTCACCAAGTTCAGGAAGCGCTGCAATCAGTCTGCAGTATTGTACCTGAGATGCTTTCCCTTCCGGGAGCCAGAGAAAGGACCGCAGGAATGAGCGGTGACGGATGGCCGGCGTCGTCCTGATGCACCTGCGCGAACAGATCGTTCTCGGTCGTCTGCCGCCGAGCAGCAAGCGGCGTGCCGAGGCGCAGACCGTTGGCGATCAGTCGGTCTTCCGGAATATCCGCGTCGGATTGCTGGCCACGGCGCAGGAATCGGC
>DJWR01000220.1:0-592 GCA_002441055.1 Caulobacteraceae bacterium UBA6225 | reverse complement strand
TCATGCCCTCATAAACCGTCAAGCGCAGAGCGTTGTCGTACAGGCCACAGGTGCGGCCCGTGTTGCGCACCTCCCACAGGATCGCGCCAGATCCCCGTCCCCCATAGGCCCCGGAATCGGCGCTCGCGGAGATGAGCCGCCCCGCCAGGGGGTAGCGCCCGCCTTTCTGTTCAAATCTCACCACGACGCTGGCCGTCTGAATCTGTGAGCCCTGAACATACCTGTTGGATCCGTGGACCAGCCGCCCGCTGTCATGCGCCAATGTGTAAGTGCCCGACAACGCCTCTGCATGGGCGGGCACGGCGAACGCCAGCGACAATCCGGCGGCCATGAACAGGCGGCGCAACGAAGACAAATGTTTGGTGTCCCGCATGGTCTTGCCCCTTCGGTTGAACTGAGCGTGCGTTATCTCAGAAATCAAACTTGTTGCTGTCACCAGCGGCCGTTGGCGGCGGCATGTGGGCGGAATGGTAGGAGATCGGAATGCTGCAATATGCCCCCCCGTCGCTAGACTCTACGAGGCCGAAATTGACGGTAATGTAGGGTCGCGAAGGGCGCTCCGAAGGGCCGATATGTTCATTGAAGGCCGCCA
>DJWR01000210.1 GCA_002441055.1 Caulobacteraceae bacterium UBA6225 | reverse complement strand
AGCTCCAGCTCGGTGGCGCGGATCACGGTCTGGGCGAAGGCCCGGGGCTCCAGCCGGCGGGCGGCGGGCACATAGCGGTCCACCAGCCGGGCGGCCTGGGCGAGGGCTGCAGAGTCTTCAGCCACCCGCGCGGCGATATTGGGCCGCAGCACCTTCACGGCCACCCGACGGCCGTCCTGAAGCCGCGCATCATGGGCCTGGGCCAGGGAGGCGGCGGCCACAGCCTCACCGAACTCCGAAAACTGGGTTTCGATCGGCGCCCCCAGGGCGGCCTCGACCTGGGCCCGGGCGATTTCGGCGGGGAAGGGGGGCAGGCGATCCTTCAGCCGAGAGAGGTCCTCGGCGAACTGGGCGCCGAAGATGTCGGCCCGGGTGGACATGAGCTGGCCAAGCTTGATGGCGACGGGTCCCAGCTGCACCAGGGCCCGGGCCAGCCGCTCGCCGGGGCGGCCAATCCGCGCCTGCTTGCCGGCCAGACGGCGCAGGACGCGGCCCAGGTCCCGGATCGGCGGCGGGTAGAGGGCCTCGAGCTCGGCCGGCAACAGGGCGTCGTGACGGGCCAGAGTCCAGGCGGCGGCGAAAAGCCGGCCATAGGCGGCGGGTCGCGCCATGTCAGATGGCCCAGCCCTGATGCAGGGCCGCCACCCCACCGGTGAAATTGGTGTAGCTCACCCGCGAGAAGCCGGCCTCGCGCATCATCTGGGCGAAGCTCTGCTGGTCGGGGAAGCGGCGGATGCTCTCCACCAGATACTGGTAAGACTCCCGGTCCTTGGCCACCAGCTCGCCCACGGCGGGGATGACCTTGAAGGAATAGGCGTCATAGGCCTTCTGCAGGGGCTCGGTGACCGGCCGGGAAAACTCCAGACACAGGAAGCGGCCGCCGGGCTTCAGAACGCGCCGGGCTTCGCGCAGGGCCGCGGGGATGTCGGTGACGTTGCGGATGCCGAAGGAGATCACATAGGCGTCGGCGCAGGCGTCGGGCAGGGGCAGCCCTTGCGCGTCGCCGACGTTCCAGCAGATCTCGGGCTCGGAGCCCTTGTCGCGGCCCGCCGCGATCATCTCGGCGTTGTAGTCCATCAGGAGGATGGTGGCGTCAGGGCCGCCCCGCCGCTCCTGGGCGCGCCTGGCCATCTTCGCAAAGCGCCGGGCCATGTCGCCCGTGCCGCCGGCGCAGTCGATGATGACCTCGCCGGGCTGGGGGTTCAGGCGGGCGGCGACGGCGTCCTTCCAGAGACGGTGGACCCCACCGCTCATCAGGTCGTTCATCAGGTCATAGCGGCGGGCGACGCTGTCGAAGACTCCGCGCACCAGGCGCGGCTTCTCGTCGGCCGCAACGTCGCGAAAGCCGAAGGTGGCGGCAGGTCCGGTCATGGCTCGCCTCTTAGCCTCCCTGAGCCCCGCGCGCCAGCGCCAGGCCGCAGGGATGCGGTTGAAGTTGATCATGCCGCCGGCCTCTGCCAATCGAGACCACATGCCTGAACTTCCCGAGGTCGAGACTGTCCGCCGCGGCCTGGCGCCTGTCCTGGACGGCCAACGCCTGGCCCGGGTGGAGGCGCGCAGGCCCGACCTGCGCTTTCCCTTCCCGGACGGCTTCGTCCAGCGGCTGGCTGGCGCGCAGATCGAGACCCTGTCGCGGCGGGCGAAGTACGTGCTGGCCCCCACCGACCGGGGCGACACGCTGGTCATGCACCTGGGCATGAGCGGCCGTTTCGAGATCGCCCGGCCGGAAGGCGCGATCCGGCCAGGCCAGTTCGTCTACGCCGCCGATCCTGATCCCAAGCACGCCCATGTGGTCTTCGAGACCGAGGCGGGCGGCCGGGTCACCTACTACGACCCCCGAAGGTTCGGCTATATGGGCCTCATCCCCACCGAGGCTCTGCCCAGCCACCCCTGGTTCGCCGGCATGGGTCCAGAGCCCCTGTCGGACGCCTTCGACGCCACCCATCTGGCCCGCGCCTTCGAAGGCCGCAAGCAGGGGCCCAAGACCCTGCTCCTGGATCAGAGGATCGTGGCGGGCCTGGGCAACATCTATGTTTGCGAGGCCCTGCACATGGCCCGCATCTCCCCCTTCGGCCCGGCGGGCAAGATCAGCCGGCGGCGGCTGACCGGCCTGGTGGACGCCATCCGCCAGGTGCTGATCGCCGCTATCGCTGCGGGCGGCTCCACCTTGCGCGACTACGCCGCCGCCGATGGGGCCCTGGGCTATTTCCAGCACAGTTTCCGCGCCTATGGTCGAGGGGGCGAGCCCTGCCTCAATTCCGGCTGCTCAGGGACCATCGCCCGCGAGGTCCAGGCCGGCCGTTCGACCTTCTTCTGTCCCGTCTGCCAGAAAGGCTGAAACCGATGAGCCGTCTGTTCAGCCTGCTGGGCCTTCTGATCCTCCTGGCCACAGGGGCGCCGCAGCCCGTCCGGGCCGAGCCCGCCCTTTGGATCGTTCGCGACGCCGATTCAGAGATGGTGCTGTTCGGCTCCATGCATCTCCTGCCGCCGGGCCTGTCCTGGCGGCCCAAGGCGCTGGACGACGCCCTGGCCCAGGCCGACGACCTCTGGTTCGAGCTGCCGGTGGATCCGGCGACAGAGCAAGAGGCCGCCCGCCTGGCCCTCCGGCTCGGGGTGCTGCCGCCAGGGCCTGGCCTCTATGAGCAGCTCCCCGAGCAGAGCCGTCTGCGCCTGGGGCGGCTGGCGGCGAAGTATGGCCTGCCTCCCAATGTGCTGGACCAGATCAAGCCCTGGTTCGCCGAGATCATGCTGGTCACCACCATGCTGGGCGCCGAGGGCGCAGCCGCCGCCCATGGGGTCGAGCAGCAGGTCAGCGCCACGGCGCCCGCAGGCGTGCGCCGCCGGGCCCTGGAGACCGCCGAGGATCAGCTTCTGGCCTTCGACCATGTGCCCATGGACGAGCAGTTGAACAGCCTGGCCTTCAACATGTGGATCATGGAGGAGGATCGTACGGCCTTCGACCGGCTCGTGGCCGCCTGGATGGCCGGCGATCTCGCCACCCTGGAGGCCGAGGCCGTGGCGCCCCTGGAGGCTGTGGCGCCAAGCCTCTACCAGCGCCTGATCGTCGCGCGGAACGCCGACTGGCTGGCCCAATTGCAGGACCGGCTGGAGGGCTCTGGCCGCACGGTGGTGGTGGTGGGCGCGGGCCATCTCGTGGGGGAAGTTGGCCTGCCTGAGCGCCTGCGCGCCCTTGGCTACGACGTCGAGGGGCCTTAATCGGCAGGGCACGTGACTGAAGAGGAGGCCGCCATGTCCGCGCCCAGCTACGAGACCCTGCTCATCGAGGCCCATGGCCCCGTCACCCTGATCCGCCTGAACCGACCCGAGGCGCTGAACGCCCTCAATGGCGCCCTCCTGGCGGACCTGGAGGCCGCCCTCGAGGCCGCCGAGGCCGATGCGGAGGTGCGCTGCATCGTCCTGACCGGCTCGGCCCGAGCCTTCGCCGCCGGCGCCGACATCAAGGAGATGGCCGACAAGTCCTATGCCGACATGTTCCTGGCCGACACCTTCGCCCGCAGCGCCCGGAAGATCGAGGCCTGCCGCAAGCCGATCATCGCCGCCGTCGCCGGCTTCGCCCTGGGGGGCGGCTGCGAACTGGCCATGATGTGCGATTTCATTCTGGCGGCCGAGAATGCGAAATTCGGCCAGCCCGAGATCAATCTGGGCACCATTCCCGGATCGGGCGGCACCCAGCGTCTGACCCGGTTCGTCGGCAAGTCGAAGGCCATGGAAATGTGCCTGACCGGCCGCATGATGGATGCCGAGGAGGCGGAGCGCGCCGGCCTCGTCAGCCGCGTCATCCCGGCCGCCGAACTGATGGACGAGGTGATGAAGACCGCCGAGCGGATCGCCGCCATGTCGAAGCCTGCCACGATGATGGCGAAGGAAGCGGTGAACCGCGCCTACGAAACCACGCTCGCCGAAGGCGTGCGGTTCGAGCGCCGGCTGTTCCATTCCACCTTCGCGATGGCGGACCAGAAGGAGGGCATGGCCGCCTTCATCGAGAAGCGCAAACCCGCCTTCAAGGACGAATAAAACGATGCGCCGGGCCGCTTGTGGGTATATCCACAGCGGCCTTGACGCGCCGGGGGCCGAGGTATATAAACCGCGCTCCCTTCGATAGGGCGACAGAGATTTAGCGAGCAAGGGCACATCATGGCCAACACAGCGTCGGCAAAAAAGCGGATCCGTCAGACCATCCGCCGTACCGCGGTTAACGGGGCGCGGGTCAGCCGCATCCGCACCTTCATGAAGCAGGTGGAAACCGCCATTGCCGGCGGCAACAAGGATGCCGCCGCCCAGGCACTCAAGGCCGCGATGCCGGAGATGCAGCGCGGCGTCAGCAAGGGCGTACTGCACCAGAACACGGTCGCCCGCAAGCTGTCCCGGCTGTCCGCGCGCATCAAGGCGCTGTAAGCGGCTAGACCACCCGGCGGTCCGCTCACGGACCGCGCCCCATACAGATCGACGATAGCCCACCCGGTCCATCTTTGGCCCGGTGCGTGGGCTTTTGTCATTTTCATTGCAGACGGATGACAAAAAATCTGCCGTTCTCTATTCGTCCTGTTGCGAGTCGATTTTTAGCCCGATACATTTAGAGAGGGTTGGCGGGAAGCAATAGGAAACAAAATTTCCCGGCGACACTTTAAAAACAGAAACCGATCCAATGTGCAGGGTATTAAATTAAAAAGGGTGGCCCGAGAATCGGTCGGGAACGGGATGATTTATTCATCAAGAGGGCTTTCAGTGTTTCGGATTTACCTTTCTCACTCTGACAGAAATACGAGTTATACTGCTGCCGCCACAAGTAAAACGGCAAGCGGCCTCTGCCCTGACCACCTCAGGACGATCCGGTATCGGACACTTTCCGCGCGAGTGCGCTTGCCTGCGCCGCATTTCGCCGTTCGGTCATCCGACTTGCCGAACGCGACCCGCGCTCAACAACAATAAGTAATAAGGAAAGGCGCCGGAAATGGTTCAGCTTGGAAGTGCGTCCGTCGACTCGCAAGCCGACAAGATTCCGAATGCCGCGCAATGGGCACGGATTCGCACCCGCCTGCGCAGCGAGGTCGGCGACTCCGCTTTCCGCAGCTGGCTGAAGCCGCTGACCCTGGTCGCCGTCAATGGGCAGGGCGTCACCCTGTCGGTGCCGACCCGCTTCATGCGGGACTGGGTCGCCACCCACTATGCCGACCGGCTGCGCGCGCTGTGGGCCAACGAAGACCCGGCCCTGCGCAGCGTCGAGATTGTCACCGGCTTGCCGGAATCACCCCCCTCCCAGGGCGGCATGCCGGACGGTGCGCCGGCGACCGAGAGCCCCCGCGACGCCGCCGCCTCTTCCGCCGCCGCCATCCGCACCCACGGCATCGCCGAACAGCGCCTGGAAGCCGCCGCCGGGCCGGCCCTGGCCGCCCTCCCCGCGCCAGCGTTCCATAATCCGGCGTTCCACAATAACGGGCTGGAGCCGCTGGAGATGGAGGCCGGCCTCGATCCGCGCTTCACCTTCGAGAATTTTGTCGTCGGCAAGCCGAATGAGCTGGCCTTCGCCGCCGCGCGCAGGGCTGCCGAATCCTCGACCGTGCCATTCAACCCGCTGTTCCTTTATGGCGG
>DJWR01000036.1:1778-15122 GCA_002441055.1 Caulobacteraceae bacterium UBA6225 | reverse complement strand
GCGGCGGCCGGCGCTACACCTTCAATTACGACGCCATGAAGATGGCCAATGACGAGCTGCAGATGCGCTCGGACTGGACCTTCCCCCTGTGCACCGGTGAGGAGCGGATCAAGGACGCCACCGGCGCCAAGGCCCATCCCACCCAGAAGCCCGAGGCCCTGCTACACCGGCTGATCCTGGCCTCCACCAAGCCCGGCGACCTGATCCTCGACCCCTTTTTCGGCTCCGGCACCACCGGCGCGGCCGCCAAGCGGCTCGGACGCCGCTTCATCGGCCTTGAGCGCGAGGACGAGTACATCGCCGTCGCCAAGACCCGCATCTCCAAGGTGATTCCGGTCTCGCCCGAGGATGTCCAGGTGACCGGCTCTAAGCGTTCGGAGCCGCGCGTGCCCTTCGGCCAGATCGTCGAGGCGGGCCTTCTGCGTCCCGGCGACGTGCTCTACTGCCCCAAGGGCGAACGGGCCGCCCGGGTCCGCGCCGACGGCAGCCTGGCGGTGGGCGAGATGACCGGCTCGATCCACAAGGTCGGGGCCATGGTCCAGTCGGCGCCGGCCTGCAACGGCTGGACCTACTGGCACTTCAAGACCGACGCCGGCCTTGCCCCCATCGACGTCCTGCGGATCAAGATGCGCAAGGAAGCCCCGGCGGTGGCGGCCTAGGGATCCGGCCGGCCGCCACCATCGTCGTCATGCTCGCCCTTGTGGCGAGCATCCCTGTCGAGGGCAGGGGCAAGCGTCACGAGGGATCCTGAGCACAAGGCCCAGGATGACCATGGTGGGGCGAAGAGCGCGAGGTTCAAGCCCTACAGCAGGCTCGTCAGCCCTGCCCGGGCGGCCTTCAGAAAAACGCTGGGCAGGGCTTCCAGGTCCCGCCTCGCCGTCCAGATCACACCCTCAGCCGCGCCCTCGGCCCGTAGCAGGCGCAGGGTCAGGGAGAAGTGGGTGAAGACGTGCTCCACCTCTCCAGCACTCCGCCAGTCGGCCTGGACCGGCGCCGCAGCCATCGCCTCGACCTCTGACCATGGCGCGTCCCGCCAGTCGCTGGTGGGCAGGCCAAGCATCCCGCCGAGCAGGCCCTTAGGCGGGCGACGCACCAGGGCCACCCCGTCCCCGTGGGTCAGGATATAGGCCACCCCGTGGCGGCGGGGCCGGACGGCCTTGGCGCCCTTGCGCGGATAGGTTTCCGGCGCGCCCGTGGCGAGGCCCGCACAGGCGCTGGTCAGGGGACAGCGGTCGCACAGGGGCGCCTTGGCTCGGCACACCGTGGCGCCCAGGTCCATCAGCGCCTGGGCCCAGTCGCCGGGGCGCTCATCGCGGACCAGGACGGCGGCCAGCGCCTTCAGTTCCGGCTTGGCCGCCGGCAGGGGCGTCTCCACGGCGAACAGCCGGGCCATGACCCGCTCCACATTGCCGTCGACCGCATTGGTCGCCTCATCAAAGGCGATCGCCGCCACCGCCGCGGCCGTATAGGGGCCAAGCCCCGGCAGGGCGCGCAAGGCGACCTCGGTGTCGGGAAACACCCCGCCATGATCGTTCGCCACCGCCCGGGCGCAGGCCAGCAGGTTGCGGGCCCGGGCGTAGTAGCCAAGGCCGGCCCAGGCGGCCATCACCTCGTCGTCCGACGCCGCGGCGAGGTCGGAGACCGTCGGCCAGCGGGCAGTGAATTTCAGGAAATAGGGGGCCGCATGGGGGACTGTGGTCTGCTGCAGCATCACTTCCGACAGCCAGACCCGATAGGGATCAGAGCGAACGCCGACTTGCCCGGCGGCCGGACCCGTGCGCCAGGGCAGATCCCGGGCGTGGGCGTCGTACCATGACAGCAGGCTTTGGCGGATCTGTTCGGGTCTCACCGCGCCAGACTTAGAGCCTCTTGCGCCCCTTGTGCAGAGGGACTCCGCGCAGGCCGCGTCCGGGTGTATCCTTGACCAAGACATGCCGCCCCGCCCCTTGCCCGACCTGGAAGAGACCCGCGCCATCCTGGCCAGCCGCCGCACGCGGCCTGCGCCGCGGCCGCCGCCGCCGGCTGGTCGGGGCTTGTCCAAGCTGATCCGGGAGCTGGACGCCCGCTTCGGTCAGGGCCCCGGCGCCCTGCAGGCCCGCTGGCGGGAAATCGTTGGCGAGCAGATCGCCCGGCGCACCGAACCGGTGAAGCTGGTCAAGGGCCGCAATGGCGCGGGCGCGGCCCTGGAAATCCGGGTGGCGGGCCCCGCTGCGGCCCTGATCCAACATCAGGCGCCAGACATCCTGGCGCGGGTGAACCTGTTTCTGGGCTCAGGGGCGGTGGAAAGGCTGCGGATTGTTCAGGGCCCGTTGCGACCGGCCCCGACCAGTCCCGTCCAGGGGCCGCGCAAGCGCCAGGCCCCCCTGGACGCCGCCCAGGAAGCCGAACTCACTCAGAGCCTCGCCCTGGCGCCGGACGGGCCGCTGAAGACAGCGCTGCTAGCGCTGGGGCGCGGCGTTATGCGCAACGCCGGTCGCCGTTGACTTTGTCGATCCAGGGCCGTTCTTGACGTCCAAAGGCGCCATGGGCCTGACCTTGGGAATCGCGCTTTAATTCAGACTCTCGACCTTCATGCACAAAGGGCCGACCTCCATGCCGAACCTCAGCCGCCGCCTTATGATGGCCGTCGCCGCCGCGACCCTCTTCCTGGGCGCCTGCTCGGGCCAGTCCTCCGCCGCCGCCGACGGCGACATGACCATGGGCGATCCCAATGCGCCCGTGAAGATGGTCGAGTACGCCTCGCTGAGCTGCGTCCACTGCGCCACCTTCAACAACGAGGTCTTCCCGGAGCTGAAGGAAAAATACATCGACACCGGCAAGGTCCACTACACCTTCAAGGAATTCCTCACCCCGCCGGCCGAGGTCGCCGCCGCCGGCTTCCTGCTCGCCCGCTGCGCTGGCGAGGACAAGTATTTCAGCGTCGTGGACTCCATCTTCCACAGCCAGCAGGAGATGTTCACCACCGGCGATATCCGCGGGACCCTGCTGCGGATCGCCCGTTCGGCGGGCATGACCGAGGAGCAGTTCCAGACCTGCATCTCCAGCGAGGAAGGTCTGCGCGCCCTGAACACGCGAATCGAGAAGACTCAGCGGGAGTCGCGGATCACCTCGACCCCCACCTTCATGATCAACGGCAAGGTGGCCAAGGAAGGCGCCATGACCATGGCCGAGATCGACGCCGCCATCGCCGCGGCCCAGAAGTAGGCCTGAGGGGGACCTAGGCGCCCGTGCGCTTCCAGCGGCTTCGGCTCACCGGCTTCAAGTCCTTCGTCGATCCGACGGAGTTCCGGATCGAGCCGGGGCTGACGGGGATTGTCGGGCCCAACGGCTGCGGCAAGTCGAACCTGCTGGAAGCCCTTCGCTGGGTCATGGGCGCCAATTCAGCCAAGGCCATGCGGGCCGGCGGGATGGACGACGTGATCTTCGCCGGCTCTGGCAAGCGCCCGTCGCGCAACCATGCCGACGTCACACTGACCATCGACAACGCCGATCGGCGCGCGCCGGCGGCCTATAACGACCACCCGGTGCTGGAGGTGGTGCGGCGGATCGACCGGGGCTCGGGCTCCACCTACCGCATCAACGGCAAGGAGGTCCGGGCCCGGGACGTTCAGCTGTTGTTCGCCGACGCCTCCACCGGCTCCAATTCCCCGGCCCTGGTGCGCCAGGGGCAGATCTCCGAGCTGATCGCCGCCAAGCCGCAGAACCGCCGCCTGATCCTGGAAGAGGCGGCCGGGGTCTCTGGCCTGCATTCCCGCCGTCACGAGGCCGAACTGCGGCTGCGGGCCGCCGAGGCCAATCTCGCCCGTCTAGAGGACGTGGCCCAGGAGCTGGAGGGAAGCCTTGCCCGCCTGCGCCGGGAAGCCCGCCAGGCTGACCGCTATCGGCGGCTGTCGGCGGAGATCCGCACCCTGCAGGGCGCAGTGCTCTATGCGCGCTGGAACCAGGCGGCCCAGGCGGCTCAAGTGCTGAAGATCGAGGCCGCCGAGGCCGCCCGCGAGGTCGAGGCCGCCACCCGCGCCGCCGCCGTCGCCGCCACGACCGCCGCCCAGGCCGACGCCGCGCTCGCCCCCCTCCGGGAGGCTGAAGCGGTCGCGGCCGCCGTGCTGGGCAAGCTCGCCATCGACAAGGACCGCATCGAGCGCGAGGCCGAGGCCCTCGCCGCCGAGGTCGCCAGGGGGGAGGCCGAGATCGCGCGCATCGACGCCGACCGGGGCCGCGAGAGCCAGATGTCCGAGGACTCCCAGGCCGCGCTCGCCCGTCTGATGGAGGAGGTCACGGCCCTGGAAGCTGCCGTGGCCGGCGCCCCGGAACGTATCCCCGAACTGGAAGCCGCCCTTGCGACCGCCGAAGCCGCCCGGGCCAAGGCCGACGCCGAGGTCGAGCGGCTGGCCGCCGCCGCCGCCGCCGAAGAGGCCCGCCGCCGGGCCGCCGCCTCCCGGATCAGCGAGGCCGAAAGCCGCGTGGCCCGCGCCCGGCGCACCCTGGATCAGGCCCGCGCTGAGCGGGCGGCCCTCGGCCCCTTGGAAAACCCGCAGATCGCCGCAGCCCGCGCCGCCTTCGAGGAGGCCCTGGCCGCCCTCACCGCCGCCCGCCAGGCCCAGGCCGCCGCCGAGGAGGCGCAAGGCCTGGCTCAGAGGCTTGAGGCCGAGGCTCGCGAGACTGCACGGCGGCAGGACGAGCAGACCTCCCGCCTCACCGCCGAGGCCCGGGCCCTCGCCCAGATCGTCGCCCCACAGCTGCGCGGCGGCTTTGCTCCGGCCCTGGACGCCATGGCGCCGGAGCGGGGACTGGAGATGGCCCTGGCCGCCGCCCTCGGGGATGATCTCGAGGCATCCCTGGACCCCAAGGCGCCCGCCCACTGGGCAGGCGCACAGGCCGCGCCGCCGACATGGCCCCCGGGCGCCTCGCCGCTTAGCGACCACGTCCAGGCCCCGCCACAGCTCGCCGCCCGCCTAGCCTATGTGGCCCTGGTCGATCGGGTGCAGGGAGAGGCCCTGTCCAAGAGCATTCCCCCTGGCTGCCGGTTGGTGTCCCGGGAAGGGGACCTGTGGCGCTGGGACGGTTTCACGGCCAAGGCCGAGGCCAAGAAGCCCGCCGCCGTCCGCCTGGAGCAGAAATCCCGCCTGGCCGAGGTGGAAGCCGAGCTCGAAGCCCTGGCCCCGGCCGCCCAACAGGCGCGCGAGGCCCTGGACGCGGCCCGCCACGCCCTGGCCAAGGCCGAAGCCGACCAGAAAGCCGCCCGCCGCGAGCCCCCGGCCTGCGAGCAGCGTCTTGGCCAGGCGCGGGCGGCCCTGGAGCGCCTGGAGCGGGAAGACGCCCGACGCGAAGCCCAGGCCCAGTCCCTCGACGATATGATCGCCCGGTTCGCCGCCGAGTTGGCCGAGGCGGAAGCCGGCCATGCGGCGGTCCTGGCCGAGGTCGGCGTTCCAGGGGAAACCGCTGACCTGAGCGCTGACCTTGCCGCGGCCCGGATGGCCGCTGGCCCGGCGCGGGAGGCGGCAGCAGCCGCCCGCTCGGCCCTGGAGGTGGAGACCCGCGAGCGGGATGGCCGGGCTCGCCGCCTGGCGACCCTGACCCGTGAGCGGGACGACTGGTCCCGCCGGGCCCAGGCCGCGGTTCGCCGCCTGGAGGTTCTGGAAGCAGACCGGGCCCGGGCCCTGCGCGCCCTCGACCTCGCCCGGGAAGCCCCGCAGCAACTGGAAGGCCGGCGCATCAGCCTGCTGGACGCCTTCGCCGCGGCCGAGGCCCGCCGAGCCCAGACCCATGACGCCCTGCAGGCTGGCGAGACCGCCCGGGGCGAGGCTGAACGGGGCCTGCGGGCCGCCGACGCCGCCGCAGCCCAGGCTCGGGAAGGCCGCGTCGCCCTGGACGCCCGGCTGGAGGCGGCGGTGGAACGCCTGGCCGAACTGGCCGAACAGATTCGCGAGACCGCTCGGGTGGAGCCAGAGGACCTCGCCCGACAGCTGGCCGACGAGGCCGTGGCCATCCCCGCCGACGCCGGGGGCATGGAGGCTCACCTGATCGCCCTGGAGCGCCAGCGGGAGTCCATCGGCGCGGTCAATCTGCGCGCCGAGGAGGAGGCCCGCGAGAGCGCGGCTCGGCTGGAGACCATGCAGACCGAGCGCGCCGACCTGACCGGCGCCATCGCCCGCCTGCGCCAGGGGATCGATGAGCTCAACAGCGAGGGCCGCGAGCGGCTGACCGCGGCCTTCGAGGTGATCAACGGCCATTTCAAGACGCTCTTCCAGACCCTGTTCGAGGGCGGTCAGGCCGAACTGCGTCTCGTGGAGTCCGACGACCCGCTGGAGGCGGGACTGGAAATCTTCGCCTGTCCGCCGGGTAAACGCATGGCCACCATGAGCCTGATGAGCGGCGGCGAGCAGGCCCTGACCGCTGCGGCCCTCATCTTCGCGGTCTTCCTGGCCAATCCCGCGCCCATCTGCGTCCTGGACGAGGTGGACGCCCCCCTGGACGACGCAAATGTGGACCGCTTCTGCAACATGCTCGACGAGATGCGCAGCCGTACCGAAACTCGCTTCATCACCATCACCCACAATCCGGTGACCATGGCCCGCATGGACCGGCTGTTTGGGGTGACCATGGCCGAGCGGGGGGTGTCCCAGCTGGTCTCTGTGGACCTTCGTCAGGCCGAGGCCCTGGCCGCCGAATAGGCCGCTGGGGACCCGAATCGGCGCGCTAAGCCGATACTCAATACAAATCAAACAATTAGACACTGGCGCCAGCGCCTTGACGCTGTACCCGCGCCCCTTTAGGTTCCGCCGCGATCGAACCAGGGGCGCCGGCTGGCCGCCCAGGCCCCCGGAAGGCGCCATCCGCTCATGTCGCAACCGACCGATCCGCACCACGAGGCGCTGAAACGTCTCGACGCACAGCTGGACGCGGTTGATGTCCAGCGAGCGGCGCGGGACCGGAAGGCGAAGTTCGACACCGGCGCGATCGGTTCCGGCTACAAGCTGGTGGCCGAGCTGATCGGGGGCGTTCTGGGGGGGCTTGGCCTTGGCTGGCTCTTCGATCAATGGGCTGGGACCTCGCCCTGGGGCTTGCTCCTGGGCGTGCTAGTGGGTACCGCCCTGGCGATGTTCTTGATCTCGCGCTCTGCGGGACGCATGAGCGCGCAGGCGGCGGCGAAGGCCGGACCGGTTTCCTCGGTCCCCTTCGACGACGATGAAGATGACGACGACGGCTGGCCCGCGGGGCCTGGCCAGAACAAGAGGGACTGAGGCGTGGCCGATCCGATGCACCAGTTCGAGATCCAACAGGTTCTCGAACTTCCTGCTGTTGCGGGCTTCGATCTCTCGATCACCAATTCGGCCCTGTGGATGATCATCGCGGCGGCCAGCGTGACCTTGTTCTTCGCCGCGGCCTCGGCCAAGGCCGCCGTGGTCCCCGGACGCCTGCAGTCTGTGGGGGAGATGCTCTATGAGCTGATCCACAACCTGACCGACTCGATCATCGGCCACGAAGGCAAGAAGTACTTCCCCTTCGTCTTCACCCTGTTCGCCTTCATCCTGGCCATGAACCTGCTGGGCATGGTCCCCTATTTCTTCACCTCGACCTCGCAGCTGGCGGTGACCGCCACCCTGGGTGTTCTGGTGATCGCCGTGGTCATCGCCGTGGGCTTCGCCCGCAATGGCCTGGGCTTCTTCAAGCTGTTCGTCCCCTCGGGCGTGCCCTTCTTCGTCCTGCCCCTGGTGGTGGTGATCGAGATCATCTCCTTCCTGGTGCGTCCGGTGACGCTCGCCCTTCGACTGTTCGGCAACATGGTCGGCGGCCACGTCGTGCTGAAGGTGTTCGGCGGCTTCGTGGTCTCCCTTGGCGCGCTCGGCGCGCTGGGCGTCGTCGGCGCCCTGGTCACCCTGACCGGCACCGTCGCCATCACCGCCCTTGAGTTCATGGTCGCGTTCCTGCAGGCGTTCGTCTTCGCCGTGCTGGCCTGCGTCTATCTGAACGACGTCGTGAACCTGCACAGCCACTGATCACGACCGACAGCTCACCCCGTTTCCCGACCCCATCGCTTACACGGAGCACTTTCGATGGATCCTCTTGCAGCTAAATACATCGGCGCCGGCCTGGCGATGCTGGGCATGATCGGAGCCGGTATCGGCCTCGGCACCATGTTCGGCCAATACCTCAACGGCGCCCTGCGCAACCCGTCGGCCTCGGCCGGCGAGCGTCCGATGCTCTTCCTGGGCATGGCCCTGACCGAAGCGCTGGGCATCTTCGCCTTCGTGGTCGCGCTGCTGATCCTGTTCGCCGCCTAAGGCGAGACTATCCGTGCGTTGGGGGGCGGGCTGGAGATCAGCCCGCCTTTCGCATGGCCCGCCCTGCGGAGGGGCCAACCCCCGCATGGACCTGAGCAGACTCAACGGAGCGCCTTGATGGCCCAGACCACACCAGAGCTCGAGCCGGGCGGGGCGATCGTCGAGACGCCGCCGACCACCGCGAGCCACGATCTGCACGAGAGCACGGAAGCCGCCGAGCACGGCTCGTCTGGCCTGACCCAGTTCGAGTTCGGCTACTGGCCGGGCCAGATCTTCTGGCTGCTCATCGTTTTCGCCGTTCTCTACGTCATTCTGTCCAAGCTGTTCCTGCCCCGGGTGGGCGGCGCCATTGAGGCGCGGGCGGCGAAGATCGAAGGCGACCTGGCCGACGCTCGCGTCGCGCGGGACGAGGCCGAACGTCAATCGGCCGAAGCCGCCGCCGAACTGGCCCAGGCACGCGCCCGGGCTCAGAAGACCGCCGCTGACGCCAAGGCCGCCGCAAAGGCGGAGGCCGAGACCCGCAATGCAGCGGAAGAAGCCAAGCTGAACGAGCGTCTGGCCGCAGCTGAAGCCGGCATCCAGGCGGGCCGCGAAAAGGCCATGTCCAACGTGCGCAGCCTGGCCGCCGAGACCGCTGAAGCCATCGTCGAGAAGCTGAGCGGCCAGGCGCCGACCCGCGCCGAGGTCGATGCGGCCGTCGCGCGCAACGCGGCCTGAGGAGAGAGACGAGATGTCCTTTTTAGTGACCCCCGAATTCTGGGTTCTGGTCGCCGTCCTGATCTTCCTCGGGCTGCTGGTCTATCTGAAGGTGCCCGCGGCCATGGCCAGGGCCCTGGACGCCCGCGCCGAGCGGATCCAGGCCGAGCTGGATGAAGCTCAGAACTTGCGTGCTGAAGCCGAGCGTCTGCTCGGCGAAATCAAGGCGCAGCGGGAAGAGACCGAGCGCCTGGCCGCCGACATGCTGGCCCAGGCCAAGGAAGACGCCGAGCGCATGCGCAAGGATGCGGCCGTGAAGCTCGAGGAGCAGATCGTCCGTCGCACTGAGATGGCTGAACGTAAGATCGCCACCGCTGAGGCTCAGGCCATGGCCGACGTGAAGGCTGCGGCTGCGGAACTGGCCGCTGAGGCCGCCCGTACCGTGCTGGCCGGCCGTCTGGCGGCCTCGACCACCGATCCCCTGGTGGACAAGGCCATCGGCCAGATGGCCTCTAAGCTACAATAGTCGAGGTTGCGCGGCGGCGTCTGAACAGGCGCCGCCCGCGGATCGCCACCCGGTAGCGCCGCGGGACCAGCAGGCGCTCGGTCCGCAAGGCCAAGTGCCACATCACCGGCAGAACCTCGGGTCTGCGGCGCAGCAGGCGGCGAACCGGATGCAGGGTGCGCGGATGGGCCCGCTGGACGCGCACAAAGGCCCGGCGAGCCTTGTAGGAATTCCGTAGAATCAGGATCAGGCCGACCGTGGCCACCGGCAGGCCCATGGGGCCGGGCAAGGGTGCGATCAGCACGCCCGCCAGGACGATCAGCCCCCCAAGCGCCGTCAAGCCAAGGCGGATCAACCGCCGCGACAGCCGGCTGACACCGTCTTGAGCGGCTGTGCGGTCATGGGTCCGCGCTAAGAGGGCAAGAGACACGCTGGCAAACCTGGAAGTGCGCGCGGTCGGCCCCATCCGGGGAGGCGGGGGCCCCGCGCACACCTCACATATGTGCAGCCCAAGGCTTAAAGTAAGGCGACAGCCGGGCGCTTTTCGGGCCCGGCCGTTGCTATTCCGCCGCGAGCGGCGCCGGCGCCACACCTGCCTCCGGTTTCCAGGTCAGACGCGGCTTGCGCGCCGCTAGGGTCTCGTCCAGCCGGCGCATGGGCGCCAGATAGGGCGCGCCCTTGAAGCGATCCACATCGCCGGACTTGGCGGCCTGGGCGAGCGCAATCAGGGCCTCACAGAAGCGATCAAGCTCCTGCTTGGACTCTGTCTCTGTCGGCTCGATCAGCATCGCCCCATGCACCACCAGGGGGAAGTACATGGTCATGGGATGGAAACCCTCGTCGATCATCGCCTTGGCGAAGTCGAGCGTGGTGACGCCGGTCCCCTCCAGCCAGGAGTCGTCGAACAAGGCCTCGTGCATGCACGGCCCCTCGGGGAAGGCCGGGGTCATGACGCCGGAGAGCCGGGCCTTGATGTAGTTGGCGTTCAGCACGGCGTCCTCGGCCACCTGCCGCAGGCCGTCGGCGCCATGGCTGCGCATATAGGCGTAGGCGCGGACGAACATGCCCATCTGGCCATGGAAGGCGCTCATGCGGCCAAAGGCCTGGGCGGCTTCCTCCACGGTCTCTTCCACCAGGGTGAGCCCCTCAGGCCCATGCACCACCCAGGGCGCCGGGGCGAAGGGCGCAAGGGCTTCAGACAGCACCACAGGCCCGGCGCCGGGACCGCCACCACCGTGCGGGGTGGAGAAGGTCTTGTGCAGGTTGATATGCATGGCGTCGACGCCCAGGTCGCCGGGGCGGACCCGGCCGACGATGGCGTTGAAGTTGGCGCCATCGCAGTAGAAGTAGGCTCCAGCCGCATGGGTCAGTCTGCCGATCTCGATGATATCGCGCTCGAACAGGCCGCAGGTGTTGGGGTTGGTGACCATGATGGCCGCCACGTCGGGGCCAAGCTTAGCCTCCAGGTCGGCCAGATCCACCCGGCCATCGTCAGTCTGGGCGATCTCGGTCACTGAATAGCCGACGAAGGCTGCGGTGGCCGGATTGGTGCCATGGGCCGAGGTGGGCACCAGCACCCGGCGACGCGGGTCGCCCTTGGCCTCATGGGCCGCCCGGATGGCCAGCAGGCCGCACAGCTCGCCATGCGCCCCGGCCTTGGGCGACAGGGCCACGGCCGGCATGCCGGTGAGCGTCTTCAACCAGTGTGACAGACGGTCCATCAGGGTCAGGGCCCCCTGGATCGTCGGCAGCGGCGCCATGGGATGCAGGTCGGCGAAACCGGCCAGCCGCGCCATCTTCTCGTTCAGGCGCGGATTGTGCTTCATCGTGCACGAGCCCAGGGGATAGAGGGCCAGGTCGATGGCGTGGTTCTTCTGCGACAGGCGCACATAGTGACGCATGGCCTCGGGCTCCGACAGGCCAGGCAGGCCGATCGGGCTCTTGCGGACCAGATCGCCGAGGTCGTCGGCGCCAGCCTCTGCTGCCGGCAGGTCGACGCCGGTCTTGCCCCAGCCGTCCCGCTCGAAGATCAGGGCCTCATCCTGCAGCAGGCCGCGGCCGCCGGTGAGGGAGGCGAAGCGTGCGTCCATGGAGTTGACCTCCTCGGGCCGGGTGGGCCGGCCGACAGTTTGCATGGTCATCGGCCGATCCTCCGGGACAGGGCCTGGGCGAAGGCGTCGATATCCTCATCCAGGGTGGTTTCAGTCGCCGCACACAGCAGGACATCGTCCAGGCCTGCGGCCGGGTCGAGCCGGGAGAAGGGCACGCCGGCGACGATGCCCTCCTCCAGCAGCGCTTCGACCATCTGGGTGGCGTTACCTGGCAGGCGTATGGCGATCTCGTTGAAGTAGCGCTTGGTCAGCACCTCGACGCCGGGGATGGCGCCCAGGGCTGCGGCCAGCCGCTGGGCCTTGGCGTGGTTGATCGCCGCCAGCTGGCGCAGACCCGTCTCACCCAGCAGGGAGAGATGGACGGTGAAGGCCAGAGCGCACAGGCCGGAATTGGTGCAGATGTTGGATGTCGCCTTGTCCCGGCGGATATGCTGCTCGCGGGTGGACAGGGTCAGCACGAAACCCCGGCGGCCGTCGGCATCGACAGTCTCGCCGCACAGGCGGCCGGGCATCTGGCGGACCAGCTTCTCCTTGCAGGTGAACAGGCCGATATAGGGGCCGCCGAAATTCAGCGCATTGCCGATGGACTGGCCCTCGGCCACGGCGATGTCGGCGCCCATCTCGCCCGGCGACTTGAGCAGGCCATAGGAGATCGCCTCGGTGGTCACCACGATCAGCAGGGCGCCGGCCGCGTGGGCGGCCTCGGCGATCTTGGTCACGTCGGTGGCCACGCCGAAGACGTTGGGGGTCTGAACCACCACGCAGGCGGTTTCAGAATCGATGGCCTCGATCACCGCGGCCTCGGCGTCGATGGCGACGGTCTGGCGCACAATGTCCATGCCCTCGGCATGGGCGATGGTCTGGGTAGTGGCGGCGTAGTGGGGATGCAGGCCGCCTGACAGCACCGCCCGTTTCCGGCGGGTGACGCGCCTGGCCATCATCACCGCCTCGGCGCAGGCTGTGGAGCCGTCGTACATCGACGCGTTGGCCACATCGAGGCCGGTCAGGGCCGCCACCTGAGTCTGGAACTCGAACAGGACCTGCAGGGTGCCCTGGGCGATCTCAGGCTGGTAAGGCGTGTAGCTGGTCAGGAATTCCGAGCGCTGGATGATGTGATCCACCGTCGCCGGGACATGGTGGCGATAGGCGCCCGCGCCGCAGAAGAACGGCCCGGCGCCAGCCGCCCGGTTCATGGCCGCCAGGGCCGACAGCTCGCGCTCGACCTCCAGCTCGCCGGCATGGTGCGGCAGGTCGAAGGGCTCGGACTTGCGGGCGACGGCCGGCACGTCGGCGAACAGGTCATCGATGGACGCAGCGCCGATCACGCCCAGCATCTGGGCGCGGTCGTCGGGCGTGAGCGGCAGATAGCGCATGGGGCTTACAGGGTCTCCAGGAAGGCGTCGTAGGCGGCGCGGTCCATCAGCGCCTCATAGGCCGAGGCGTCGGCGATCTTCACCTTGGCGAACCAGCCATCGGCCTCGGGCGCCTGGTTGACGGTTTCCGGGGCCTCAGCCAGGGCGGCGTTGGCCTCAAGCACCTCACCCGACAGGGGCGCGTAGACGTCCGAGGCCGCCTTGACGCTCTCGACCACGGCCAGGCCCTCGCCAGCGGTGACGCTCTTGCCGACCTCGGGGGTTTCGACAAAGACCACATCGCCCAGCTGCTCGGCGGCATAGGCGGTGATCCCGATGGTGGCCACGTCCCCGTCCAGGGAAACCCACTCATGATCCTTGGTGAAGCGCATTTCGGG
>DJWR01000036.1:0-1699 GCA_002441055.1 Caulobacteraceae bacterium UBA6225 | reverse complement strand
GCCCTCGGCGTCGGCGATCTCGGCGCCTTCCCGGGCCGGCGCGCCCTCGACCTTCAGGCCCACAGCCTTGCGGGCCAGCTCTCCGGCCAGCTCGGCGGCGATACGGCCGGCGCCGGGGAAGTCCCGGGCGTCGCGGCGCTTCTTGGAGACCGCAAAGCCCAGTCCCGCCTCAATGGGGGACACGGTTTCGTCCAGGTCATGGCCATAGAGCGGCAGCCCGGCCTCCAGGCGCAGGCTGTCACGGGCGCCCAGGCCGATGGGTCGGACCCGCTCGTCGGCGAGGAGTGTATTCCAGATGCGCAAAGCCGCCTGGCCTGGCACGGAGATCTCGTAGCCGTCCTCGCCGGTGTAGCCCGAGCGAGAGATGATAGCGTCGACCCCAAAGGCCTGGAGAGCGGCCGTCTCCATGAAGGCAAGCTTTGCCGCGTCCGGCGCATGGGCCGCCAGCACCTGGGCGGCCTTCGGTCCCTGCAGGGCCAGCAACGCCCGGTCTTCCAGGCGGTCGATTCGCACCTGGCCAGCCAGCTCGGCGTCGATGATCTTGAAGTCGTTTTCCTTGCAGGCGCCGTTGACCACCACGAACAGGCCGTCGTCATCGGGCCGGCCGGCCATCAGATCGTCGATGATGCCGCCCTTCTTGTTCAGAAGGACCGAGTAACGCTGCTTGCCGGGCTTCAGCCCGATGAAGTCGCCGGGTGTCACCTCTTCGAAGGCCGACAGGGGCGAAACGCCCCGCAGGCGAGCCTGGCCCATATGGGAAACGTCGAACAGGCCAGCGCTTTCCCGGGTCCAGAGATGCTCTTTCAGCACCCCATCCCTGTACTGCACGGGCATGGAATAGCCGGCGAAGGGCACCATCCGGGCGCCAGCCTCAAGATGGGCGGCGTACAGGGGCGTATGCTTTAGCGTCTCGTCCGACACGGCGGGTCTCCGGCTGATGTTGCGACGCGCCGGGGGCCTGGTCGCCCATTCCCAACACGCGCCCCCGCTGTCCCTGAGCCTGAGAGATTTAGAGGCGGACAAGTTGGCCCGCGCCCATTGCTCCTTCGGCGAGCCCTACCTTTCGGCGGGCTGCTTTCCAGCGTTCATCAGCTCTTCGCGGTCCGTTTGCCTGAGCGTTTCCGGGGCGGTTGCGCCTTCGGCGCCGACCCCGTGAAGGGCCGGTCTCTCCCGCGAGGAGATGAGCGGAAACTCCGCGATCACCGGGCGGGAGTCAACGCGCAAAGTCAGCGCAGCCACCCGCCCGGCGAAGGCGCCTCAGCAACAGGCAGGCGCCGGCTCAGCCTTCCTCGGCGCCCCGCAGCAGGCGGCGTCGGAAACCTCCATCTTGGCCATGGCCGGCACATCGTCCTCGCCATAGGTGACCGCCTCGCCAAAGGTGTGGAAGGTCTCCCACCGCAGACCGGCCGGATCGCTGACCCAGGCCTTGTCCGAGCGGGCGTAGCAGCAGGTGGCGTTTTCCTGGTCGAAGGTAGATTCGCCCGCCGCCTTCAGCCGGGCGGAAAGTTCGGCAAGTTCGCCGGCCTCGTCCACCTGGATGCCCAGGTGATCCACGCCGGCCTGAGCGCCGTGGGTGGAGATGGCGAAGTTCACCTTCGGATCCTCCAGCATCCACTTGGCGTAGTCGTCCTTGACCACCGCCGGGGCGGCGCCGAACAGGGTGGCGTAGAAGCCGATGGAGCGGTCGAGATCTTCGACC
>DJWR01000041.1:5067-5381 GCA_002441055.1 Caulobacteraceae bacterium UBA6225 | reverse complement strand
CTGACCCGTCGTCTGGTGGACGTGGCGCAGGACTGCATCATCACCGAGGAAGATTGCGGCACCACCCGGGGCATCACCCTGGGCGCCGTGGTCGAAGGCGGCGACGTGCTGGTCTCGCTCGGTCTGCGTATCCTGGGCCGCTCCACGGCCGAGGACATCAAGGACCCGAACACCGGCGAGGTCGTCATCCCGGCCGACACCTATCTCGATGAGAAGATGATCGACTTGGTGGACTCCGCTGGCGTGCAGTCGGTGAAGGTCCGTTCGGTCCTGACCTGCGAGACCAAGACCGGCATCTGCGCCACCTGCTATGG
>DJWR01000041.1:3868-5041 GCA_002441055.1 Caulobacteraceae bacterium UBA6225 | reverse complement strand
TTCCACATCGGCGGCACCGCCCAGGTGGCCGAGCAGTCCTTCTTTGAAAGCGCCAATGAGGGCGTGGTGAAGGTGATCGGCGGCAATGTGGTTCAGGCGGGCGACGGCGAGTTCGTGGTCATGAACCGGAACCTGCAGATCATCGTGCAGGTCGATGGCAAGGATCGCGAGTCCTACAAGCCGCCCTACGGCGCGCGTCTGAAGGTTAAGGACGGTGACAAGGTCAAGCGCGGTCAGCGCCTGGCCGAATGGGACCCCTACACCACCCCGATCCTCACCGAAGTGGGCGGTCGCGTCCGCTTCGAGGATCTGGTGGAGAACGTCTCGGTCCGCGACGAAGCCGATGAGGCCACCGGCATCTCCAACCGCGTGGTCACTGACTGGCGCGCCTCCACCAAGGGCAGCGATTTGCGTCCCGCCGTGGGCGTGATCGACTCCGACGGCGCCTTCAAGCGCATCGCCAATGGCGGTGAGGCCCGTTATCTGCTGCCGGTGGGGGCCATTCTCTCCGTCGGCGACGGTGACGAAGCTAAGCCCGGCGAGGTCCTGGCTCGTATCCCCACCGAAGGCGCCAAGACCCGGGACATCACCGGTGGTCTGCCTCGCGTGGCCGAACTGTTTGAGGCCCGCCGGCCGAAGGACTGCGCGGTCATCGCCGAGATGGACGGCCGGGTCGAGTTCGGGCGCGA
Organism: Caulobacteraceae bacterium UBA6225; assembly: GCA_002441055.1. GTDB lineage: Bacteria > Pseudomonadota > Alphaproteobacteria > Caulobacterales > Caulobacteraceae > Phenylobacterium. The sequence goes on along the minus strand of DJWR01000041.1, from coordinate 4,352 downwards.
CTACAAGAACAAGCGCCGGATCAAGATCACCCCGGAGGATGGCGGCGAGCCCGTCGAGTTCCTCATCCCCAAGGGCAAGCATATCGCCGTCCACGATGGCGATACGATCCGCAAGGGCGAGTACATCATCGACGGCAACCCCGATCCGCATGACATCCTGCGGATTCAGGGTATCGAAGCGCTGGCCGAGTTCCTGGTGGACGAGATCCAGGAGGTCTATCGCCTCCAGGGCGTGCCCATCAACGACAAGCACATCGAGACCATTGTCCGTCAGATGCTGCAGAAGGTGGAGATCCTCGAGCCGGGCGACACCGGCCTGCTCAAGGGCGACCACCTGGACAAGATCGAGGTGGACGAGGAGAGCGCCAAGGCCGAGGCCCGCGGCGGTCGTCCGGCGATCACCCAGCCGGTTCTGCTGGGTATCACCAAGGCCTCGCTGCAGACCCGCAGCTTCATCTCCGCAGCCTCCTTCCAGGAGACCACC
>DJWR01000041.1:983-3861 GCA_002441055.1 Caulobacteraceae bacterium UBA6225 | reverse complement strand
GCCAAGCGCGACGAAGCCCTGGCCGCCAGCCGCGAGACCGCCATGGAGCCCCTGCCGGAGGTTATCGCCGCAGAGGCCCAGGCCGAGACGATCGACAACTAAGGCCTATGGTTCCGGCTTAGGAACCAGGTTGCGACAGACAGACGGCCCGGGGGCGACCCCGGGCCGTTTTTCTTTGGCCGGGGCTCAGAGCCCTGCGCAGTACGATCAGGCGGCGCGCGGCCTAGCCTGTCTTTTCCACCCCTTTGTGCTTCCGTTTTGAGCGGCGCTGTGGAATGAACGACGGACAGCAGCACCCTGGCCAGGACGGAGCACCGGTATGCGTGGACTTTGGATCATAGCGGGCCTCGCCGTGGGTCTTGGGGCCGCTCAGGCTCAGGCGCGGCCTCTACCGGCTGGCGGGGTTACGGCGGCTGAGGTGATCGAGGTGCTGCGGGCGAGCGGCTACCGCGCTGAGGCCGACGTCGACGGGGTGGGGGACCCAATGGTCCGCAGCGCCACCGACGGCACCAATTTCGCCATCTACTTCTATGGCTGTGAGCGCGAACGCTGCACAAGCATCCAGTTCGGCGCAGCCTTCGCCCTGAAGCAGTCGCCAGGTCTGGCCCGGATCAATGAGTGGAACCGCGAGATGCGGTTCGGGCGGGCCTATCTGGACTCCGAAATGGATCCAGTGGTCGAGATGGATGTGGACCTGGAGCTTGGCGCCTCCACCGAGCAGCTGCAGAGCGTGATCGGCACCTGGGCCGCAGTGGTCCCGGCGTTCAAGACCTTCATCGACTTCTGAGACGCCGCCGGTCCGGGGCTACAGCTCGGGCTGGGCGTTCATGGCTGGGCCGCCGCCCGTAGTATCGATCCCCAGTGGCGGCGTGGTCGCTTCCCGATAGGCGCGATCAGCGGCCTTTCGAGCCGCGGCCTGGTCCAGGCCGCGCAGCTTGTCCGCATCCATCAGGGGCGGTCGGTAGGGGGCGGCGTCGGCCCCTTCGGCGAAGCGGGCCAGGCACGCCTCCCGCTCAGTTTCATTCAGGCGCGCCATATCCGGCTGGCTGCAGCCGAAGGTCTGCCGTAAGGCGCTCCGCAGGCGGGCGGCCTGGGCCATGGCCTCGGCCTCAGCCCCTGGACTGGGGCGAACCGGCGCGGGCCCGGGCGAGTCATCGGCCAGGTCCTGCGGCGCCGGAGGCAGGCGAGGGGGGATGCGATTCGGCGCCTCTGGGCCAGGGGCTTGCCGTCGACGCAGGGCGGCGAGGGGCGGGGCCAGCATCACCTCAAAGACAGGGCTGTCCTGGAAGGTCGGCGCCCCGGGGGCGAGCAGCGACAGGGCCAGAAACGCCAACAGGTGCAAGGCGGCGACCAGGCCTGCGGCCGCCAGGGTTCTCATGCCGCGTCTCATGGGTCCTTCCGCCGGGCTATGGCCAAGCTGGGCGCCCGGGGCGGCGAAACTGTGGCAGCCGCGCCGCGGTCGGCTCGTAAGTTGCGCAAACATTGACGGGCCGGGCAGGGGCGAGTATGAACCGCGCTCCTTTGAGGCCGGGGACCATGTTCCGGGTCATGAAGGACCCGAAAGTCTTGCAAGGGACGGCTCGCCCGCCGGAGCGCTTCACCAATGCGCGCCGGCGAGTTTTCGTGTTCAGAGCCGGGCTTGAAGGCCAAGAAGAAACACGACCCTTCAACGGGGCGCATCGGCCCAACGGCACACGCCCCCACAAGCCTAGGAATGGCGCAGAGAATATATGCCTACGGTCAACCAGCTGATCCGCAAGCCGCGCAAGGACAAGCCTTCGCGCAACAAGGTGCCGGCCCTCAAGGGCTGCCCCCAGCGTCGCGGCGTTTGCACGCGCGTCTACACCACCACCCCGAAGAAGCCGAACTCGGCTCTGCGTAAGGTGGCCAAGGTCCGTCTGACGACCGGCATTGAAGCGGTGTGCTACATCCCTGGCGAAGGCCACAACCTCCAGGAACACTCCGTGGTGCTGATCCGCGGCGGCCGCGTGAAGGACCTTCCCGGCGTGCGCTATCACATCCTGCGCGGCGTGCTCGACACCCAAGGGGTGAAGGACCGCAAGCAGCGTCGTTCGCTCTACGGCGCCAAGCGTCCTAAGTAAGGATCAGAAGATATGTCCCGTCGCCGTCGCGCAGAAAAACGTCAAGTCCTTCCCGACCCGAAGTTCGGGGATCTCGTCGTCACCAAGTTCATGAACTATGTGATGTACGAAGGTAAGAAGGCCGTCGCTGAGAACATCATCTACGGCGCTTTTGATATCCTGGAAGCCAAGCGCAAGGATCAGGGCCCGCTGGAGACCTTCCATGCGGCTCTGGACAATGTCGCCCCTGGCATCGAGGTCCGCTCCCGCCGGGTTGGCGGCGCGACCTACCAGGTCCCCGTCGAAGTCCGTCCTGAGCGCCGTCGCGCCCTGGCCATTCGCTGGCTGGTGACCGCGGCGCGCAAGCGTGGCGAGAACACCATGACCGAGAAGCTGGCCGGTGAACTCCTTGACGCCTCCTCGAACCGCGGCGCCGCGGTGAAGAAGCGTGAAGACACCCACAAGATGGCCGAGGCGAACCGCGCCTTCTCGCACTACCGCTGGTAAGCTCGTCCATCCATCGCTTCCCGGCGCGGGCGGTTTGAGTTAAACCGCCCGCGCCGTTCGTTCAGCACACACGACCGGCGCTCTACCTCCGGACCTCTTTCAGCAAAGCCTTTCGTTATGGCCCGCACGCACCCCATCGAAGACTACCGCAATTTCGGAATCATGGCCCACATCGACGCGGGCAAGACGACGACGACGGAGCGGATCCTCTTCTACACCGGCAAGAGCCACAAGATTGGCGAAGTCCACGATGGCGCGGCCACCATGGACTGGATGGAGCAGGAGCAGGA
>DJWR01000041.1:0-942 GCA_002441055.1 Caulobacteraceae bacterium UBA6225 | reverse complement strand
TGGACGGCAACGCCGGCGTTGAGCCGCAGACCGAGACCGTCTGGCGTCAGGCCGACAAGTACAATGTTCCCCGCATCGTGTTCATCAACAAGATGGACAAGATTGGCGCCGACTTCGACAAGTCGGTGGAATCGATCCGTGATCGCCTCGGCGCCAAGGCTGTGCCGATCCAGCTTCCCATCGGTGCGGAATCCTCGCTGCGCGGCATCGTCGACCTGGTCCGCATGAAGGCCGTGGTCTGGGAGAATGACGGCCTGGGCGCCGCCTTCACCGACGAAGAGATTCCCGCCGATCTGAAGGACAAGGCCGCCGAGGCCCGCGCCTACATGATCGAAAACGCCGTCGAACTCGATGACGAGGCCATGGAGGCCTATCTGTCGGGTGAGGAGCCGTCCGAAGAGACCATCAAGAAGTGCCTGCGTAAGGCGGTTCTGAACGGCGCCTTCTATCCGATCCTCTGCGGCTCGGCCTTCAAGAACAAGGGCGTGCAGCCCCTGCTCGACGCCGTCGTCGACTATCTGCCCTCGCCGCTGGACATCCCGCCGACCCAGGGCATCGACTTCAAGACCGAAGAGCCGGTCACCCGTCGCGCCTCGGACGATGAGCCCCTGTCGGTTCTGGCGTTCAAGATCATGGACGACCCCTTCGTCGGCTCGCTGACCTTCTGCCGCCTGTATTCGGGCAAGATGGAAACGGGCATGAGCCTGCTGAACTCCAGCCGCGACAAGAAAGAGCGCGTCGGCCGGATGCTGCAGATGCACTCGAACAACCGTGAAGACGTCAAGGAAGCCTTCGCCGGCGACATCGTCGCCCTGGCCGGCCTGAAGGAAACCCGCACCGGGGACACCCTGTGCGATCCGCTGAAGTCGCCCGTCATCCTCGAGAAGATGGAATTCCCGGCTCCGGTCATCGAGATCTCGGTCGAGCCCAAGACCAAGGCCG
>DJWR01000139.1 GCA_002441055.1 Caulobacteraceae bacterium UBA6225 | reverse complement strand
GCCGAGGTGCATTTCCGCGCCGGCTATGTGCCCGCCCACCATGACCGGGCGGCCTTCGCCCAGGCCCTGCGGGCGGTGGGCGAACCGGTGTTCGGCCGCTCCGCCAGCCAGGTCTCCATGAGCCGGGTGCTGATCCAGCTGTTCGAGATCACCGCCCTGTTCGACATGCGCCTGCGCCCGGAACTGGTGCTGCTTCAGAAGACCATGATGACGGTGGAGGGCGTGGCCCGCCGCATCGATCCCGATCACGACATCTGGGCCGCCGCAGACCCGGTCGTGCGCCGCTGGATCGCCCGGGAATTGGCCCCGCCGGCCCAGGCCAGGCGCGCCGTCCAGGAGAGCCTCGACATCCTGCATGGGCTGAAACGACGCCTGCAGAGCCCCGAACCCCCCGTCGCCGTGGTGGCCCCCGAACGGGACTCAGGCTGGCTGTGGTTCTTCCTGGGCGCCCTGACCGCCGGCGGCGCCTTTCTGCTTGGCGCGCTCGCCTGAGGCTTGGGCCTGCTCAGTCGTCGCCGCGCTCCGCCTCGCGGGTCTTCTGCTCTTCCCAATAGGCCGCCCCATTGTCGGGCTTGAACATGGTCCGGGGCGCGCCGGCCGCCGTGGCCACGGCGAAGATGTTGGCCTCAGGATCATAGATCAGGGTGTCGCCATTGTTCCGCCTGATCGTTTCAGCGCCAGCCGGTGGATCATTGACGAAGGCGTGGGCCTTGCGGACGAAGTCGTCCAGATCGGTGGCCCCAAAGGCCTCGCCATTGCGGGCGAAGGCGCGCTCGGCGTTTTCCTGGGCGGAATAGCGCTGGGTCTCCGACCACAGGGGACGACCGTCCACCTGCGGGACCGGCGCCCGGGCCGTGGCGGACGAAGCCGCCGGGGCGGTGGCTGAGGCGTCCTGCCCGGCTTCGCCTGCGCTGGGCGCCGGCGTCACCGCCGAGGGACCATTGTCGCAGGCCGTGAGAATGAAAAGACTGACCCCCGCCGCAAGGGCGCCGACTGACCGCATCATCACCGTGTTTCTCCCCAGAATTCAGCCCCAGGCTGTAGCGGAACGAACAAAGAACAGATGCAAGGTTTTGTCCAGAGGCCAGTTGCGGCTATAGCGTCTCAGGCAAGCGAAAGGGCCCGTGACGTTGCCGGATAAGCGAGTTCTCCTGATCGTGGGCGGCGGGGTGGCCGCCTATAAGGCCCTGGAGCTGACCCGCCTGCTCCGCAAGGCTGGCGTTGGGGTGCGGCCGATCCTCACCAGCGCGGGCGCCCAGTTCGTCACGCCCCTGTCCTTGTCGGCCCTGGCCGAAGACAAGGTCTATTCCGAGCTGTTCTCGCTCACCGACGAAGCAGAGATGGGCCATATTCAGCTGTCCCGCTCAGCCGACCTGGTGGTGGTGGTCCCGGCCACCGCCGACCTGATGGCCAAGGCCGCCCATGGCCTGGCCGGAGATCTCGCCTCCACCACCCTGTTGGCCACCGACAAGCCGGTGCTGATGGCGCCGGCCATGAATGTGCGCATGTGGGAGCATCCGGCCACGCAGCGGAATCTGGCGACCCTCAAGGCCGACGGCGTCGCTTTCGTGGGTCCCGACGAGGGCGCCATGGCCTGTGGGGAATATGGCCCCGGCCGGATGGCCGAGCCTGCGGTCATCTTCGAAGCCGTTATGGGAATGTTGAACGGCGAGGCTGAGCGCCCCCTGGCCGGCCGCCGCGCCATCGTCACCGCCGGCCCCACCGCCGAGCCCATCGACCCGGTTCGCTATCTGACCAACCGCTCCAGCGGCAAGCAGGGCTATGCGATCGCAGAGGCCCTGGCGGCCCTGGGCTGCGAGGTCACCCTGGTGTCTGGCCCCACGGCGCTGGCCGCCCCGGCGGGCGTCAAACGGGTGCAGGTGGAGACTGCCCGGCAGATGCTGGCCGCCTGCCAGGCCGCCCTGCCCGCCGATCTGGCCGTCTGCGTCGCCGCCGTCGCCGACTGGCGCCCGGCCGACGAAGGCGCGGTGAAGATCAAGAAGACGGGCGATGCGCCCCCGGCGCTCCGGCTGGTGGAGAATCCCGACATCCTGGCGACCCTGTCGGCGCAAGGCCCGGCGCGGCCCCGCCTGGTGGTCGGCTTCGCCGCCGAGACCGAGGCGCTCATCGACAATGCCCGGGCCAAGCTCGCGCGCAAGGGCTGCGACTGGCTGCTGGCCAACGACGTCGGCGGCGCGGCGGTGTTCGGCGCCGACGACAATCACGTGGTGCTGCTCGAGCGTGACGGCGGCGCCGAAGACTGGGGGCGGCAGTCCAAGGCCGGCGTCGGCGACATGCTGGCGGCGCGCATCGCGGGGCGCTTCGCCCGTTCATAGGCCGTTCAGGATCGGTTCATCATTGCGGCCGTACTGGGGCGGCGGGCGCTTGCGGTCATGGGGACCGGCTCGCTAGATTGGCGCCGCAGTGGCCTCGGCCGCAAAGGGAGAACTCAATGAAACTGCAGGTATTGGGCCGGCTCGCCGGCGCGCTGGCGTTGACGGTGGGCCTCGCCGGCTGCATCGACATGACCATGGATGTCGAGGTGCTGTCCGAAACCGAGGCGCGAGCCACGACGACGTCGACCATGGGGGCCGATTTCTACGCCATGGCCAAGGCCGGCGCGGCCGGTGAGGACACCGAGGGCTTCTGCGAGGAAGAGGGCTCCGACCTCACCGAAAATGCCGACGGCAGTGCCACTTGCGTGCTCACGGTCGAGGGCCCGTTCGCCGATCTGGGCCTCGGGGAAGACAACAGCGCCAGCTTCACGGTGGTCGGTCCCGGCCTCGTGCGCGTCGCCTTCAAGACCGAGGACATGAAGACCGAACTCGGCACCGAGGAGCAGGACGCGCAGACCAAGGCGATGATGCAGTCCTTCTTCGAGGGCCACGCCATCACGCTGCGCATTGGCGGCCGGGACGTGACGGAGACCAACATGACGCTGGCCGGCGACCGCAAGTCGGCCGAAACGGTCATCCCGTTCCTCGACCTGATCAACGGCACGCTGGCGCTGCCCGACGAACTCTTTGCCGTCGTGCGGGTGAGGTGACGTCATGGCCGACCGCGTCGGCGTCGCCTATCGCTGGCTCGATCACGGCCGTGGGCTCGAGCCTCCCAGGCAGCAGACCGCGGGTGCGGCGGGAATGGATCTTCCCGCCGCGCTCGGCCCCGACGAGGTGCTGACGCTGCCCCCGGGTG
>DJWR01000116.1 GCA_002441055.1 Caulobacteraceae bacterium UBA6225 | reverse complement strand
CGGCCAACTACGTCGAACTCACGGTTGGCACCTATGCTCAGGCCCTCACCGATGCTTCCTCGCTGATCTCCACCGGTTCGCGCGACATCGTCGCGGTGCAGGTTGGCGCGGACGTGTACGTGTTCGCCGACATCGGCAGCACCAACACGGTCAACGGCGTGGTTCAGCTGCAAGCCGTCACCACGGCGGCCTTCGACCACACGAACTTCACCGCCTAAGGCGAAGTTTTTTCGAGACCAGACTATGGGGGCCGTCCTTCGGGGCGGCCCCTTTTCTGTGCCTGCAACCTCTCCCGCATTGCCCCGGCCAGCTGGACCTTGCACCCGAGGCCAGACCCGCTAAGCCAATCTCCATGAGCAATGCGGCCATCTACCTTCACCCCGACGGCTATCGCACCGACCGCGCCCGACTGATGGGCCGCCACTCCGCCGGCGAGAGCTTCCTGAAAGGTTTTGTCCGCCACGCCGAAGTGGACCGGTTCCACTTCTGGAAGGGGGGGACCCTTGCGCACGAAGCCTATGAGTCCCTGCTCGCAAGCGCCGGGCCGCTTCGCCATGAGGGCCGCTGGATCGCGCCGCGCAATCGCCAAGCCCTCTCAGACCCGGGCTGTGTTTTTATCCCCAGTCCAACCTTGGGCCAGGAAGCCTGGTGGCGCCGTCGCTATGGCCCGGCTCACTACAGTCTCTGCGGTCTGACCCACACGACAGCATCCCACCGGGCGATCGCGGCCCTCGAAGAACTGCTGACCTGCCCAACTGAAAACTGGGACGGCCTGATCTGCACCTCAGCCGCCGTGCGGACCAGCGTCGAGACCCAGCTCGCCCTGATCGCCGAGGATATGCGCGGCCGCCTGGGCGCCACCCGCCTGCCCAATCCGCAGTTGGCCACCATCCCCCTCGGCATCAACGGGGCCGACTTCGCCCACGACCCGGCCGCCCGCGCCAGCTGGCGCGAACGGCTCGATATTCCCCACGACGCCATCGTCGCCCTCTATGTCGGCCGGCTCAGCGCCCGCACCAAGATGAACCCGGCGCTCATGGCCATGGCCCTGGAGCAGGCGGCCCAACAGACCGGCAAGCCCATCTATTGGATCGTCTCAGGCTGGGCCGGCTCCCCTGAGGACTGGGAGGCCTATCACAGCGCCACCCAGGCCTTCTGCCCCAGCATCCACTATCGTCCGGTGGATGGCCGCGATGCTGGCACACGGTTCTCGATCTGGTCGGCGGCTGACCTGTTTATCTCCTTCTCGGACAACATTCAGGAGACGTTCGGCCTCACCCCGGCCGAGGCCATGGCCGCCAGCCTGCCCTGCGTGGTCACAGACTGGGACGGTTACCGCGACACGGTGCGCCATGGGGTCGACGGCTTCCGTATCCCGACCTTGACCCCCCGCCCGGGCCTCGGTGAGGACCTGGCCTTCAACCACGACAATGGTTGGGTCAGCTACGACAACTATGTGGGGGCCGCCGCCCAGATGACCGCCATGGATATCCCGGCGGCCGTGAAGGCCCTTGTCGCCCTGATCGAGAACCCCGACCTGCGCCACAGGATGGGGGCCGCCGGCCGTCAGCGAATCGAGACCGAGCTCGACTGGGCCAAGGTCATTCCAGAGTACCAGGCATTCTGGGCCGAGCTGGCCCGACGCCGGGCTGCAGCGATCCCGCCGGCCCCGGATCAACCGCGTCGGCTGGTGAATCCGCGCCGCAGCGACCCCTTCACCCTGTTCGCCGCCTATCCCACCCGATCCCTGGCGGCCGAAGACCGCCTCCAGATCGGATCGACCCCCGACTGGCCCGCCGCACAGGCCGTCCTGACGCGCAATCTCGCCCTGGCCGGGCGTTGGGCCATGGCCAGTGACGCGGAGTGTGAGGCGGTCTTCGCCCAGGTCAGCCATTCAGGGGAGGTCAGCGTCGCCGAGGTGCTCGCCGCCATGCCGCTCCCCCGCCGTCCCTATGTGGAGCGGACTTTGCTGTGGCTCATGAAGTTCGACATCCTGCGCCTGACCTCGGCCACACCCCTGAGGCCCTTGACGGGCGATCAGCCCGGGGGTCCTGAGGTCTAACAATGTCGAGAAGGTCAGCGTGGCCGCAAAGGCCGGGCCATAGCTGGCATGGATGCTATGGCCCGGCCGAAGCGACACAGCCCTGGAGAGCTAGGCTGACATCAAACTGTAGCTTAGTCCGCGGCGCCGCGAAAGAGCCGTAGCCTCGCCGCGACAAGATCACGCAAATTTGTGTCCCCACTGGCCCGACAACCTCAGAATTGCGTCTCAAAGTCGCGGCTCAGAGCCCGGCGGCCGCCCCGTTCGACCCAATATTCCCCGCGATAGGTTCCAGAGGGCCAACCCTCGGCCGGTGTGCGCCGGCCGGCATAGAGCAGGTACTGAGCCTTGGCCCGGTCCAGGGGATCAATCCGGGTTTCGGCCACCACCGCCCCGTCGGGTCCGGTCACCTTCAGATGCTGAACATCCCCGGCCTCCAGCCCGATGGCCCGCACATAGGCCACCATGGCCGGGGCCCCAGCTGTGGCCTCTGGAATGGCGGCCTCTTCCACCGCCTCCATGGAGACGGCCCCAGAGGCGAAGCCCACATTGAGCACGGCACCTTGGCGATAGGTCATCTGGTCGAGGACATCCTGTGACCAAAGGGGGGACCTGGCCTCACACACGCCGTCCGCCGCGCCAGGCGCGAAGGGATCGATCACCGCCCCGTCCTTGCGCACGGTGAAATGCAGATGCGGGTATTCGGTCTGTCCCGACAGGCCGATCTGGGCCAGCGGCTGGCCGGCGGCCACCTGGTCCCCCTGGCGCACCTGAAGGCTGTCCTTGGCCAGGTGGCAATATTGGGTTTCCCAGCCCTCGCCGTGGTCGATCACCACCCCGTTGCCGCACTCGGTTCCGTCCACCGCCGCAAGGCCGATGGTCTTGACCGACACATCGGCCACCCCGTCGCGCAGGCGGCTCACCACGCCAGGCGCCGCGGCCAGAACCGCCACCCCGGCCTGCTGGGCGGCAAGGTCGGGGATGCGGAAATCAACCCCATTGTGGTCCTGATAGCTGCGCGTGGCGCAGGCATAGTCCTGGGCCTCAGGACCGGGATCACGGTCCACATAGTTCTGGATCTCGCAGGTCTGACCCAGCACGCAGTCAACGGGCAGGATGAGCTCTGGCCCCACCCGGGGCGCTTCCTCGACCTCAGCTGACACCCGGGGAGAACATCCCGCCAACATGAGGAGCGAGAGGGAGAGCAGCGAAGCGCGCCGACAGGTTTCGGCCTTGCGAAGCGGGAGCATGGGACCTGTCTGACCCAAGGGGCTGACAGAAATATGGCGCGTAGCCCTTAAGGATATGAAATTCCTGTCAGAGCCCTCAGGCGCCCCATGTCCTGGGCATAGAGCCGCCGCAGCAGCGCCTCATCGGCCTCGGTCACGCGCGAGGGATAGGCGATATCCTGGCCCACATGCACCCGTCGGGGCGCCATCGGCGGTGGGGCAGGGACCCCCAGAAAGCCGCTGATGGTCTCCAACACCGGCTGTGGCGCCGCCTCCAGGTCCTCGGCCCGCAGCACCAGCAACTGATCGGCGGGAAACAGGCCCAGCAGATGTTCGATCTGGGCGCCGTAGAAGCCCCGCTCCACATAGCTGAACTCCCGGTGGAAACCCCAGGGCTCGGCCTCAAACAGCCGCTGGCGTCCAGCCCGGATGCACCAGTCAAAGGGGTGGGTCTCTCCGCCGCGGGCGAACTCCATCTTCCAATGGGAGAAGGCCCGGGCCACCGGATCACGCAGCATGACGATCAGGCGGACGGTGGGGTTGTAGGCCCTGATCCGAGACAGGCTGTCTTTCCAGTAGAGATAGATGGGCGTGGCCTCGCCCCACACCCGGCTGCGGTCGGTCAGGTCGAAATGGGCGTGATAGGCGCCGTAGTCCGGCGCGCTCCAGTCCTGGCCCTCGTCATCGAAGAAATGGACTTCCTTGACGTCCGACAGCCCGATCTGCGGATGGTCGCTGAGATAGTCGAACAGGGCCGTGGTGCCGGCCTTCTGGGCGCCGGCGATGATGAAGTCGATCCTTGGCGCCATGGCCTGCCCCTTCCCTGGCCCCTGTTCCTGCGGCCCGTTGGCGCCCCTGTTGCGGGATACGGCTTCATCGCCGCGTCGACACGCGATAAGAGGGATCGACATGGCGGACCAGAGCCAAATTCGGTCCGCGGCAAACGGCATACAAGGTCGGGGTCTTGATCACCATCATCGACGAAGAGCGCGGCGAAGTCGTCGTCCGCGACGGCGACACTGAAACGCGCCACAGCCTCTCCACCGCCGAAGGCTTCGCTGCGGCGTCCAAGGCCTGGGTCCGGGCGACCTGGGATTCCAAGTACGTCTATTCCTTCGCCTGGATGGGCCGGCCGATCATTCAGCTGCCGGAGGACATGGTCCGCCTGCAGGAAGTGATCTGGGATCTGAAGCCCGACGTGCTGGTGGAGACCGGCGTGGCCCATGGCGGGTCCCTGGTCTTCTACGCCTCCCTTTTCGAAGCCATGAACAAGGGCCGGGTGATCGGGATCGACATCGAGA
>DJWR01000183.1 GCA_002441055.1 Caulobacteraceae bacterium UBA6225 | reverse complement strand
CAGGTCTTGCAGTGGACGCAGTTCTGGAAGTTGATCTGGAACTTCGGGTTCTGGCCCGCCTCGTCGTAGAGCACCTCATAGACGCCCGCCGGGCAGTAGAGCCGGGCCGGCTCGCCGAATTTCGGCAGGTTCACCGAGATGGGGATCGACGGGTCCTTCAGCCGCAGGTGGGCGGGCTGGTTCTCATCGTGGTTGGTGGCCGACAGGAAGACCGAGGACAGCTTGTCAAAGCTGATCTCGTTGTCAGGCTTCGGATAGACGATGGGCTTGTAGTCCTTGGCCAGGCCCGTGGACTCCGCATCGGTCTTGCCGTGCTTCATGGTGCCGAACACCGAGAAGCCCCCGGTCAGATTGCTGATCGTCATATCCATGCCGCTGAGCAGGGTGCCCAGCGCGGTGCCGTACTTGGAGATGATCGGCTTGGCGTTGCGGACGATCTTGAGTTCCTTATGGACCCAGGACGCCTTGAAGGCGGTTTCGTACTCGGCCAGTTCGTCGCCCTGACGGCCGTTCTGGATCGCGGCGAAGGCGGCTTCGGCGGCCATCATGCCGGTCTTCATGGCGTTATGGCTGCCCTTGATCCGGGGCACGTTCACAAAGCCCGCCGAGCAGCCCACCAGGACGCCGCCCGGGAAGAACAGCTTGGGGATCGACTGCAGGCCGCCCTCGGTGATGGCGCGGGCCCCGTAGGCGATGCGCTTGCCGCCTTCCAGATGCGGGCGGACCGCCGGATGCTGCTTGAAGCGCTGGAACTCGTCGAAGGGCGACAGCCAGGGGTTCTTGTAGTTCAGGTGCACCACGAAGCCGATGGCCACGTAGTTGTCCCCGAAGTGGTACATGAAGCTGCCGCCGCCGGTCTTGTTATCCAGCGGCCAGCCCAGGGTGTGCTGCACGAGGCCCGGCTGGAACTTGTCGTCGGGAACCTGCCACAGCTCTTTCAGGCCAATGCCGAACTTCTGGGGCTCGCTGTTCTCGGCCAGGCCGAACTTGGCGATCAGCTGCTTGGCCAGCGACCCGCGGACGCCCTCACCGATAAAGGTGTATTTGGCCAGGAGTTCGACGCCCGGCTGGTAGTCGGCGCCCTTGTTCCCGTCCTTGTCGATGCCGAACACACCGGCCACCACGCCCTTCACGGCGCCGTTCTCGTCGAACAGCACCTCAGACGCGGCCATACCGGGATAGATTTCGACGCCAAGGGCCTCGGCCTGCTGGCCGAGCCAGCGGGCCACGTTCGCCAGGGAGGCGATGTAGTTGCCGTGGTTCAGCATGAACTTCGGCATGGGCAGCCAGGTGATGTCCAGCTCGCCCTGGGGCCCGAGATAGATGAACTTGTCCTTCTTGACCGGGGTCTCCAGGGGCGCGCCCTGGTCCTTCCAGTCGGGGATCAGCTCATTGAGCGCGATGGGATCGATGACCGCGCCGGACAGGATATGGGCGCCGACCTCGGAGCCCTTTTCCAGAACCGCGACGCTGATCTCCGTCCCGGCCTCAGCGGCCAGCTGTTTCAGACGGATGGCGGCCGACAGCCCCGCGGGACCGGCGCCCACGATGACGACGTCGTATTCCATGGCTTCGCGTTCGACGTCTTCGCTCATGATCCCCTCTGAACTCCATTATCCGACGGTCAGGGCCCCTCACCCTCGCCGACAGCGTTGATCCTTGCGCCGTCTTATCGGAAGGTCGCCCCTACGCGGTCAAGGACAAACCCCGCGAAACTCAAGGATTTCGACCCACCAGTATGGACCAGTCCGCCTCGCCTGCCCCAGAAATCCTGGCCTATAGCCTGCTGGCCTTCTGGGCGGACGCCGGCGTCGACTGCCTCTATCAGGATGAGGCGAGCGACCGTATCGCCGAGGGGTTGCGGCCGCCGCCCCGGCGGGTGGAGCAGGCGCCGACTCCCCTTCGGACTCCTGGCGCGCCCGGCGGCCCGGCCGCTGACGCCGTGGCTGAAGCGCGACGGCTGGCGTCCTTGGCCCAGGATCTCCCCGCCCTGGCTGAGGCCATCGCCAGCTTCGAGGGCTGTCCCCTGCGCTACGAGGGCGCAGCCACGCGATCGGTGTTCAGCCGCGGTCCCGCCGACGCGCCTGTCATGATCATCGGCGAGGGACCCGGCGGTGACGAGGACGCCCGTGGGGAGCCCTTCGTCGGCCGGGCGGGTCAGTTGCTGGACCGAATGCTGGCGGCGGCGGGCCTCACCGACCGGGTGTTCATCACCAATACGGTCTTCTGGCGCCCGCCCGGCAACCGGACGCCCTCGACCGCCGAACAGGCGGTGTGCGCGCCCTTCGTCGAGCGGGCGATCACCCTGGTGCGGCCCAGGATGCTGCTGCTGGTCGGCGGCGCCTCGGCCAAGGCCATGCTCAAGCGTGATGAGGGCATCCTGGCCATGCGTGGGCGCTGGTTCGAATGGCGCACCGAGGACGAAAGCCTCGAACTGCCTGCTATGCCGACACTTCACCCGGCCTTTCTGCTGCGTCAGCCCGCAGCCAAGAAGAAGGCGTGGAGCGATCTCGTGTCTCTGGTGCAAAGGCTTGATCGCCCTGAACGTCCCCACTAGACCGGGGGCTGAGCTTCGAGAAAAGGGCCACGGAACCGCTGCGACATGTCGGCGGACGTGGAAGGTCGCATGACGACGTCGACGCGAAGGCAGGTCTTTGGCCTGGGTCTGGGCGCTGTAAGCGCGGCTGCGACCGTGGGCGCCGCCACCTCGGCCTGGGCCGCGCCCCAGGTCTTGAACCCCTGGGACCTCGCCCGCTATCGCGCCGCCTTCGCCGCCGTCGACCGGGGCGATTTCATCGACGCCCAGATGCATCTCGTTGAGCTGAAGGACCGCAGCCTGGCCGGCCACCTCGCCTTGCGCCAGCTGATGCATCCCACGGCCCACACGTCCTCCTATCAGGAACTCAGCGGCTGGCTGGCGTCCTATGCCGATCTGCCTGGCGCAGAACGGGTCTACGCCCTGGCGCTCAAGCGCCGGCCGCAGGGCGCTGCGCCGCCGCGGGCGCCAGTGGTCACAGGACTGGACTGGGGCCGGGCGGAAAGCGCCGCCCAGCGGGTCGGCGGCCGGCTGAACTCCGACAAGGGCCGCGCCGCCCGCCAGGCCTTTTACGGCGGGGACGTCACCCGCGCCTTCGATCTCGCTGGCGAGTCCGGCGAACGATGGATCGCTGGCATGGCGGCCTATCGCATGGGCCGCTTCGAGGAGGCCGAAGGCTTCTTCAGCGCTGTGGCCCGCGACCCCGACGAGGGAGAATGGCTCCAGGCCGGCGCCGGCTTCTGGGCCGCCCGCGCCGCCAGCCGTGACGAGGACGTTGACCGCGCCACCGCCCATCTCCGGGTGGCCGCGCGCCACCCGGAGACCTTCTACGGGATGATCGCCGACCGCCGCCTGGCCCTGTCGGGCGGTGACCTGGCGCCCATGAGGCTTTCGCAGCAACCCAGTCGGGCTCAGCTGTTCCGCGCCAGCGGGCGCGGCGGCGACAGCATCGACATGGTGCGGTTCGCCAAGGCCGACCCTCGCGCCCACAGGGCCGTGGCGCTTTCGCAACTGGGCTTCTCGCTTGAGGCTGGCCTGGAGCTTCGCGCAGGCCTGATGCTGGCCAAGAGCGAGGCCGAGCGCGCTCGCTGGACCACCCTCGCCCTGGCTCTCAATGCGCCCCTCAGCTCTCAGGCCGACACCGCGGGCGGCCGGATGCGGGCGACCTTCGCCTATCCGACCCCGGCGCTGGAACCCAAGTGGGGCTTCACCATCGACCGGGCCCTGGTTTACGCCATCGTCCACCAGGAAAGCCGGTTCAACCCCGCCGCCGTGTCGCCGGCCGGCGCCGTGGGCCTGATGCAGCTGATGCCCGAGGCCGCCGCGCGAGCCGCCGGCGACGACAAGCTGCGGGAAGACATGACCCCCCTGTTCGATCCTGCCTTCAATCTGCGGGTCGGCCAGGACTATCTGACCTGGTTGATGGAGCGCGGAGTCGGCTACGACCTGCTGCAGGTGGTGGCGGCCTATAATGGCGGTCCGGGCACGCTTCAGAAGACCGTGGCCATGGTGGGCGAGCAGGCTGACAGCCTGCTGGTCATCGAGTGCCTGCCCTCGGTCGAAACGCGCAACTATGTGGAAAAGGTCGTGGCCGCCTATTGGGCCTATCGAGACCATTTCGGCAAAACCTCCCTCACCCTCGACGCCGCCGCCCGGGGCGCGCGGATCATCGACGCCCGGCTGGATTTCGACGGCAGGATGACGTTCTAGATCACCGCCCTGGCCTCGGCTGAAGGCTCAGACCAACCGGACCGCGCTGCGACCGAACTGCGCACGGAGCACCCTCAGATCTCCCTGAGTCCCGCCGAAATCCCGGGTGCGGATCAGAAGGCCCGCATCACGGGTTTGGCGACGCCCGGCGAACCACCCAGTCTTCAGCGGCGGCAGCACCAGGGCCGGCCGGGTGGCGCGCGAACTGTGATCAGCGACGATCTCGACCCAACGATTGGGAAAGCGCATTTCCGGCGCCACGATCAGCAGCCAGGAGCCCTTGGCCACTGCGGCGGCCGCCGCAATGGAGCCCCGCAGCAAGGTGGCGCCCGCATCTTCACACAGGGCCACGGTGGCCTCATCCGCATCGCCATCGGCGACGATGACCTCGCGCACCACGCCATCGACAGCGGCGGGCACGAGGGCGGAAAGCAGGCCCGCCAGGGGTTCGGCTGAGGCGCGGGCGGGCACGATGACAGTGATCATGGCGCCAAAGGAGCTGGTTTGACGATCCGGTCAAGAGTGTTCTAGTTATGTTCCATCGCCGGCGATAGGTTGTACAGGTGGTCACCTTCACCCAGCAGATCCGCGGCCGCGGGGCGCGCACCAACGCCAGCAGCCGGTTTGAGAGCCGCAAACTTGAGGCTTTCGACGACGGCTGGACCCCGGAGGACGCCTCGCCTGCGCAGTTGCGCACCCAGGTTCTGCCCGACAGGGCCAGGACGATCATTGCGCGAAACACCAGTCCCGATGTCGGTTTCGACCGCTCGATCAACCCCTATCGGGGGTGCGAGCACGGCTGCATCTATTGCTACGCCCGCCCGGCCCACGCCTTTCTTGGCCTGTCTCCGGGGCTGGATTTCGAGAGCCGACTGTTCTTCAAGCCTGACGCCGCAGCCCTGCTTGAAAAGGAGCTGTCTGCGCCCCGGTATGCGCCCCGGGTCATCCACATCGGCGGCGACACCGACCCCTATCAACCCATTGAACGCCAGCAACGGGTGACCCGCCAGGTGCTGAAGGTGCTGCAGCGCTTCAGCCATCCGTTCACCATCATCACCAAGTCGGCCCTGATCCTGCGGGATACCGACATCCTGGGCGACATGGCCGCCCGCGGCCTGACCCGTGTCGCCATCTCGATCACCAGCCTTGACCGTAAGCTAGCCCGCAGCATGGAGCCCCGCGCCGCCACGCCGGAGCGACGCCTCGCCGCCGTCGAGGGCCTGGCTCGGGCCGGCGTGCCGGTGGTGGTCATGTTCGCCCCGGCCATTCCCAGTCTCAATGATCACGAGATGGAGGCGGTGCTGGAGCGCAGCGCCGCGGCCGGCGCTGTGGGGTCCGGCTATGTGGCGCTCCGCCTGCCCCTGGAAATCAGCGAGCTCTTCCAGGAGTGGCTGGCCACCGATCATCCCGACCGGGCCAGCCGGGTCATGTCCCTGGTCCGGCAGATGCGTGGGGGCAAGGACTATGACGCGACGTTCGGCGCCCGCATGAAGGGCCACGGTCCCGTGGCCCAGATGATGGGCCAGAGGTTCCGGGCCGCGCGACGGCGCTATGGCCTCGACCGCCCCCTCCCCGATCTGGACCTCTCGGCCTTCAAGGTTCCGCCAAAGCCCGGCGAACAGGTCGATCTGTTCGGCTAGCTAGAGCATTTTCCGATAAGTGTGACGCGGTTATCGGATCAAAAATGCTCTAACTTTTTGATTTAGAGCCCTTTTCGCCCGATCTGATTGAAGCAATCAGATCGGAAAGGGCTCTAGCGGGAGAAGACGCCCACCAACTCCACGTGCGGCGACCACAGGAACTGATCCACCGGCAGGACACGATCCAGGCTGAAGCCGGCGTCGATCAGGGTTCGCGCATCCCGGGCGAAGGTGGCCGGAGCACAGGAGACGCCGATCACGCGGCTGACTTTGGACCGGGCGATCTCTCCGGCCTGTTCAGCGGCGCCGGCCCGGGGCGGGTCGAACAGGACGAGATCGAGCTTCTTCATCTCCTGGGCGAGCAAGGGGCGACGCACCAGATCGCGGGCTTCGGCAGTGACGCCCTTCAGACCTGGGGCGTTCGCTACTGCGGCGTTCAAGGCAGCGATCGCCGGCGCGGCGCCATCGGCGGCATAGACCGGCGCGACGCCGGCCAGAGCGAAGGTGAAGGTGCCGACGCCGCAGAACAGGTCGGCGATCCGGTCAGCGCCGGCGGCGGCCTCGACGACGAAGTCGACCATGGCGCTCTCCGCGGCGGGCACCGCCTGCAGGAAGGCGCCCGGCGGGAGATCGACCCGCACGCCGCTCAGCCGCACCCCTGGGACGGCCTGGTCCATGTAGGCGATCTCGCCATCCATGGAGACCCGCGCGAACCCGCCGGCGGCGGCCTGCTCGGCCAGGCGCATGCGGGCGGCGGCCGACAGCCCACCACTCTTGCGCTCGACGCCGGTGATGTCGATGTCCAGCCCATCATCGGTCAGGGTGACATGCAGGGTCGGCGCAGACTTGGGATGCTCAAAGAGCGGGGCGGCCAGGCGGCGCATGGCCGGCAGGGCGGCGGTGATCTTGGGATCGGAAATCGGGCAGACATTGATGTCCACCAGATCCCATGAGTTGCGGATCTTGTAGCCCAGTCGCGCCTCGTCCTTGCGCCCCTGGCGAGCATGCAGGGCCGCCCGTCGGCGGCTGAAGGGCGGCGAGGCGAAGATCGGCAGGACCTCGGTCTCGATATGCTGGCGGGCCAGAGTGCCGATCAGACGCTCACGCTTCCAGGCCAGATAGGGGTCCATGCCCCAGTGCTGCAGGGCGCAACCACCGCACTGGCCAAAGTGCGGACAGGGCGGCTCGACCCGCTCGGGACTCGCCTGGAGGATCTCCAGGGTTCGACGCCGTTCGCCGGTCCCCGCCACCCGCACCCGTTCCCCCGGAAGGGTGAAACTGGCGAAGATAGGCCCAGGCGCCATGCCGTCGCCCTCCCCGCCCATCTCCGTGATGGTGACCTCGGCCTCAGGCGCGGGCCCGGCGGGCGGACGGGTGGAGGTGCGGCGGATAGGTTTGGAACTTCGCATCCACAGGGCCATTTCACATTTTGACGCCGGACGCCACGACTGGCGCGTCGCAGGCCAGATGAACGAAGATGAACGACCCGCTCAACGGCCGTTCAGGAAAGCGCCGCCATATTCAGACTCGAAAAGGGCGCGCCTTACCGCCGTCCATGATTTTCGCTCAAGGGAGAGCCTCGATGTCCACCCGTTCCACCATCGCCAAGGGCGCCGTCGCCGCGGTTGCGGGCGTCGCCACTCTCGCCGCCGCCGCTGTGGCGCCGACCGCGGCTTCGGCCCAGTCCTACGGCTACTATGGTCAGACCCAGGGCCAGGCCTATTACGACCCCTGCCGCCGCGACCAGACCAATCGCAGCACGGCTGGCGCCCTGATCGGCGGCGCCCTGGGCGCGGTGATCGGCTCCAACGCTGCGGCCGGGGGCGTGCGCACCGAAGGCGCTCTGCTGGGCGGGGCCCTGGGGGCCGCGGCTGGTGCTGCGATCGGCAACCGCGGGGCGGCCTGCACTGCCGGCTATGACAGCCACACCACCCAGAACAGCTATTATGGGAACGGCGGCTATTACGGCCAGAACCGCTACGGCCAGGGCTACGGCGGCTCCTACGGCCAACCCCAATACCAGGGCGGCTACTATCAGAGCGGCGCCGCCCCCGGCTATTATGGCTCGTCCTACGACAACAATCGCTACGGCTACACCGCCTCGCACGGCGGCTATGGTCAGGCCTATGACCGCTATGGCCGGACCTATTCGGTGGCTCAACGCCCCGGCGCCGATGGCTGCAGCATCGCCGAGAGCCCGATCTACATGCCGGACGGCTCGACACAGAAGCGCTTCGTCCGGGTCTGCCGCGACAATTCGGGCCGCTATCAGGTCGTCGACTAGATCTGGCGAAACCTGGTGGAATGGGCCGTCCGCCTGTCGGTGGGCGGCCCTTTTCTTTGGGCTCAGGACTGCTTTGTCGCCCAGACGAGGAATTCGACATTGCCGTCCCCGCCGGTGATCGGGCTTTGGGCCTTGTCCCTCACCGTCCAGCCGGACTGGGCCAGAAAGGTTTGCGCCTCTTCAAGGGCGCGGGCCCGGGCCGCCTCATCCTTGACGAGGCCACCCTTACCCACCAAGGCAGGCCCGACCTCGAACTGCGGCTTGACCAGCACCACAAGGTCCGCGCCTGGCGCCGCCAGATCCAGGGCTCTGGGCAGGGCCTTGGACAGGCTGATGAAGCTCACATCGCAGACAACGAGGTCCGGGACGAAGCCCAGGCGGGCGGCGTCCAGATCCCGGGCGTCGGTGGCCTCAAGACTTTGAACGCGGGAGTCGCTGGCGAGCTTTGGATGGAGTTGGCCCCGCCCCACATCCACAGCGCAGACATGGGCGGCGCCTCGGTCCAGGCACACCTCGGTGAAACCGCCGGTGGAGGCCCCCACGTCCAACACGGACCGCCCCTCAATGGTGATCGGCCAGAGGTCCAGGGCATGGGCGAGCTTTAGCGCCGCGCGGCCGACCCAGGGATGGGCTGGCTGGGCGGTGATCTCGCTCAGATCATCGAGAAGGTCGGATGGGCGGCGGACCGCCGTCCCGCCGGCCAGGACCCGGCCCGCCTCGATGGCGGCCCGGGCCTTGGCGCGGCTGTCGAACAGGCCGCGCTCGACCAGCAACAGGTCGGCGCGCTTGCGGCCCATGGATCAGGCGTCAGCCTTGTCCTCGAACAGCTTCTTGAGCTCGTTCTTGAGGATCTTGCCGTTGGCGTTGCGCGGCAGGGTCTCGTGCCAGAACTTCACCGCGATCGGCACCTTGAAGGCCGCCAGGTGCTCGGCCACATGGGCCCGCAGCTCCTGCTCGGTGACCTCGGCGCCAGGCTTCAGGGTCACCACCGCGGCAGGCTCTTCGCCCAGGGTGCGATGGGGCACGCCGACGATGGCGGCGTCCATGATCGCCGGATGGTCATAGAGAACGTTCTCCACCTCGACGCAGTAGATATTCTCGCCGCCGCGGATCAGCATGTCCTTGGCCCGGTCGATGATGAAGCAGAAGCCTTCCTCATCAAGCCGCGCCAGATCGCCGGTGCGCACCCAGCCGTCGACGAAGGTCTGGGCGGTGGCCTCGGGCTTGTTCCAGTAGCCCTTCACCACCATCGGCCCCTTGGCCCACAGCTCGCCCACCTGCCCAATCGGCAGCTCAGTCTTACCATCGGCCGGATCGACGATCTTCAGCTCGGCCACCGGGGCGGCTGGACCGCAGCTGTCGGGGCGGTGGGTATAGTCTTCCGCTCCATTGCTGGTGACGGTGGCGCAGGTCTCGGTCATGCCCCAGCCCTGGCCAGGCTGCGACTTCGGGAAGGTCTCGCTGAGCCGGCGGACCAGTTCGGGCGCGGAGGGCGCGCCGCCATAGGACACGGATTCCAGGGACGAGAGGTCGTAATTGGCCCGGGCCGGGTGCTCGATCAGTTGCCAGGCGATGGTCG
Source organism: Caulobacteraceae bacterium UBA6225 (assembly GCA_002441055.1). GTDB lineage: Bacteria > Pseudomonadota > Alphaproteobacteria > Caulobacterales > Caulobacteraceae > Phenylobacterium. Next base: position 26,270 of record DJWR01000183.1, on the reverse strand, counting down.
GCACGCCGCCGGCCGACTGGATCTTCTCGCGTTCGATCAGCTCGAAGGCTCGGACCGCGTCCCACTTGTGCATCATCACCAGCTTGGCGCCGGCGAACAGGCTGGGGTTCAGCACGGCGAAGCAGCCGGTGACGTGGAAGAAGGGCACTGAGATCAGCGAGGACCGCTGCGGGCCGTCGGGGTCCGGCGCCGGCGGCATTTCGCCACGGCGCAGGAAGCGCCGCGCGCCTGCGCAGGCGGCAGTGAGGATGTTGGAGTTCACGCCCCGATGGGTGCCGAGCGCGCCCTTGGGCTTACCCGTGGTGCCCGAGGTGTAGAAGATGGTGGCGTCATCATCCTGGTCGATGGCCACGTCAGGCAGCGCGATGTCGGGCAGGTCACCCCAGGTGTTGGCGGCGCCGATCACATCCTCAAGCTTGGTCACCTCAGGATGGGTGATCTCGTCGGATTCCCGCGAGACATAGACCCGAACCAGGTCCGGGCAATTGGGCAGATGCTCGGTGAGGCGCTCATAGCGCTCAGCATCGAGAACGACGATCTTGGCGCCCGAATCGGTCAGGCCGTATTCCAGCTCTGGCCCGGTCCACCAGGCGTTGAGCGGCGTGACAATGGCGCCCAGGCAGGCGCCGGCATAAAAGGCGACGACCCATTCCGGCAGGTTGCGCATGACGATGGCGACCCTGTCACCCTTGGTCACGCCGCGGGCGGCGAATTCCTTGGCGAGATTGGCCACCGCCCGGTGGAAGGCCTCGAACGAGACCCGCTCATCCTCATAGACCAGGAAGATGCGCTCCCCATGGGCGCGGCCGGCCTCAACCACCGAACGCAGGGAGGGCGGCGAGTTCTTCCAGGACTTCATGGTCACCCCGCGGACGGTGACCTCTTCCATCTCGAACGGCACGCCAGGCGCGGTGAGCAGGGCGTGGGCGTCGGCGATGGACATGGCAGGCCAGCCGGGAGGCAGAGCGGCCTCGGTCATGAGCGTTCTCCTAATGCTGCGCAGGGGTCACACAGCCCCCGCATCGTCTTGGATGAACAAGCATAACCTGGGACCGCTGGCAAACATGTGTTGGCCCCTCGGCGACGCAACCTGCGGCGGCGGGCCGCAGTCCGGCGAAGGATGTCCTTAACGACCAGCCGCTCAGGTATGGGGCCAATCTCGGAGCGCGCCCCTATGGAATCCCCCATCGCCGCACGCCTCACAGCCCTGCGGCGGCTGAACATCCTTGAAACCGAGCCAGAGGCGTCCTTCGACTCCCTGGTGAACCTCGCCGCGCGCATGTTCACCGCGCCGATCAGCGCCGTCACCTTGCTGGATGGTGGGCGTCAGTGGTTCAAGGCGCGAATCGGCATCGAACCCTCAGAGACCCCACTGGAGGTCTCGTTCTGCACCCACGCCCTGGCCTCGGGCGAAGACGTATACGAGATCCCGGACGCCTCGATAGATCAGCGTTTTTCGGAGAACCCCCTGGTCTGGGGTGAGATGAACCTGCGCTATTTCTCGGCGCTGTGATCCGCAGCCCTTCAGGGGATCCCATCGGCGCGCTCTGCGTCCTGGACACCGCGCCCCGCACGCCGATGAACGCGCAGGCCCGCGATCAACTGCGCGCCCTGGCCCATGCGGTGGAAGACGCCCTTCGCCTGCGGTTTGAGCTTGGTCTGCGGCGGGAGGCCGAGGCCCGGCTGGCCCAAAGTGAGGCCAGCTACCGCATGCTGGCCAACCACTGCCATGACGTCCTGGTGCGCGCCGACCGTCATGGGGTGATCGCCTATGCGTCTCCGTCGATTCAGATGCTTGGCTACACCCCAGATGAGGTGGTTGGGCGGAACCTGGCCGACTTCGTCGCCCCCGATCAGCGTCAGGAGGTCATCGCAGGGCTGGCGGCGGTCTTTGACCCCGCCTCCCCGGACTTTGACCCCGCCCTGCCCCGGGAAATCATGCAGAAGCCCTATCCCGCCCTGACCAGGGCCGGACAGACGGTGTGGCTCGAGGGCGCCTCGACGGTGGTTTACGACTCTGCGGGCAGGCCTGCCGAACTGATCAGCGTCTATCGCGATGTCACCGATCAGCGGGCCCTGCAGCGGCGGCTGGAGGCCGCGGTGGAGGCCAAGGCGGCCTTCCTGGCCAATATGAGCCACGAGCTGCGCACCCCACTCACCAGCATTCTCGGCTTCACCGCCCTGTTGCAGCAAGCTGTCTTGCCCGAGCCGGCTGAAAGCCATGTCCGACGCATCGCCATTGCGGGCGAGGCGCTGCTGGCCTTGATCAACGACATCCTTGACGTCTCCAAGCTGGAGGCGGGCCAGATCGAGCTTGAGCTGGAGCCAGCCGATGTCCGCGCCCTAACCGATGAGGTCAGGGAGATCCTGTCGGTGCAGGCCTCGGTCAAAGGGGTCCAGCTGGACATCATCGACGAACTGCCGCGCCCGCGGCGCCAGATCGACAGCCTCCGGCTGCGGCAGATCCTGCTCAACCTTGTGGGCAATGCGGTAAAGTTCACAGATCGCGGCGCGGTGCGCGTGCGCCTGGCCGAGGCCGGGCCCGATGGAGAACACCTGCGCATCGAAGTGATCGACAGCGGGCCAGGACTGACCGAAGCCCACCGCAAAAAGCTGTTCCGGCGTTTTGCCCAAGGGGATTCCAGCGTCACCCGCAAGCATGGNNAAGGACCATGATCAGGCCGGCGCCTGCTTCTGGATCGAAATTCCAGCCGCCACAGCCTGCCCTGTGGGAGTCTCCGCCCCCGACAAGCCCTCGGACCTGTCGAGCGCCTCTCCCATGTCAGGTCGCGTGCTGATCGTCGACGATCATCCGGTGAACCGGGAGCTCGTTCGTCTGCTGCTGGCCAGCCCCCATGTGGAGACCATGGAGGCGGAGAATGGCAAGTTGGCCATCGACAGGGCCAGCCACCAGCGCTTCGACCTGATCCTGATGGACGTCAATATGCCCGTGATGGACGGACTTGCGGCCGCAAGCGCGATCCGGTCCAGTTGCCCGCTCAACGCCGACACCCCCATCGTCGCCCTTACCGCGCAGACGGGCGCCGAGATCGAGCAGAAGTGCTTCGATGCCGGCATGGACGACATACTGGCCAAGCCCATCGCCCAACAGGACCTGCTAGCCCTGGCCGCCCAGGCCATGGCGCCTGACGACCAGGAGGCCGCCGCCTGAGGGGCTAGAGCATTTTCCGATAAGTGTGACGCGGTTATCGGATGAAAAAATGCTCTAACTTTCTGATTTAGAGCCCTTTTTATCCGATCTGATTGACGCAATCAGATCGGAAAGGGCTCTAGCCGACCCCAGACAGGCGTTGCAGGGCGGCCTCGAGCTTCGCCTTGGCGGCCTGCGCCTCGGCCATTCGATCGCGGTTCTCCTCCACCACCTCCTCGGGCGCCCGGGCCACGAAATCGGCATTGGCCAGTTTCTTAGCGGTCCGGTCCACGTCGGCGGCCAGGGTGGCGATTTCCTTCGATAGACGCGCCCGTTCGGCCGCGAGGTCGATGAAGGCCGCCACCGGCAGAGCCAGGGTCGCGCCCTCCACCACGAAGGGGATGGCGCCGTCCGGGGCGCGCTCCACAACCTGAACGCTGGCCACGCGCAGGGTCTGACAGATGACCGGCGCCGAGCGCTCCAGGATGTCCCGCTGGGCGGGGCTGGCCTCAACGATCAGCAGGTCCGGCCGGGCGCCGGGGGGCACGTTCAGTTCGGCGCGCACTGAGCGGCCTTCACTCACCGCGGCGATGATGAGGTTGATCTCTGCCTCAGCGGCCTTGTCGATCAGATCCTCGCCCAGCTGCGGCCAGGACGCAGTCATCAGAAAGCCCTGGTGGCTCCGTGTCGCGCCCTCGCCTGCCGTCTGGGCCCAGAGCTCTTCGGTCAGGAAGGGCATGATCGGGTGCAGCAGGGTCAAGATGACATCCAGGATCCAGGCGGCTGTCGCCTGTGTCTCGGCCTTGGCCGCGGCGTCCTCACCATTCAGCAGCGGCTTGGCGAGCTCCACATACCAGTCGCAATAGACGTTCCAGATGAAACGATAGAGCAGGCCTGCGGCCTCATCGAAGCCGCAGCCGTCCAGGGCCTTGGTCACCGACTGGCTGGTGCGGGCGGCCTCGCCGACAATCCAGCGGTTGAGCGGAACCTGCAGGGCGGCCGGATCGAAACCTTCAGCCCGGGCGCAGCCGTTCATCTGGCAGAAGCGCGTGGCGTTCCACAGCTTGGTGCCGAAATTCCGATAGCCTTCAATGCGTTGACGCGAGAGTTTGATGTCCCGGGCCTGGCCCGACATGGCCGTGAGCGTAAAGCGCAGGGCGTCGGCGCCGAACTCGTCCACCAGCTCCAGTGGGTCCAGGACATTGCCCTTGGACTTGGACATCTTCTTGCCCTCGGCGTCGCGGACCAGGGCGTTGATGAAGACCCGCTTGAAGGGGACTTCGCCAGTGAAGTGAATGCCCTGCATCATCATCCGGGCGACCCAGAAGAANNGAGGAGAACCAGGTGTCGAGGACGTCCTCATCCTGCTTCAAAACTTCATCGCGCCCATAGTGCTCACGGGCCGCAGCCCTGGCCTCATCCTCGGTCTCGGCGACGAAGGCCTTGCCGTCAGGCCCGTACCAGGCCGGAATCCGATGTCCCCACCAGAGCTGGCGGGAGATGCACCAGGGCTGGATGTTTCGCATCCATTCGAAATAGGTCTTGTCCCAGTTGCGGGGCTCGAAGACCGTCCGCCCCTCCTCCACCGCCTTGATGGCGGGGCCGGCCAGGGTCTTGGCGTCAACGTACCACTGGTCGGTCAGATAGGGCTCGACCACCACGCCCGAGCGGTCCCCGTGCGGGACCACGTGGCGGGTCTTTTCGATCTCGCGCAGCAGGCCGAGCGCCTCGAACTCTTCCACGACCTTCTTGCGGGCGGCGAACCGGTCCAGGCCGCGATAGGCCTCGGGCGCATTATCGTTGATGCGGGCGAAGTCGTCGAAGACGTTGATGACCGGCAGGTTGTGGCGCTTGCCCACCATGAAGTCGTTGAAGTCGTGAGCCGGCGTGATCTTCACGGCGCCGGAGCCCTTTTCCGGGTCCGGATACTCGTCGGCCACAATCGGGATCGGCCGGTTGACGATGGGCAGGCGCACGGCCTTGCCGACCAGGTGCTTGTAGCGCTCATCGTCCGGATGGACGGCCACAGCGGTGTCGCCGAGCATGGTCTCAGGCCTGGTGGTGGCCACGACGATCTCGCCGGAGCCATCCTCCAGCGGATAGGCGAAATGCCAGTAGTGGCCGTCGACCTCGCGCTGCTCGACCTCAATGTCGGAGATGGCGGTCTGGAAATGGGGGTCCCAGTTCACCAGCCGCTTGTCGCGATAGATCAGGCCTTCCTTGTGAAGCTGGACGAACACCTTGCGCACGGCGGCCGACAGGCCCTCGTCCAGGGTGAAACGCTCACGGCTCCAGTCGCAGGAGGCGCCCAGGCGACGCAGCTGGTTGACGATGGTCCCGCCGGACTTGGCCTTCCACTCCCAGATCTTTTCGACAAAGGCGTCGCGGCCCATGTCGCGGCGGCTCATATTGCCGGCCTCAGCCAGCTGGCGCTCGACGATGTTCTGGGTGGCGATGCCCGCATGGTCGGTCCCAGGCAACCACAGGGCGGCCTTGCCCCGCATCCGCTCGAACCGGATCAGCACGTCCTGNNGTGACGTTCGGCGGCGGGATGACGATGGAGAACGGCTCGGCGTTCGGATCATCCGTGGGAGCGAAAGCGCCCGACTGCTCCCAGGCCTCATAGAGGCGGGGCTCGGCGGTCTTGGGATCGAAGGTTTTTTCAAGCATGGCGGATCAGGGGGTCCATACAGGCCCTCGCGTTTGCGCGAAAGCCGGATGCTGCGCCGAAACGAACGAACCCGCCCTGGCGGGCGGGTTCGGCGGCTCACACGCTGAGAGGCGTGAGAGACGGAATTCTAGCGTACGCGCCCACGGGCGATGCGTTCGACCTCTTCGCGGACAGAGGCCTCGACAATTTGCGGGAGGTTGTCGTCCAGCCACTGCTTGAGCAGGGGGCGAAGCATCTCGCGGACCACGTCTTCCAGCGTACGGTCGGTGTGCGGCATGGCGATGGCGGCGGAGAGCTGACCAAAGGCCGAGGCCGCCGCGGTAGCCGCCGTCTGGCTCAGCAGACCCTCATCATCGCTGCGGCTGACGGGCTCGTAGCTGGATGGCGGCGGCGAATACACCGCTGACTCCGGCTCGGACGACGCCGGGGCCGCAGTGGGGCTGTAGACATCCAGGTCGCCCACCTGGTCGACGCGCTCGGTCAGCTCCAGGGCGTCATCTTCCGGCTCGGGCTCCGGAGCCGCCGCCTCATAGGTAGGGGCGGGCTCGGGCTCAGGTTCGGGCTCGTAGGCGGCGGCCGGCTCGGGCGCGGCGGGCTCAGCCGGCGCCTCCTCGGCCTTCACCTCGTCCGCAGGCGCATCGTCCTCCGAAATGATGCGGCGAATGGAGGCGAGAATCTCCTCCATCGTCGGTTCTTGGGAGGTCTGATCGGACATGAGGCGCGCCGTGTTTGATGCGGTAGGGAATCCGTGCGCCAGCCTAGGCGCGATAGAGCGATCCTGCAATTTTAGCTTTGCGACGCAAGGAAGATGTCGCCGTAGAAGACGCTTACTGAGGCGCGCCGGCGGTGGTCATCGGCGCATCGCGCGCCAGTTGTTCAGGCTGGGGTACGAACACCGAATCGACAATCGCGATGGGCTCTTCCCACGGGGTCCATCCCCAGGTGTAGCGCAGGTCGCGGGAATTGGCCGTTGCGTCGTAGATGTCGAGTTGCGGGGCGAGATTGGCCGCATCAAGACGCCCGACCGCAGACAGCACGGAGGCGGAAGCGACATATTCGTCCCGCCGGGCCGAAATCTGCGCCAGCTCAGCAGCCCGCAATTCCTGCTCGGCGTTGAGCACGTCGATCGTGGTGCGCAGACCCACCTGCTGCTCCTGACGCACACCCTCGGCGGCGATGCGCGCAGCGCGAACCTGAACGTCCGTGGAGCCGATGTTGGCGCGGGCGGCCAGCAGTTGGCTCCAGGCCTGGGTCACATTCTGCAGAGCTGTCCGACGGGCCTGCTCCACCGAAAGCTCGCTGGCGGTTTCCCGTTCCCGAGCGGCCCGCACCCGCGAGTTGTTGAGGCCGCCGGTAAAGATCGGAACCGTCAGAGTGGCCCGGCCCGTGACGTTCCGCGAATAGTCTGAGGGCTCGAAGGGATCGGCCAGGCCGCTCCAGCCGACGCTGCCGGTGAGGGACAGGTTGGGCATACGCTCGGCCCGCGCCGAGGCCACACGGGCCGCGGCCGCCTGGGCGTTGTAGCGCGCCTGCCGAAGCTGCGGATTGTTCCGCTCGGCCGCCTCATAGGCCTGATCCACCGTCGCCGGCAGCACAGCCGCCAGGGGGGGCTCGGGGTTCAGATCACCGGGGTTCTGGCCGACAATCGCAGCATAGCTCGCCCGGCTGATGGCCAGTTGCGCTTCGGCCGATCGCATCTGGGCCTCAGCGGCGGCCAGCCGGGCCTGCGCCTGGGCGACATCGGTGCGGGTGATTTCGCCGACCTCGAAACGGGCGTCGGTTTCTTCCAGCTGTCGGGTCAGGACCTGCACATTGTCCTGTCGGATGCGCAGGGCTTCCTGGTCCCGCCGCACATCCACATAGGCGACGATGACGCCGCCCAGCACTTCAGCTTCGATGCGACGAAGGTTCTCCTGCCCCGCCAGGACGTCAGCCCGGGCGGCGGACACTGCTGCGCCCACCCGTCCCCCGGTCCAGACTGGCTGGCTCAGATTGAGGCTGGCGGCGCCGGAATTATCCTCGCTGATCCCGCCTACGGAGGTTTCTGGAACGCCGTCGCCATTCAGATCCGCCAGCTGCCGGGGTGTGCGAGTCCCAGTGTACTGGCCTGAGGCGGACGCGCTCAGGGACGGACGCCAACCTGACCGCGCCTGGACGATGCTCTCGTCGAGCGCCCGGAGGGACGCTCTCTGCGCCTGTAGGGTCGGATTGGTCTGGTAGGCCAGGGCGATGGCGTCGGCCAGGGACTCGGCGGACGCAGGGCCTCCAACGGACAGGCCTGCACTGAAAACGGCGGCCAGCAAGGCTCCGCGACGGCTGATGAACATGCGTAGTCCCCGACTCAGGCCCCCATCGAGGCCCCGATAAGGCAATCTGTGCGTCCTATATGGCCCGCGGTTCCCCACTCGGCCAGGGGGCGCAACCTTAAGCTTTTTTCACGCGCGATTTTCGCAGGCGTTTCAGCACAGCCTAGAAGGCGAATCCTTGCGCAGGCTCAAACCCACCGAGAAATCCGGGCGTCGCATCGAAGATCTCCCGACGGGCGAGGCCCGTAGGGCTATGAGTATAGATGACAGCCTTTCCGACCGGCCCGGCCCGCTCGACCACAGCCAACCGGCCGCCGGGCGCTAGCGCGGCGGTCCAGGCGTCCGGTGTGCGCGCCACAGCCCCCTCGCAGATGATCACGTCGTAGGTCGAGGCTGTCGGCGAGGTAAGGTCCTCTCCGTCGAGCCGCTCAACTTGAAGGCCAGCATGTTCCAGAACCGCCGCGCCATAGGGGGCGGCGATGGCCAAGGCCTTTTGACCCGGCGCGATGGCGAGGGCCTGCAACAGCTTGGCCACGTCCCGCGGCGCCAGCAGCGCGCGGCCGGGTCCATAGGGGATTTCGGCGTCGGCATAGGCGAGGTAGGCCTTGCCAGGCGGTGTCAGAGTCTCGCGGGGAATGACCCGCATGGCGTCCTGGACCCGAAGATCGGTCACGTCATTAGTCCGGACCTGGCTGTCGACCATGTTCAGGCGGGCGGCGGAGAAGTCGACCATGTGACCTCGGAGGCATGCAGGTGATGGGCGCTTATAGGTCCGGCCCCGTCCGAAGCGCAATCACCCGCTGCAAGAGAGATTGCCGCGGGCGGGCGGTTCTGTTAGCGATCCGCCTCCGCCAATGACGACACCCCTGAGATGGGGCGTTGGGCGCCGGATGGCCTGGTGGCGGAGTGGTTACGCAGCGGACTGCAAATCCGTGCACCCCGGTTCGATTCCGGGCCAGGCCTCCAAACCTCCCCCTCCGCACAGCGCAACCCTGGCCCTGAAACGAATCACCAGACGCGAGATGGCGCCCCCTGAAGCCATGCCTCAGGGGACGCCGATCACATTGCGAGGTAGGTGGGCCTAGACGCCCTTATTGGGGTTGATCAGGTACTTCTCGCCCGTGGCGCGGCGGTTATAGGCCGCCAGGATGTCCGGCTGCAGGGCCTCGGCCAGGGAGATCTCGGCGGTGTAGTGGCTGGCGAAGGTGGTCTTCAGCTCCGAGGCCACCCGCTGGCGCAGGGCCTGGGCGGCGTCGGCGCCGATCTTCATCAGGAACGGGGTCAGGAGCCAGCCGCCCACGCCCCAGGACATGCCAAAGCCCCGGTTGAGCTCGGTCGGGCGGGTGTCGAGTCCACCATAGATGTAGGCTTGCTTGTAGGTGGTGGACCCATAGCGGCTGTACTCGGTGGCCTTGCGATTGGCCGCCACTTCCATGGCCGTCAGGATCTGGCCGACCAGGCGACCGCCACCAATGGCGTCGAAGGCCAGCGTCGCGCCGGTCGCCACCAGGGCCTCGGTGAGCTCCTCAGTGAAGTTGGGCGAGGTGCTGTCCAGCACGTGAACCGCCCCCTGCCCCTTCAACAGAGCCGCCTGCTCGGCGCTACGGACGATATTCACCAGAGCCACGCCATCCTTCAGGCAGAGGCGGTTGAGCATCTGGCCGAGGTTGGAGGCCGCGGCGGTGTGCACCAGGGCGGTGTGACCTTCCCGGCGCATGGTCTCCACCATGCCGAGCGCCGTCAGCGGATTGACGAAGCAGGAGGCGCCTTCGGCCGGGGTCACATCGTCGGGGAGCAGCAGGGCGTCGGCCGCCTTCACCGTGCGGTACTGGGCGTACATGGCGCCGCCAAGGATGGCGACGGTCCTGCCGATCAGGGCCTCTGCGCCCTCGCCAGCGGCCACGACAACACCCGCGCCCTCGTTGCCGACCGGCATGGAGTCATCCACCCGCGCGGCGATGGCCTTCATATAGGCCGGGGGAACAGGCGCCGTGATCACGGGACTGTCGGCCGTCCCGCTGGCCTTGGCCTGGCTCATGTCGGCGGCGCTCACCAGCAGGCCGAGGTCGGATGGGTTGATCGGCGAGCCTTCCACCCGAACCAGGATTTCACCCGGACCAGGGGGCTGGACGGGAACCCGGGCCAGGGACAGTTCCAGCTCGCCGCTGGCCTTAACCAGGGATCGCAGCTGAAGACCGGTTGTCTGCATGTCGAAGCTCATCTGGAGTCTCCCAAGAAATTCAGTATGTTGTCGGACGTGGATGAAAAGGCGCCTGAAGCGTCCTAGTCGGCGATATGAATGAGCATCTTGCCGTTGTTGGCCCCGGAGAACAGGCCGATGAGGCCTTCGGGCGCCCGCTCGAAGCCCTCGAGGATGGTCTCCTGGTATTTGACGCGGCCATCCTTCAGCCAGCCAGTCATGTCGGCCAGGAAGGCGGCGTTCAGATGGCCGAAGTCGCTGGCCACAAAGCCTTCCATGCGGATGCGGCCATAGATGAGGCTGAACAGGTTCTTCACCCCCTCGCCGCCCCCGTTATAGGTCGAGATCATCCCGCAGACCGGAATACGGCCGCGGACATTCATGCGCGGCAGGGCCGCGTCCAGATGCGCGCCACCGACATTTTCGAAATAGACGTCGATCCCCTTGGGCGTGGCGTCTTTCAGGGCCTGGGCCAGGTCCTGGGTCTTGTAGTTGATTACCGCATCCAGACCGACCTCGTCCCGTAGCCAGGCGACCTTGTCGTCGGCGCCGGTGGAGCCCACCACATAGCAGCCCTTGATCTTGGCGATCTGGGCGGCGACCGAGCCGACGGCGCCGGCGGCGGTGGAGATGAACACCTGCTCGCCGTCCTTGAGCGCGCCGGTCTCCAGCAGGCCGCCATAGGCGGTGATGCCGGTGGCGCCAAGGGCGTGCATATAGACGCTGAGCGGAAGCTCAGGATCGCGCTTGAGGACCGACAGCCCCTTGCCGTCGGAGACGAACCGCTCCTGGAAGCCGGCCCCATGCCGCACCAGATCGCCGACGGCGAACCGGTCATTGTTTGACTGCACCACCCGGCCGATCCCGCCGCCCAGCAGGGACGCGCCGAGCGGCTGATCGGCGTCCAGGCGCGGCCGCATATAGGGATCGACCGACATCATCAGGGCCTCGACCTGCACCTGCCCTTCGCCGGCGTCGGCCACCGGCGCCTCCACCAGGGCGAAGTCCTCGAGGGTCGGCACCCCGTTGGGGCGGCGGACGAGATGGATCTGGCGGGCCAGGGTCATGGGAAACAGTCCTTGCGCAGGCGCGGCCTGAGGCGTGATGGACACGCCAGAGCCGAAAAATGACCAAATGAGTCTATACGGTCATTTGGTGCAGTCAGCCGCTTGCTGTCAATCGCGTCAGGCGCCAAACAGGGTCCATGTCCGATCCCACCCCCGAGGCGCGTGACGCGGCCGAGGCCCGCGGCAAGACCGCCGCCATCCTCGACGCCGCCCAGGAGTTGTTCGCCGCCTTCGGTTTCCGCCGGACAGCGATGGACGACATCGCCAGAGCGGCCGGCGTGGCCAAGGGCACCCTCTATCTCTATTTCGACGGCAAGGAGGCGGTGTTCCGGGCCATGCACGCCCGCACCCTGGCTGAGGCGAGCTGCAGCTGCGACCATGCTGAGGCCGCTGACCTGCCCTTCGCCGAGCGCCTGTACCTGCTGCTGGACGCCCAGTGCGGTAAGGCCCAGGAGCGCTATGCCAGGTCGGCCCATCTGCTGGAACTGGATGACACCCGCACCCGCATCGGCGCCGATCTCGGACGGGCGGCGGATGCGGCCTATGCCGAGCGGCTCCTGCGGGTGTTCCGCAATGCTGAGGCAGCCGGTGAGATAGACTTGAGGGCAGCGGGGCTGAGCGCCGAGGCCGTGGTCGACACCCTGCTGGCCGCCACGAAGGGCGCCAAGCAGGGACCGGACGGGCCCCTGGATCTCACCGCCTATCGTGAGCGTCTGCGCCAGATCGCCAACCTGGCCGCCGCAGCCGTCCGGCCGCGGCGGCCCTGAGGCCTACCAGGCGGCGCGGTAGAGCGCTTCGATCGCCTGGGCGTCGACCGGCTTGGCGTTGCTCAGATTGACCCCATCAGCCATGGCGTCGCCCACCAGCAGCGGCAAAAGTTCATCCGTCCCGCCAAGATCGCGGATCGAGCGGGTGATGCCGATGTCTTCACGCAGGGCGACGACCGCAGCGATGGCGGCTTGCGCCTGATCGGCGATCGAGGCGCCGGGCTGAGCGACCCCCATGGCCTGGGCCACCTGGGCGTACTTCTCGGTGCAGACTTCCAGGTTATAGGCCATGACATGGGGCAGCATGGTCGCCAGGGTCTGGCCGTGGGCGGCGTTGAGACGAGCCGAAAGGGCGTGGCCGGTGCCATGGGCGGCGCCCAGGCCCGAGACGTTGAAGGCGATGGCCGCCATGCAGGACGCCATCAGCATCTGGGAGCGGGCCTCGAGGTCCGATCCATTCTCCACCGCCGTGCGGACGTACTTGGCCACCAGCTCGATGGCGCCGAGCGCTACGGCGTCCGAATAGGGGGTGGTGCGCGCCGAGGTGAAAGCCTCGATGGCGTGGGTCAGAACGTCGAAGCCGCAGGTGGCGGTGGGGTATTTGGGCAGGCCCAGGGTCAGCTTGGGGTCGAGCACAGAGACCACCGGCACGATGCTCGGATGCATGACATAGGTCTTGCGGCCAAGCGCGGTGTTGGTGATTACGCAGGCTGAATTGGTTTCCGAACCGGTGCCCGCCGTGGTGGCCACTGCAATCACCGGGACCCCAGGCTCCTTGCGGCCCCGGGTCTGCAGGTCGGTGACCTTGTCGCCATTTGTCGCCAGCAGCGCGATGGCCTTGCCGCAGTCCATGGACGACCCGCCGCCAAGGGCCACGACGACCGCGTCGCCCAGGGCCCGCAGGCGAAGGGCGCCAGCCTCCACATTCTCGTCGGTGGGGTTGGCGGCCACGCCGTCAAACACCTCCACCTGGACGCCGTCGGCGGCCAGCTTCTCCAGGAGTGCGGTGGCCGCTCCGCTGGCCATCAAACCCTTGTCCGTGACGATCAGGGCCGAGCTGCGGCCCAGCGCCTTCACATGGGTGGCGAGGTCCAGGCTGGAGTCCACCCCAAAGACGAGGGTCGGCAGGGGGCGGATCTGGAAGGTCTGATTGGCAAGCATGGAATCTCCCTGAGAATTTTTTCAATCAATCAATGGAAGCCGCAGTGATGGCTGACAGAAGCTGCGCGGCCGCTGGACCCAGGGCGAATGCCAGAGCGATGGCCATGGCGCAAAGGGGAATCGGCCCCGGGCCAAGGGCGAAATTTCCCTGAGCCTGCGCCCAGGGATCGGCTAAGACGCGCCATCAGAGAGCTGGGGACCAGGATGACCGGGCAGAGCGACGATTTTGTCTATGACGAAACCACTGGCGAGTGGGTGAGCGCCGGCGAGGCGGCGGCCATGGCCGAAAAGGCCCAGCAGGTGGAAGTCCGTGACGCCATGGGGACCCTGCTGTCAGACGGCGATAGCGTGACGCTGATCAAGGACCTGAAGGTCAAAGGCGCAGGCCAGACCCTGAAGCGTGGCACGGTGATCAAGTCGATCCGGCTCACCGGAGACGACCAAGAAATTGACTGCCGATATGAGGGAATTAAGGGCCTGGTCCTCAGAGCGGAGTTTGTCCGCAAGGCCTGAAGCCGCAGCTCCCACGTCAGAGACGCGGGAGCCGCAGCCAGAATACGTCTATTCAGTTTCAGCCCAGGTGCGACCGGTCGCACGGTTGTAATAGATCGCCACGCTGGAGATCGTGCACAGGTCGAGCCGCGACCACACAGCCTCTTCGCCGTCGTCATAGACGACCTTCAGGTCGAAGCTGCAGGCGCCTTCGGCGGCGTCGAAGACGATGTCGACTTCCTCGCCATCGCCCAGCACATCGGAGCCCATCACATCTTCTTCCCAGCTGTCGGACCGGCTGGGGGCCACATAGACCTGCTCGATGGTGTAGCCTGTGGCGTTGGCGAGGGTGAAGTCCTGGTCTCCAGCCACGGCCGGAGCAGCGGCCAGAACCAGAAGGGCCGTAAGACCGGCGGCAAGGGTTTTCATAGGCGTCACTCTGTGTGAATCAAGCTTGAGCGTTAGCACCCAAGACTTTCAGGGGACAGGATTTTTCCGCCCCTGTCCCCCGGCTTAGCGAACCGCCAGAACCTCGACTTCCGCCCCGTTGACGAGGACCACCTCCCCGACCGTCTTGCCCAGGAGGGCGCGCGCTATGGGCGAGACATAGGACACACTTCCTTCCCCCGGCTGAGCCTCGTCCTCACCGACAATCCGGAAGGTCTGTCGGCGCCCATCTTCACGCTCGAGGTCGACGGTGCGGCCAAACTGGACGCGGTCCGCCTCGGCTTCCGGTTCGGTCAGTTGCGCAGTCGCCCGGCGGGCCGACCAGTAGCGCAGATCACGGGTCGCGCGCGCCATGGCCGTGCGGTCGGCGCTGACGCCACCCTGTTGCTGGGCGGCGCCATAGGCGGCGCGGGCCTGCGCCAACTCAGCCTCGATGGCGGCTAGGCCCGAGGCGGTGACAAGGTTCGGATGGGGGGAGACGGGACGATCCGGCAGGTCGGCAGCCTGGGATTCGTAGTCTTCCTCTCGGGTGAAGGCGACACTCATCACGGGAATCTAGGGGCTTCGGCCCCCAGATGCAAAATGGGCCCTATGGCGTCAGGCGACGACGCCAGGCGCGAACCGCCAGAAACATGATCAGGGTCAGGACCAGGGCCAGGGCGACCGCCCCCCAGGCCGCAGGATCTCCGGTGCGCAGGGCCTCAATCGCCGCGGCGCCGCCAAACACCATCAACGCCATCTTGGGCAGGCTGCCCACACCGGCGCCGGCGATGAAGGGCCAGTACCCCATGGGCGTGGCGCCAGCCGCGATATTCACCATGACCGACGGAACCGTAGGCGCCAGCCTGATGCCTGCGCTGACCCAGAAGCCGCGCCTGGCCAGGCCCGCCATGAGAGCGGCGATGGACTTTGACTGGTGCTGCAGGAGAAGCCTGGCGCCGAACCGACGCCCAACCAGAAAGCCCAGGCTGCAGGCGATCATCTTACCGATCCAGCTATAGGCGAAACCCGCCCATGGGCCGAACACCAGCACCAGGGCGGTGATCAGCACAAACTGCGGCGCGCCGAGACTGGCCAGCGCGGCGAAGGTCAGGATTCCCAGGACAGGCGCCTGGGGGCCATCGCCGAGGGCGTCCACCGTCCGCGCCAGACTTTCAGCATCCCCAATGGGCAGCAGCGGGGCGGCGAACCCCAGCAGGGTCACGAGCGATAGGACGCCAATGGCGGCCAGGGCCCGGCGCCGCCCCGGGCGGGGTTCAGGGGGCGACAGGCTCCGCCCCCCGGGCAGACGCCGCGACATAGAGGGTGAGCGTCAGGTCTTCGCCGTCTGAATAGTTCTGACCCGCCACCTGACCCGATGGGCGCAGGATCAGGCCCAGGGTCTCGGCCCGCTGGAGGAAGTCGGTCTGCTGCTCGGCCCCGATCACGGCGACCCCACAGGCCGGAGACTCCGCCAGGGCCTCGGCTGCGGCCTCGGGCGTGGCCATCAGTTGAGTGTCTTGCGGGCCGTTGAGGAACACCAGGCTCGGCTCATGATAGGGCGCGCTGATGATCTGGGGCTGAACGCAGCCAGAGGCCGCGGCTGCTGACGCCTCGGCGATCTGCGGACTGAGCCACAGGGCCTCCAGGCGCGGCAATCCCAAGCCGTAGGTGTTGAGCGACACCAGAGCCGCAGCCACCGCCCCGGCGAGTACCGCCTGATCCCGGCGACCGGCGAACACCCGCCAGGTCATGACCCCTACGGCGCCAATGGCGGCCGCCGCCAAGGTAATGGCGACGACGTCCAGACGCGACTCGTAGAGCCAGAATCCGACGGGTGCCAACAGGCTCACCGTCAGGCTCACCGCCAGCCAGAGCAGCAGGAAAAGGCCAAACAGCACCTTGAGCCAGGGGGCCCGCCCCTGGGGCTGCGGACTCGTCGCCGCCACGGCGGTCAGGACGGCGATGGCCGGAAAGACGGGCAGGACATAGTGGGGCAGCTTGGTGGAGACGAACTCGAACACCAGCCAGGCCGGGATGATCCAGCAGATCAGGAAGCGGACTTCGGGTCTGGCCCGCTCGCGCCAGGCGAAGGGGACGGCCAGAGCCGCCAACAGGGCGCCCGGCCAGAAGGTCAGGGCGAAGCCCATGAGGTGATAGCCCACCGGCCCGCCGTGGGATTGCTGGCCGGTGCCCACCTTGTGCAGCAGGTTTCCACCGATGGCGACGCGGAAGAACTCGCCGTCTGTCGCCAGACCGATGGCGACGTACCAGGGGGCGGCGATCAGCAGGGCCAGCGGCAACCCCCAGAGCGGCTGCAGGGGCGCCAGGCGCGCCAGACTTCGGTCCCAGAGCGCCAGGGCTACGGCCGCCAGACCCACCACCAGCAGGATGATGGGGCCCTTCAGCATTCCCCCGACCCCCAGGGCGATCCAGAAAATCAGCACGGGCCAGCGACTTCGCGCAGCGCCGGTATAGACCCGCATGAAGGCGAATTGGGCGATGGTCACCGCCGCCAACAGCGAGGCGTCAGTCTTGGCGATGCGGGCCTCAAACCCGAGGGACATGCACGAGGCCAGCAGCAGGCCAGCCAGCAGGCCGGTCCACGAGCCGAACCACAGGCTGGTCATCACGCCGGTCACAAGTACGGCGGCCAGGGCGGCGGTCAGGGACGGCAGGCGATAGGCCCAGATTTCCCGAGACTCCGGCTCGGTGAAGGTCGCTGCGCTCAAGGCCTGGAGCCAATAGACGCCGGCCGGCTGCAGGTATCTCGGTTGCTCCTGAAAGCGGATGTCGACGAAGTCGCCAGTGGCCAGCATCTGGGTGGTGGCCACCGCATAGCGGGACTCATCGCGGTCCACGGGCGGGAGGCCCATCAGGCCCGGCGCCAGGATCACCAGGGCCGCCGCCAAGAGCAGCAGCGCGCCCTTCAGACTCAGCCGCCCCTCGCCCAGCAGGCTCATGGACGGCGCTCCGACACATCGGGGGCGCGGATGCGGCTCTTGAGCCAGATCACCCCCAGGAGGTCGCCCACACCGACCAGGGCGCGCCCGAGGTTGGTGTATTTCGAAACCCCATGCAGGCGCGCATGGTGGGTCACCGGATGGTTGATCAGGGGGTGGCCATAGGCCTGGAACAGGGCTGGCAGGAAGCGGTGCATGCCTTCGAAACAGGGCAGCTTCAGAAAGTCCTCACGGCCGAAGAGCTTTACGCCGCAGCCGGTGTCTGGGCAGTGATCATTCAGGACCCGGGCGCGAAAGCCATTGGCCAGACGGGTGGCCACCAGGCGCGGCCAGGGATCATCCCGGCGTACGCGCACACCGGCCACCAGGGGGCGCCGGCCTTCCGCAGCCAAGGCCAGGGCGAGCATATCGCCAAGGTCGCCGGGCGTATTCTGGCCATCCCCGTCCAGGGTCCCGACCCAGGGCGCCCGGGCGGCCATCACCCCTGTACGCACCGCCTGGGACTTCCCGCAGCAGCGATCATGGGAGACCAGCCGGACCTGCGGATGGCGGGTGGCCAGGTCAAGGATCACCTGGGCGGTGCCGTCGGTGGACCCGTCATCGACGAAGACGATCTCAAAAGGCCCGACGCCAGCCAGTTGATTGAGGCAGTCGGCGGTGACGGCGGCCACGTTCTCGGCCTCGTTGAGGACGGCGATAACCAGGGACAGTCCTGGGGCGGTGTCCGGCGTGACTGGATGCTCCACGCCACCTCCTCGGTTGTTCGAAGCCGCGCGTCTCAGCCGCGGGCGCATGCTGGTCGGCGCCCGGCCGCCGCCCCCCGGGCGGAACCACCTAGGCCCCTTGTCGATTCGTCATAGCCCCCGCCGGGCGGGCTGGAAACAGATTCCCTGCAGGCACGGCTGGGCGCAGGCTCGGTTCCAGTTCTGTCGTCGCCGGCGCCCGGGTGAAGCTGGCCATGTGGGTCGGCGCCCCCAGCCGGGGATGGCTCCAGCCAATCTCGCCCCAGGTGACCGCATAGCCATTGCGCTTCCCAACGCCAGCCGCCCAGGCGGCGAACCTGGCCCTGGGCCATTCAAAACGGTGGTCGGGATGGCGGCGACGTCCAGGCCCAAGGCCCAGCAGCGTATTGCTCTCCACATTGGGCGTGGTGATGACCACAAGGCCCGGCCGCGCAGCCCCGAACACGGTCCGCTCCACGAGAGACAGGCGGTCGGGCTCCACATGCTCGAGCGTCTCCATCAGCACCGCGGCGTCCAAGCCGGTCAGGAGAGGTTGGATCTCGGTGAATGAGCCGAGCATCAGTCGGACCCGTCCGCCAGAGCCATCGGCTCCGATCCGGCTGCGCAGCCGATCAAGGGCCATCGGCGACTGATCAAGCCCGATCAACGTCTCGAACTGCGCCTCATCCATCAGACGTTCCAGAAGGGCGCCCGATCCACAGCCCAGATCGCAAACGCTCCGCACCCCGTGGGTCAGAAGCAGGGCCGTCACTGTCTCCAACCGTTCGCGATGCAGTGGGCTGACCTGAGAAGCGTCCGGGGCGATCACCTCGCCCAGCCGCGATAGATGGTGCAGGTCTCCTGGGCGTCCCGGAGGGGATTGTCGAAGGTCACAACCTCAGCGTCCACCTTGGTGAAGACGGCGGCCATGCGCGCCAGGAAGGCCGCATCCGGCGCAGCGTCCGACCAGAGGCCGAACACGCCCCCCGGCTGCAGCCAGGCCTTGAGGCTCGTGAGGCCCGCCTCGGTATAGAGATCGCCATTGTCGGCGTTCAGCCAGGCTTCGGTCGAATGATCGATGTCCACGGCGATCAAATGGAAACGCCCGGGCTGCGGCGCCGTCCCGGAGCGAACCATGGCGAAAAAGTCCCCCTCCTCCAGCGCGCAGCGGGCATCGCCAGACAGTCGGGGGCCAAGATCCACCAGACCGTCCCGATGCCAGGCGATCACCTCAGGCAAGACGTCGATGACCCGCAGGCTCCGCACCCGTTCATGGTCGAGCACGGCGGCGGCCGTGTAACCGAGGCCAAGTCCGCCTACCAGAACATCCAAGGGTCCGGCAGGCGCGGCCTCAACGGACAGGTGGGCCAAGGCCCGCTCCCCAGCCGTGAACAGGCTGGACATCAGGAAGTCTTCGCCCAGCTTGACCTCCAGCACCTCGATATCCAGGGCCAACATCCGTCGGCGACGCAGGCTGAGCGCGCCCAGCGGGGTCACATGATAGGCCAGTTCGGCGAAAGGGCTCATGGGCGTGAATTGGTCCTGGATGGAAGGAAGCCGCAGATCCGAGCCATCCGATGCTGCGGGCGGTCAGACCGCCTACTGCAGGGCCTCAAGAAAGGCCGGACGCAGGGTGATCGTCAGATCGCTCGGACGCGCGCCCACATCAAAGGTCGCGAAGCTGTAGAGCGAGGCGAGCTGCCGCGGCGTCTTGTCCTTGGGGGCCTCAATGGCCAGCAAGGCGTTCAGCCGCCGACCCAGGCGTCCGTATTCCAGCCAGAAGGCCGTCTCGGTCAGACCGCAGGACCTGGCGAGATCGCCGGCGTTGGCCCGCGCGCCTGGTCGCTGCGAATGGGCGTGCAGGGTATTGTCCAGGCGGGATTCCATGACGAGCGGCGCGGCGTCGAGGGCCTCGCGGTATTCATCGGCGCTGGGCAGACCCTGGTCGTCTCGCTGAGCGATGAAGGCGTCGCGTCGAACGTCCAGCCGGGCGATCATAGTGGCGAGCGCGCCATCGACCGTGTCTTCAGTCAGCTGATCGAGCTTACGCATTCCCACATAGGCGATCGCCTCACCCATCTCGCCGCGGGGGCCAGCCAGGATTCGGTAGCAGCCGTGGTTCACATCAAGCTTGCCGGTCGGAGTCGGGGACATCTCGGTCTTACTCACTGGAACTCGTGATCCTTTCATTCCGCGAAGGCCGCGGCGCCGCCCATGGCGCGCAGGCGAAGCAGGAATGGGGAGCGGCTGAAATGGCCGGCGCCCGGCCCCGTATCGGCCCCGCCAGCTGCGGTTGCGGGCGCAATGCCGCGGCTGGCGCCGGGGGGCGCCGCCTGGGCCAGACCGCGCCAAATCGGCGCCGACACAGGGGAAACACCCACTCAACGCAGTATAGGGCTGGGGGCGTCGTGATTGTAAGCGTTTATGACTGGCCCCGGCCGATGTATGGACTCGGCGCACGCGGTGAAGCCTGAGAAGGCTGAGACGCCGCTGTCAGCGTGAGGGCGCCACATGTCTCAATGGCCAGACCGTCGATTGCTCGATCTGTTTGGATTGCAACAGCCCATCCTCCAGGCGCCGATGGCCGGGTCTTCCGGAGTCGATCTGGCGGTGGCGGTGAGCCGTGGCGGCGGTCTTGGCGCCCTGCCCTGCGCCCTGCTGCGCCCGGACGACGTCCAGCGTCAGGTCGCTGAGTACCGCCAGGCGGCGCCAGGTCCGCTGAACCTCAACTTCTTCTGCCACCAGCAGAGCCCGCCTGATGAAGCGGCGCAGGCGATGTGGCTTCGTCGCCTGAGCCCCTACTACCGCGAGCTTGGACTTGATCCGTCGGCGGCGCCCACCGGCGCGGGCCGGGCCCCGTTTGACGCCGACTATTGCGCCGTTGTCGAAGCCGTCAGGCCGGAGGTGGTCAGCTTTCACTTCGGTCTGCCAGACCTTGCCCTGCTGGACCGGGTCAAGGCCACCGGGGCGCGCGTCATCAGCTCGGCGACGACGGTGGCCGAGGCGGTCTGGCTGGCCGACCATGGATGCGATGCGGTGATCGCCATGGGCCTGGAAGCCGGCGGCCATCGCGGCAGCTTCCTGACCGACAATATGAGCGCTCAACCTGGGCTGATGGCCCTGTTGCCGCAGGTGGTCGACGCCGTGAACCTGCCGATCATCGCCGCAGGCGGGATCGCCGATGGCCGGGGTCTGGCTGCAGCCTTCGCCCTGGGCGCCGCGGGCGTCCAGGTGGGCACAGCCTATCTCAAGAGCCCGCAGTCCCTGGTCACCGACGCCCATCGGCAGGCGCTGGCCCAGGCGAGCGATGACGGGACGGCGCTCACCAACCTGTTCACAGGCCGGCCCGCCAGGGGGATCATCAACCGACTGATGGCCGAGATCGGTCCTCTATCGCCGGACGCGCCCGCCTTTCCGCACGCCGCAGCAGCCCTTGGCCCCTTGAGGTCGGCCAGCCCGACACCGCAGGATTTCACCCCGCTGTGGTCTGGTCAGGCCGCCGCCCTGGCGCAGCCCATGGACGCGGAGGCCCTGACCCGTCGGCTGGCGGCCGATGGTCTGGCGGTGCTGGCCAAGCTTAGCGGAACGCTTGCCCCGGCTTGAAGCCAAGCTTTTTCAGCGCCATGGCGGCCGGACAGAAACCGGTGAAGGCCGCCTGGATCATGTTGAGCCCGGCAAAGGCGGCAAGCAGCATCCACCAGGGGCTCACAAGGTGGGCCAGGGCGACGCTGGTCAGCACGACGAAGCCAGCGAAGACAAAGACTGCGCGGTCAAGAGTCATTTGGATCAGTCCTCTATGGGCTGGGGCTCACGCCGCAGCCAGGGCCTGGGACACCCAGGCGGTGATCTGGTCGGTGGTCATCACGCCGGCCCGACGGGCCACCTCGCGCCCGTCCTTGAGCAGGATGAGCGCGGGAATCCCCGAAACGCCCAGGGCTGCGCTGGCGTCGGGCGCCTCGTCTGCGTTGAGTTTGAGCAGCCGAACATCCGGCTCCAGCCGCGCGGCGGCGGCTGCGAAATGCGGCGCCATGGACCGGCAGGGGCCACACCAGGGCGCCCAGACGTCCAGCAGCACGGCCACCCCCTGATTAGCTCGCCGGTGGGTCTGCAATCCCGCAGAGTCCACCTCAGTAGGCTGGCCCTGGAACAGCCGCA
Source organism: Caulobacteraceae bacterium UBA6225 (assembly GCA_002441055.1). Lineage (GTDB taxonomy): Bacteria > Pseudomonadota > Alphaproteobacteria > Caulobacterales > Caulobacteraceae > Phenylobacterium. Next base: position 4,189 of record DJWR01000183.1, on the reverse strand, counting down.
CTCCACACCGGCCGCACTTCGCCGCGGCGGCGTCACGGTCTGGGGGAATGCGGTTGGCCGCCGCACAGGCGGGGCAGACGATCTGGGGCATGGTCAGACCTTCAGCTTTCGGGCCCCGATCAGATCGAGGGCGAGCTTTTCATAGAAGGGCGTGGATTCCCCTCTCTTGATCTTGGAGATGAAGTACTTCTCGAAACCGATCTTCGCCAGATGCACCCAGCGGCCCTCGGCGGCCCAGTTGAGGTTGCGCGGCGGGATCTGCGGCTGGGCGATGAAGGCCACGCCGCTGTCGCCGAAATCGGCCAGACAGATGGCGTTCCACGTTGCCTCATGGGTGGGCTCTGCGCCCGCCAGGAGCTCCTTCAGGTTCTCGGCGATGGCGGTCACCATGCTCTCAATCATGAAGCCGGTCTTGGGCACGCCCACCGGCACCGGGGTCTTGCCCATAGGCGGAATGGCCACGCAGACGCCGAGAGAGAAGACATTGGGATAGGTCGGGTTTCGCTGGTGCTTGTCAGCCAGGATGAAGCCCTTGGGATTGGTGAGCCCTTCGATCCCCATGACGGCGGACACGCCGCGGAAGGCTGGCAGCATCATGGAGTAGCTGAACGGCAGCTCATGGGTCGCCTTGACCGATCCATCCTCAGCGATCTCTTCCACCGACATCTGGCCGGGACCGACCTTGGCCACCTTGGCGTTGGTGATGAACTTGATGTGCCGCTGGCGCATCTCGCTCTCCAGCAGCCCCTTGGTGTCGCCCACCCCGTCCAGACCGAGATGCCCCACATAGGGTTCGGCGGTGACGAAGGTCATCGGGACCTGATCGCGGATCTTTCGACGCCGCAGCTCGGTGTCGAGAATCATGGCGAACTCGTAGGCCGGGCCATAGCAGGACGCCCCCTGCACCGCCCCCACCACGATCGGACCCGGATTGCGCGCCAGGACCTCGAAGGCTTCAGCGGCGCGTTCGGCGTGCGCCACATGACAGACAGACTGGGTGTAGCCGTCGGGCCCAAGGCCCTCGATCTCGTCGAAGGCCAGCTCCGGGCCCGTGGCGATGACCAGGTAGTCGTAGAAGAGACTCTCCCCGTCCTCCAGTTCCAGGCGGCTCTTCTGAGGATGCACCCGTCGGGCGCCGACGCCGGTGAAGCCGATCTTCTTCCGAGCCATGATCGGCGGAAGATGAACCTCGATGGCCTCACGCTTTCGCCACCCCACCGCGACCCAGGGGTTGGAGGGGACGAAGTGGAAGACATCCCCCTGGGATACGACGGTCACCTCGGCGTTGGCCCCGACCGCTTCCTTGATCTCGAAGGCCGCGACGGCCCCGCCGAGACCGGCGCCCAATATGGCTATGACTGGCTTTTTCATGGGATAACCCTGATTTCTTTCCCAGCCCCGACATTGATCATGGTCAAGGCGGCGTCCGTCCCTCAGCCCCAGGCTTGATGTCTCTTGAATGGGCTGATGAAACCTATATATGCGTAGTTGCGCATATACAATGGTTTTAACGACTGGCCGGAGACCTCCTCATGCCCCACACCGCCGACCTTGCCCCCGCCGACGTCCACGACCGGCTGGCCGCGCGCAAGATCGTCCTGATCGACGTCCGCGAGCCCGCTGAGTTCGCCTCCGAGCGCATCCACGGGGCGTTGAACTTCCCCCTGTCCACCTTCGACGCCGACGCCCTGCCGGCTGGCGGTCCGCGGGCCATCGTGCTGCAGTGCGGGTCAGGCAAGCGCTCGGCCATGGCTCTGGACCTCTGCCAGAAGGCTGGCGTTGAGGTCGCCGGCCACCTTGCGGGCGGCATTGGCGCCTGGCGGGAAGCCAAGCTGCCAGTGGTCCGTATCGATCCTGCCACCGGCGCCGTCCGCGACGCCCAATAAGACCCCGGAAGAGACGCCCATGCGCCCCCTGCTGACCGCGAGCCTGCTGGCCCTGACCCTGGGCGCCGCCGCCTGTTCGGAACCTGCGGCCCCAAAGCCGACGCCGGCGGCCGAGGCCAAGGGCGCCCGTCTCACCCTTCGCCTGCAGCCGGTCGACGATCTGAAGCCGGTGGCCGCCAGCGTGGTGACCCGCGACATGGCCGAGGCCCGGGCGCGGATTGGCGGCACCCTGACCGAGCTCCTGGTCCGGGAAGGCGACGAGGTGCGCAAAGGCCAGTTGATCGGTCGGGTGTCCGACCAGCGCCTGACCCTGGAAACCACGGCCTATGACGCCCAGGCCGCCGCCGCGGCGGCCGAAGCCGCGAGGGCCGAAGCCGAACTGTCCAGGGTGCAGGTGCTCTACGACAAGGGCTTTTACGCCAAGGCGCGGCTCGAGCAGGCCCAGGCCGCAGCCCGGGCCGCGGAGGGCATGGCGGCGGCCGCAAGGGCTCAGCGGGCCGCCAGCGCCGAGATGGGATCGCAGGGCGCCATACTGGCGCCCTCCTCCGGCCGGGTCCTGCAGGCCGATGTGCCGGCTGGCTCGGTTGTCGCCGGCGGACAATCGGTGGCGACCATCACCTCAGGGGAACCGCTGCTGCGGCTGGAACTGCCCGAGGGACAGGCCCGCGCGCTGAAGGTTGGCGACCAGGCGCCCGTCGACGCCGCAGATCTGCCCGGACTGGCCGCCTATGGAACGGTCGTCCAGATCTATCCGTCGGTGACAGGGGGCCAGGTGACTGCTGACCTGCGGGTCGAGGGCCTGCGCGCCGACCTGATCGGTCAGCGGGTCCGCGTCCAGGTCAAGGTCGGCGAGCGTGAGGCCCTGGTGGTTCCGGAGACCTATGTGGCCACCCGGTTCGGCCTGGACTTCGTCCGCATTCTGGGACCTGACGGCACGGCGCGCGAGGTGGCGGTTCAGGCGACGTCCGCGCCAACGCCAGGTCAGGTCGAGATCCTGTCGGGCGCCCGCGCCGGCGATGTGCTGCTGACGCCCACCCAGGGAGCGGCCAGATGAATCTGGGCATATCCGGGCGCCTGACCCAGGCGACCATCCACTCCCCTCTGACGCCCCTGGCCCTGCTGGCGGCCATCGCCGTAGGCCTGATGGCGCTCCTGCCCATCCCCCGGGAAGAAGAGCCGCAGATCAGCGTGCCCATGGTGGATATCATGGTCGCGACACCCGGCCTGCGCGCCGCCGACGGCGCCGAACTGGTGGCCAAACCTCTGGAGACCATCGTCAAGTCCATCGACGCGGTGGATCACGTCTACACTCAGGTGCAGGACGATCAGGTCCTGGTCACCGCCCGTTTCGATGTGGGCGAAGACCCCGAGGACGCCGCCGTGCGCGTCCATGAGAAGGTCCGCGCCAACTATGATCAGATCCCGGTGGGGATCCCTGAACCGATGATCGTCACCCGCGGCATCAATGATGTGCCCGCCGTCGTGCTGACCCTGACCCCGACCCCGGAAATGGCCGAGCGCTGGTCGGACCAGGCCCTCTATGCCATCGCGCTGAAACTGCGCACCGAGGTGGCCAAGGTCGAGGATGTGGGCCTGACCTTCATCGTTGGCGGACGGCCAGATGAGATCCGTGTGGAGCCCGACCCCGAACGCCTGGCCCTGAGGGGCGTCCCCCTGGGCGGCGTGATCGAGGCTGTGCGCCAGGCCAACCGCAGCTTCCCAGCCGGCGCCATCCGCCAGGACGGCCAGGCGGTGGACGTCGCCGCGGGCCGCACCCTGGCCAGCGCACAGGAAGTGGGTCTGCTGAGCGTCGCCTCGGTGAAAGGCGAGCCGGTTTACATCCGCGACGTCGCCACAGTGATCCAGGGACCGAGGGAAGACCAGGCCCGGGTCTGGCGTCACAGCCGCACCGCCGACGGCTGGACCCAGGCGCCGGCCGTCAGCCTGGCCATCGCCAAGCGCCAGGGCGCCAACGCCGTGGTGGTGTCTGAGCACATTCTGGAGCGCGTAGAGACGCTGAAGGGCAGTCTCATCCCCGAAGGCCTGGAGGTCGCCGTCAGCCGTGACTATGGCGAGAGCGCCAATGAAAAGGCCAATGAGCTCCTGTTTCACCTGGGGCTGGCCACCGTCTCCATCGTCATCCTGATCGGCCTCGCCATTGGCTGGCGGGAAGCCGGCGTCACCGCCGTGGTGATCCCCACCACCATTCTGCTGACCCTCTTCGCCTCCAACCTGATGGGCTACACCATCAACCGGGTCAGCCTGTTCGCCCTGATCTTCTCCATCGGCATCCTCGTCGACGA